>CAYQNV010000057.1:0-19666 GCA_964418975.1 uncultured bacterium | reverse complement strand
GGCAACGGCATCGCGCAGGTGTTCGCCACCAGCGGCTTCGACGTGGAGCTGGTGGACGCGAAACCTGAATTCGTCGAGCGCGCGCTCGGCACGATCGGCAAGAACCTGGACCGCGTGGCGAAGAAGCAGGGCTGGGACGAGGCGAAGGTCAAGACCGTCCTCGCTCGCATCCACGGCGGCACGTCGCTGGAGGTGGCCAAGGACTGCCAGCTCGCGGTGGAGGCCGTCACCGAGAACATGGAGATCAAGCGCCAGATCTTCCTGACACTCGACGCCACAGCACCCGCCAACGCCATCCTCACCAGCAACACCTCGAGCATCTCCATTACCGAGATCGCGGCCGTCACGAAGCGGCCGGCGCAGGTGATCGGCATGCACTTCATGAACCCGGTGCCGGTGATGGCGCTGGTCGAGATCATCCGCGGGCTCGCCACCAGCGACGCCACCTACGCGTTGACCGACGAGCTGTCGCGCCGGCTGGGGAAGACGCCGGTCGAGGTGAACGACTATCCGGGATTCGTGTCGAACCGCATCTTGATGCCCATGATCAACGAGGCCTGCTACACGCTCATGGAGGGCGTGGCGACCAAGGAAGCCATCGACACCGTGATGAAGCTGGGCATGAACCACCCCATGGGGCCGCTGCAACTGGCTGACCTGATCGGGCTCGACACCTGCTTGAGCATCATGAACGTGCTGCACGAGGGCCTGGGCGACTCCAAGTACCGCCCGTGCCCGCTGCTCCGCAAGATGGTCGCCGCCGGCTGGCTCGGGCGGAAGACCGGGCGCGGATTCTACGAGTACGGCAACACCTGAATCACCCGCCCCCGAACGGGAGTGAGCCATGGCGGGGACAATCGAAGAACTGGCGTACATCGAAACGCAGCGCGCGATCGATCAACAGTCCGAGATGCTACGAAATCTGCGGAGCGGAGCGGGAACGCTTGGGCAGCCTGCTGGGAGCAGTTGCGATCTGGGTCATTCTGTTACTTGCCGGCTCCAGTAGCCGCTGAACGGAGGTCTGACGTGAACCGTCTTCAGGAACCCAGGCCGACCCCGCCGACGCCGTTACAGCCTGTAGCCTTGCCCCCGCCTCCCTTTCCGGACCCCTACCTGCCGGACTGGCGCAATCCTCCCCCTCCGCCTCCCCGGCAGAGAGGCTGAACAGAGTCGATGACCGAGCTCTCGACCCAGACCCCGACCGGCATCTCCTTCGACCTCCCCGAGGACGTGCGGAGTGTGCGCGAGATGGTGCGCGACTTCGCCGAGAGCGAGATCCGTCCCATCGCCGCACAGATCGACGAGACGCACGAGTTCCCGGCCGAGAACACGAAGAAGATGGCGGAATTGGGCCTGCTCGGCATGTTCGTCCCCGAGCAGTGGGGCGGGGCCGGCATGTCGTACCTGGCTTACGTGGTGGCCATCGAGGAGTTGTCGCGCGTGTGCGCGAGCCACGGCGTGATCGCGTCGGTCAACAACTCGCTCGTGTGCTACCCGCTGCTCGAGTACGCCAACGACGCGCAGAAGAAGCGCTGGCTCACGCCGCTCGCCAAGGGCGAGTTGCTGGGCGCCTATTGCCTGACCGAGCCGCAGGCCGGCAGTAATGCGGCCAACCAGCAGACCACGGCGGTGCTGGACGGCGACCACTGGGTGCTGAACGGCTCCAAGATCTTCATCACGAACGCCGGCCCGGCCGACGTGCTCATCACCTACGCGGCCACCGACAAGAGCCTCGGCCCCAAGGGCATCTCGGCGTTCATCGTGCCGGCCGATACGCCCGGCGTGCGCAAGGGCAAGAAGGAATTGAAACTCGGCATTCATGCGTCAGACACGCGCGAGATCTATTACGAGAATGCGCGCATCCCGAAAGATCACCTGCTCGGCGAGTTGAACAAGGGCTACACGGTGGCGCTCGCCACGCTGGGCGGCGGCCGCATCGGTATCGCCGCGCAAGCGCTGGGCATCGCGCAGGCCGCGGTCGAGGCGTCGGTGCGCTACGCGAACGCACGCACGCAGTTCGACCGGAAGATCGGCGAGTTCGACGCAGTTCGCGCGATGCTCGCGGACAGCGCCGTGGAACTGGCGACCGCGCGGCTGCTGGTGTACCAGGCGGCGTGGCTGCGCGACCAGGGCCGGCCGCACACCAAGGAGGCCTCGCTCGCCAAGTGGCATGCGTCCGAGGCGGCCACCAAGTGCGCCAACCTCGCCATCCAGGTGCACGGCGGCTACGGTTACATGAGCGAGTATCACGTCGAGCGCTACTGGCGCGATGCGCGCATCTGCGAAATTTACGAAGGCACGACCGAAGTGCAGAAGATGGTCGTGGCCGGACAGGTTTTGAAGGAGCACGCGCTGCGCGGCTGAGCGAGGCGCGGGCGATGAGCGAAGCGAAGAGAATCCAATAGAGTCCTACGGAGGAATCTCCCGATGAAGCGTCCCGTCCGACCCGTGGCACTGGTGATCCTCACGGCCTGCGCGCTCTATCCCGGCACGACCGCCGTGTTCCAGGGGCTCTACCCCTGGGTCGCTGGCCAGGAGTTCACGCTGATCGGCCAGCAGGGGGCGTTCATGGACATCGCGGCCCGACTGGGCCTGCCCATCTGGGCGCCGAGCCTGATGAAGGCCGCGATCGGCGGCGCGTACCTGGCGGGCGTGCCCGGACTGTGGGCCGGCGACTGGCGCGCGTGGCCGCTCGTCATGTTGGGCGCGGTCGGCTCGCTGTTGCTGGGGCCGGGGCCGGGCGTGATGGGCGTGATCGCCATCCTGTGCCTGACCGTGTTCCGCGAGACCTCGGCGCACCAACCCGCCTGACAGGTACATCACTCCTTCATGAACCTCGACCTCACCGAAGACCAGACCCAGATCCGCGACGCCGTCCGCGACTTGTGCCGGGGCGAGTTCGCCTCGCAGGCCGCGACGTGGGACGCCGACGACGCCATCCCGCCCGCGGCGATCCAGAAGCTCGCCGAGATCGGCCTGTTCGGCATGAACGTGCCCGAGGAGTGGGGTGGGCTGGGTTACGACGCGCGCACGGTGGCCATGGTGATCGAGGAGATCGCGCGCGTGTCGGCGTCGCTCGCCATCATGGTGTCGGTGCACAACTCGGTGGGTGCCTACCCCATCTACGCCTACGGCACCGAGGAGCAGCGCAAGAAGTACCTGCCGAGACTCACGTCGGGCGCGGTCGCCGCGTTCTCGCTATCGGAGCCGGGCTGTGGCTCGGACGCCTCGGCGCTCACCACCAGCGCGCGCCGGGACGGTGAGCACTACGTGCTGAACGGCGAGAAGAACTGGGTCACGAATGGCCGCCACGTGTGGACGTTCCTCGTGTTCGCGCGCACCGGCCAGCCGGGCCCCAAGGGCATCTCAGCGTTCATCGTGGAGAAGGACACGCCCGGCCTCACCATCGGCAAGTCCGAGCAGAAGATGGGCCTGCGTGGCTCCGACACGGTGACACTCAGCTTCGACGATGCGCGCGTGCCTGCCGCGCAGCGGCTCGGCGGTGAGGGCGAGGGGTTCAAGATCGCGCTCACCATGCTCGACTCGGGCCGTATCGGTGTGGCGTCGCAGGCGCTCGGCGTGATGACCGCCGCGTTCCACGAAGCGGTGCGCTACGCGCAGCAGCGGAAGGCGTGGGGCGAGCCGCTGTCCAGGATCCAGGCCATCCAGTTCAAGCTGGCCGAGATGGAGCGGCGCGTACAGGCCGCGCGGTTGCTCATCCAGTACGCGGCCTGGCTCAAGGACACCGGGCAGGACTTCATCCGTGCGGCGAGCATGGCGAAGCTCTACACCACGGAGGCCGCCACCTGGGTGACGCACCAGGCCGTTCAGGTGCACGGTGGCTACGGCTACGTTAAGGAGTACGCCGTCGAGCGCTACTACCGCGATGCACGCGTCATGGAGATCTACGAGGGCACCTCGGAGATCCAGCGCCTGGTCATCGCACGGAGCCTGTTGAAGGACGGCGTGCAGGCCTAGGTCCGCTCGTGCCGATGAACCACTCGACCCGGCACGCGGAACCATCCGCGGCGCCAGAGCCCCCGGAGACCCACGCATGAGCCTCGTGTTCCGTCACGCCATCGTCGTGGGTGCCAGCTCCGGGCTGGGAGCCGAGATCGCCCGGCAACTCGCCGCCGACGGTTGCGCCGTGGCGCTGCTCGGGCGGCGCGAGGACGAGCTCCGAAGGGTGGCGGCGACCATCGAGGCCGCGGGCCGTGGGCGGGCGATCGTCCACCCGCACGACGTCACGCAATACGATCACGTACCTGCGTTGCTCGAACAACTCGTGCGGGATCTGGGTGGGCTCGACCTGCTCGTGTACACGGCGGGCATCATGCATCTGCCGCAAGAGGGCGAGTACGACGCCGCGCGCGATCGGGCGCAGGTCGAGGTCAACCTGCTCGGCGCCATGGCGTGGATGGCGCCCGTGGCCGCGATGTTCGAGGCCAGGCGCGCCGGCTCGCTGGTGGCCATCTCCAGCATCGCCGGCGAGCGCGGCCGACGCAGCTTCCCGGCATACTCCACATCGAAAGCCGGGCTCACGACGTGGATGGAAAGCCTGCGAAACCGCGTGTCGCGCTACGGCGTCAACGTTGTCACCGCGAAGCCGGGGTTCATGGACACGGCCATGCTCGACCAGGTCGAGCAGAAGCCCAAAGGGCCGCTGCTCACGTCCGCGCCACGGGCCGCGTCACTCATCCTCGCCGCCGCGCGTCGCGGCACCAGCGCGAGCGTGTTCGTGCCCGGCATCTGGTGGCCGGTGGCCATGATCCTCCGCCACCTACCGTCGTTCGTGTTCCGCCGGCTGAACATCTAGATGGCCGCGTTGCGCACTTCGGCAGCCTGGCGCGTGCTTGATGGCTTCGGCGGTTCCGTGCGCGCGCTGTCGCGCTCGGTGTGTCCGACGAGCGTGGAGGAGCTGGCCCGGGTGTTCGCGGAAGCCCGTGCCGAGGGGCTGGCCGTGTCGTTTCGCGGCGCGGGGCGGAGCTACGGCGACGCCTCGCTCAACGCCGGCCAGCTCGCCGTGGACGGTCGTGGCATGCGGCGCATCCTGTCGTTCGACCGCGAGACAGGAGTCGTCGAGGCCGAGGGCGGAGCGAGCATCGCCGACGTGTGGCGTCGCACGCTGCCCGAGGGCTGGTGGCCGGCGGTGGTGCCCGGGACCATGTACCCCACCATGGGTGGCTGCGTTGGCATGAACATCCACGGCAAGAACTGCTTCAAGGTGGGCCCGTTCGGCGATCACGTGCTGGAACTGGACCTGCTCACCGCGGCCGGCGAGCGTATGACGCTCTCGCGTGAACGAGACCTCGAGCTGTTCCGCGCGGTCATCGCCGGGCTCGGCCTGCTGGGCGCCGTGACGCGCGTGAAGCTCCAATTGAAGCACGTGGAGAGCGGCGAACTGCGCGTGCGCCCGCTCGCCACGAAGACGCTTCCGCAGATGTTCGACACGTTCGTGGAGCACATGCCACACGCCGACTATGCGGTGGGCTGGGTGGACTGCTTCGCTACCGGCCCCGCGTTCGGTCGCGGCCTCGTGCACGTGGCGAACCACCTGACGCCCGCCGAGGACCCTAACGGGCAGAAGACGCTGGCGCTCTCGGAGCAGGACCTGCCACCCAGCGTCCTGGGCGTGCCCAAATCGCTACTGTGGATGTTGCTCAAGCCGTTCACGAACGACACCGGCATGAAGTTCGTGAACAGCGTGAAGGTCGCGCTGCCCGAGCCCGTGGGGAAGGATGGCACCTACCGCGATTCGCACGCGGGATTCGCGTTCCTGCTCGACTACGTGCCCGACTGGCGGCTGTCGTACGGCGACGCCGGCTTCATCCAGGTGCAGCTGTTCGTGCCGGAGGCGAACGCGCGCGAGGCGTTCGCCGAAGCGTTGCGGATGTGCCAGCGGCGCGGCGTGGTCTCGTACCTGGGCGTGTTCAAGCGCCACCGCGCCGACGACTACCTGCTCTCGCACGGGCTCGACGGCTGGTCGCTGGCACTCGACTTCAAGGTGCCGCGCGAGCCGAAGCGCCTGTGGGATGCGGCTGCCGACCTCACCCGGCTGGTGCTGGAGGCCGGCGGCACGTACTACCCGGCCAAGGACCAGGTCGTGGACGCCGCGTCGTTCGCGCACTCGCTCGGTGACCGGTTGACGCGGTTCCGCGAGATCAAGCGCCGCCTGGATCCCGGCGAGCTGTTCGTGAACGACCAGGCGAGGCGACTGGGGATCGTCTAGCTCGAACGCTCCGGCGAACGCGCCTGGCACAATTCCACGAGCACGCCCCCGAAGCTCCTGGGGTGCAGGAACGCCACCTGCGAGCCGTGGGCGCCCGGGCGCGGACTCTCGTCGATCAACCGCGCACCTGCGGCTTTTGCCTGTGCGAGCTGCGACACGAGGTCGTTCACCTCAAGGCTTACATGATGAAGCCCGGGGCCGCGCGTCTCGAGGAACTTCGCCACGGTGTGTTCGGCCGAGTGCGGCTCGAGCAGTTCAAGCGTGACGGGGCCCAAGTGCACGAACACGACGCGCAGGCCGCCGTCGTCGAGCAGTTCCTCGCCACCGCGCGTGGCGCCCAGCGCCTGGACGAGCACATCGACGAGCGGGTCCGCCTCGCGCACGGCGATGGCCACGTGCGAGAGCGCGGTGATGGGGGAGTTCGAGGCGCCGCTCATACCCTCTCTCCCGGTCGGTGCACGCCGAACACGGAGCGCATGGCGTCGCACACCTCGCCGAGCGTGGCCCTGGCCGTGAGCGCCGCGAGGATGGGCGGCACCAGGTTCGACGTGCCACGCGCGGTGGCGTCCAGCTTGAGCAGTGCGGCGTCGCACGCCACGCGGTCGCGCGAGGCGCGCCAGTCCGCCAGGAACTCCGCTCGCTTCGTCTCCACGGCCGGGTCGTGCTGGAACGGGGGCGCGGGCACCGGCTCCTGGTCGCTGAACTTGTTCACGCCCACCACGGCGCGCTCGCCACTCTCCACGTCACGCTGCCAGCGATACGCGGCCTCGTGGATCTCGCCCTGTACCCAGCCCTCGGCGATGGCGTCGAGCATGCCGCCGCGCGCGTCCACTTGGGCGATGAGCGCACGGGCGCGCGTCTCGAGGTCGGCGGTCATGGCCTCCACCCAATAGCTCCCGGCGAGCGGGTCCGCCGTGTCGGTGGCGCCGCTTTCGTGCGCCAGCACCTGCTGAGTCCGGAGCGCTAACAGCGCCGACTCTTGCGATGGAAGTCCGAGTGCTTCGTCGTAGCTGTTCGTGTGCAGCGACTGCGTGCCGCCGAGCACCGCGGCCAGGCCCTGCACGGTCACGCGCACGACATTGTTGAGTGGCTGCTGTGCTGTGAGCATGGAGCCCGCCGTCTGCGTGTGGAAGCGGAGCTTGCGCGCCTCGGCGTCGCGGATGCCGAATCGCTCGGTGAGCAATTCGGCCCACAGCTTGCGCGCGGCGCGGAACTTGGCCGCCTCCTCGAACAGGTGGTTGTGCGCGTTGAAGAAGAACGACATGCGTCGCGCGATGGTCGTGAGGTCGAGTCCGCGATCGCGTGCCGCCTGGAGGTAGGTGAAGCCGTTGGCCAACGTGAACGCCAGCTCCTGCACCGCGGTCGAGCCCGCCTCGCGCATGTGGTAGCCCGACACCGAGATGCTGTTCCACTGCGGCACGTGCGCCGCGGTGAACTCGAACACATCGGTGATCAGCCGCAACGAGGGACGTGGCGGGTAGATGTAGGTGCCGCGCGCGATGTATTCCTTCAAGACGTCGTTCTGCACCGTTCCGCCCAGTTGCTCGCGCGGCGTTCCGCGCGCATCCGCGACCGCCACGTAGAACGCCAGCAGCAGCGGCGCGGTGGCGTTGATGGTCATGGACGTGGTCACGCGGTCCAGTGGCAACTCGGCTAGCAACTCTTCCATGTCCGCGATACACGAGATCGCCACGCCCACGCGTCCAACCTCACCACGCGCCAGCGAGTGATCGCTGTCGTAGCCCATCTGCGTGGGCAGGTCGAACGCCACCGACAACCCCGTCTGCCCCTGCGCCAACAGGTACCGGAATCGTTCGTTCGTCTGCCGCGCCGACCCGAACCCCGCATACTGCCGCATGGTCCACACCCGAGACCGATACATCCCCGGATGAATGCCGCGCGTATAAGGCGCCTCCCCCGGAGGAGGGGTGCGACGCGAGAGATCGCGAGGCAAGTCGGCCGAAGTGTAGACCGCCTGCACGGGAAGATCGGAAGGGGTAGCCCGCGCCGCCGATCTCGCCCGCGCACGTTCGTCGGCGGCAGGTATGCGAGCCCGCGAGGACTTACTCGGAGTCTTCGACGACTTCGCCTGCCGTCCGCTCAAGCACCACCTCCGGTAGCAGTAACTGGAGCCAATCGAATCAGAACTTGCCCCGCCGACACCGCCGCCCGCTCTGCGACCAGCACCTCCGAGACAACCCCATCATGCGTCACCGTCAACTCGTTCTGCATCTTCATCGCCTCGACCACCACCACCGCCTGCCCCGCCTGCACACGATTGCCCACGGCGACACGTATCGCCACCACCACGCCCGGCATCGGCGCCGACACGGTTTCGCCGCGCGCAGCGACGCGTCCGCCGCCCGCCGCCTGCAGCATCTTCTCGAGCGGGTGCTTCACCTCCACCGGGATCACCGCGCCGCGAATGCCCACCTCGAGGCCCTCCGCCGTGGGCACCACGCGGACCACGTGCGAGCGCCCGTCGATCAGCAGCGAGTACACCTCGCCGTCCGGCAGTCGCACGAAGTCGGCCTCGATGTGACGACCGTCGGCCTCGAGAATCAGGTGCTCGCCCTCGGTGCGAAACGTCACCTCCGCCTCGCGGCCCTCGAGCGTCACCCAAAGTTTCATCGGCGGCCCCGCTCACGGCCGGCCCACTTCCAGCCCGACATGCCAACGCCGTCCTCGCGCTGGCCGACCTGCACGCGCTGCCGCTCGGCGCGCTCGTGGAGCGCCGCGGCCAGGAGAGCGGCGTTGCTGGCCTCGGGACCGGGCTTCAATGCGTCCGGCCGCCAGTGGTCCTCGAGGAAGCGCGTGGACAGGTTGCCGGCGGCGAACTCGGGGTGCAGCGCGAGCCAAGCATGAAACGCCAGGTTGTGGTGCGGGCCCTCCAACACGAACTCGTCCAGCGCGCGCACCAACCGGCGGCGCGCCTGCTCACGATCGGCGCCCCACACGATCAACTTGGAGAGCAGCGAGTCGTAGTGCACCGGCACCTCGTAACCACGATAGATACCGGAGTCGTTCCGCACGCCGGGCCCCTGCGGAAAGCGCACGCGCTCGATGGTGCCCACGCTCGGCATGAAGTTCCGCGCCGGGTCCTCGGCGATGATGCGCGCCTCGATCGCCCAGCCGCGCGGCTCGGGCGGAGTATCGCCGAACGACAACTCGTCGCCCTCGGCCACGCGCAACTGCTCCGCCACCAGGTCCAGCCCCGTGACCATCTCGGTCACCGGATGCTCCACTTGGAGCCGCGTGTTCACCTCAAGGAAGTAAAACTGCCGCTGCTCATCCAAAATGAACTCGACCGTGCCGGCCGACACATAGCCCACCTGCTTCGCCACGCGGCACGCGGCCTCCCCGAACGCCGCGCGCGTCTTGGCGTCGAACGCTGGGCACGGGGTCTCTTCCAGCAGCTTCTGGTGGCGCCGTTGCACCGAGCACTCGCGCTCGCCCAGGAACACCACGCGGCCAGTGTGGTCGGCGAGGATCTGCGCTTCGACGTGACGCGGGCGCTCGATGAAGCGCTCCACGAACACGCGCTCGTCACCGAACGCGGCCTTCGCCTCGCCGCGGGTCAGCTCCCACGCGGCATCCAGTTCGGCGTCGCTCTTCACCACGCGCATGCCCTTGCCGCCGCCCCCGGCCGCGGCCTTGAGCATGAGCGGGTAGCCGAACTTCTTGGCGAACTGCTTCACCTCATCGCGCGACTCCACCGGACCCGGCGAGCCGGGCACCACCGGGACGCCCGCGGCCAGCGCCGCTTTTCGAGCCGCGAGCTTGTCGCCCAGCGCCGCGATCGTCTCGGGACTGGGGCCGATGAACACGATGCCCGCGTCGGCGCACGCACGAGCGAACGTCTCGTTCTCGGCGAAGAATCCGTAACCCGGGTGAATCGCGTCGGCGCGCACACGCCTGGCGGTCTCGATCACGCGCTCCAAGTTCAGGTAGCTCTCGCGCGACGGCCCCGCACCCACGGGGTAGGCTTCGTCCGCCATGAGCACGTGCAGCGAGGTGCGGTCGGGCTCGCTGAAGATGGCGATGCTCGTGCGTCCGGTCTCGCGGAGCGTGCGGATGATGCGCACGGCGATCTCGCCACGATTCGCAATGAGCACGCGCTGGAGCCGCGCCATCAGTCCTCCAGCACCACGCACGCCACGCCGAGGCCGCCATCGTGCGAGATCGTGAGATGGGACTTCTTCGCCCCCATGGCGGTGAAGCGCTCGAGCGCGACGCCGGTGAGCCGCAGCGTCGGCACCCGGCCGCCGGGCTGCACGACCTCGATCTGCGTCCACGCGATGCCACCGGCGATGCCGGTGCCGAGCGCCTTGCTGGCGGCTTCCTTGGCGGCGAAGCGGGCGGCGAGATGGGGGAGCGGATCCTTGAAGCCGCGGCAATAGGCGAGCTCGTCGGGCGTGAACAGTCGGCGTTCCATGCGTTCGCCGAAGCGCTTGAGCGACTCGGAGATGCGCTCGACCTTGCAGACGTCGATACCGATGCCGCGAATGGGCAAGCTGCCTCCGGCGAGTCGCTGGTAGTGGGCGGAAGAGGACGAATCTAGGTTCGCGGGTGGTGGGGTGGCAAGGCGGTGAGCTATCGCGCCCTGCCCGCCCCGCTTGCTGGCGGGGTGGTCCGGAACCTGAGCCTCCCCGGTGCTGGGTCACGATCTACAGCCCGATCTCGATCCCCATTCGGACTGCCCTCGGCTGGCGGGCGAGGCGCGGGTCGTTCACGGGGACCCAGCCGCCTGCGCCGCCGTTCAGTCTGGGGTCCCAGTAGGCGCCGCCGCCGTGTCCCGTATCCGTTCGGTAGCCGGCGTAGTCATCGCGTTGGGTGTTGATGACGGGGTTCGGGAATCCGGACACGCTCACGGCGGCGTCACCGCGCGCGTCGAACAAGTTGCGCACGTCCAGGAGCAGTCGGGCGCCGTGGAGTGACGTGGGCTCCAGGCGCAGGGCAATGTCCGTGCGTTCGCCCCACGGGAGCTGGCGCGAGTTGACGGCGGAGAGGTCGGGCGTGACCAGCGGGCCACTCGATGGGCCGGCGAACGCCACCGTGGGTGTCCAGCGCGCACCCGACGCAACCTGCGTCACCCACGCGAACGTGAACGCGTGAGGCTCGCGCCACACGGCGTCCAAGCCGAGCATGTGCCCGCGATCCCAGTCGAGCGCATGCTCGCCGAGTGGCAGCGGCCGGAAGCCGAACGGCTGGCCGTAGTGCCAACCCTCGGGGCCTGAGATGCTCCCGTTCGCGCTCATGAATGTGTAGCGGAGCGAGAACTCGCCGGTCAGGAATCGTCGAATCGCCGATGCTCGCGGCACGGAGTGCGCGGCCGGAGTTCTCCGAGCTCCGGCCAAAAGCGCCAGCTCGATCCCCGTGGCGTGGCCATATTCCGAGTTCTGGTAGCGCGGCCGGAACGTGCCCGAGAAGTAGGCATCGTTGGCCACGCCGATCTGGCCGTAGAGGTCGCGATGGAACACCGACACCTGGGCCGACCAACGCTCGTCGAAGAGGTGCTTCACGCTGGCCTGGTAAGTCACGAGTTCGCTCGGAACCAGCGTCGGGTCCCCCAGCGGGCGACGGCTATAGATGAGCAGCCGGTTATCCGACAGGTACTCGCGCCCGGGCGGCTGGTGGATGCGCGCGTAGCTCACCGACATGGCGTCGCGCACCGACAGTGGGAACGCCAACCCCAGTCGGGGCGAGAACGTCCAGATGGCGCCGCTCGAGCGGAGGTCGGGTGCGGGCCCGCCCCCTGACGGCGCCGTTCCCGCGGTGGCGCGGGCGTCGCGGCCCGCGTCGAACAGTTGCGCGCGCAGTCCACCGTTCCACACCAATCCCTCGTGCTCCCAGCGATGCTGCACGTACGCCCAGCCGCCGGGCGCGCGCGTGTGAAACGTTCGCAGCGTATCGATCAGGTTGCTGGTGGGGAGCGCGCTGTCGAGCTCGTAGAGGTCCACGTCGTCCCACTGCGCCCCGGCACCGAATCCCACACGACTCTTCGCGGACTGCGCCACCGACGCCGAGAACGCCGCCTGCCAGCGATCGGCACGCGTGCGCTTGAAGTACGGCCATTCGCCGGCGTAGGCGTGGAACGGGTCGCGCGGCGGTCCGATATCCTGCCCGAACCTCAGCTTCTCGGGCGGGAACAGGTTCCTCGGATCCTGGCGTAGTCCCGGCGACACCAACTCGGTGCCGTGTTGCCAGCTGAGAGAGACACGCCATTGGGAGCGCGGCCCCAACCGAGCGCTTTGGGCGATCGCGGTGATGCGGCGCGTCTCGCTCATCGGCTGGTGGTCGGCCGCGCGATAGAACACGTTCATGCTGTCGATATCAGGTGGACACCCATCGCAGACCGGCGTGATGGTGTGGATCAGCACGCTGTCGTTCCACGTGAACATCGGATCGTACGGCTGCGACACCACGCGCGAGCCCAACACCTCGAGCGAGAGCAGCTGTGGATTGGCGACGGGCGCCAGCTTGGCCCAGCCGAGCAGGTGGTTCTCGTTACGCCAGCCGAAGCGCCGTCCGAGCGTCTCGCTGCGACCGCGCGACGGCCGCTGCGGCAGGAACGCGTCGTCGAGCCGCACCTCGGCGGCACCCACCACGCCCAGCCCCGCGACGGGCAGCGGCAACGAGCCGCGACCGCCGAGCCAGTCAAAAGCCGTGCCGCGTCGTCCGCTCGAGAGCCAACGCAGCGCGCCGCTCGGGCGCACGCCCGGGTTCCACGTGCGCACGTCGAGTACGCCGGCGAGCGCCCCGGTGTACTCGGCATCGAGCCCGCCCGCCAGCAGATCGGCGCGCTGGATCGCGAGCAGCGGCAGCTCCGGGGCGCGGTCGCGCAACGGTTCATTGAGCGTGAGCCCAGCCAGCGTCCATTGCGTCTCGCCGGCGCGGCCGCCGCGTACGTGCAGCTCCTCGCCCACCGCCACCACACCGGGCTGGAGTGCCAACGCCTGGGTGAGGCTGGTGAGTGGCAGGTCGCGCAGCGCCTCGGGTGTCACCGTGTGCACCGAGGCGCTCGAGCGCATGTCGTGCACGCGCCAGGCGGACACCTCGACGGCGGGGAAGCGGCGCACCACGCGGCTCGTGTCGCGAAAGGCGGAGGTGGTGTCGGGAGGGATGATGCCGGAGGAATCAGCGCGGGCGACGGTGAGCAGTGCGGCCAGGAACAGGTGCAATCGTGCAGTCCTCTCGATGGCGACGCCCGGTGCCGCGCGCAGTGTCGGCCGGCCTTCACGGGGTGGTCAAGTGGTAACTCACTGCCTGACTGCCTGCGCGGCGCTCGGTCCGAGGGTAGTTTCTCACCGGGAACCTTGGGACGGGCTCATTCGTCATGATTCCCGGAAAGGAGTGATCCCCTGGCCGACGCCGGCGAGCGCGAACTGATCGCCGCACTTCGCCGCAAGGACATGGCCGCGCTGGAGCAGCTCCTCGAGCGCTTCGGTGGCGCCATGGCCACGCTCTCGCGCAGCATGTTGCGCGACGCGGCCGAGGCGCAGGACGTGGTGGAGGAGGCGTTGATGCGCGCGCACGAGGCGGGCCCCGGATTTCGGGGCGAGCGCGGCGTGCGCACCTGGATGATGCGCATCACCGCCAACCTCTGCCGCGATCGGCTCCGGCGCCGGCGCTTCGTAGCCGCGTCGCTCGACGGGCCCACACCCGTCGAGGACCCCGGGCTGCGGTTCGACCCGGTGGCGGGTTGGGACGAACGGTTGGACCAGCGGGCGATGGCGAGTCGGCTCGATCAAGCGATCGCTCGGCTGCCGATGGACCAGCGTGAGGCGGTGGTGATGCGGCACCGGCTGGAGATGTCGTACGAGGAGATGTGCGGCGCGCTCGGCGTGCCGCTGGGCACCGTCAAGTCGCGGCTCGCGCGCGCGCTCGAAACACTGCGAGCGGAACTGAGGGAGTGGAACGAATGAAGCGCGAACACGGCGACACCAACACGCCACGCTGGCTGCGGTTGGCCGCGACGCTCCGGGCCGAGCCCGATCCGGCCACGCTCGCACGTGTGCGACGCCGGCTCGCGGCTCGCGAAACGGAGCCGGTGTGGCTCCGCTGGCTCGCACGACCTGCGGCCCTGGCTGTCTCGGCCGCGCTGCTCGTGGTGAGTGCGTGGGCGGGCAACGCGCTGCTCGCGTCGTCCGGTGACGAGAGCGCCGATGCGAGCGCCCTCACCGTGGCGCTGTTGGGCGACGATGGCAGCTTCGGTCTCGACCTGGGCGTCGCCGGTACCGCGAGCGCCGACAGCGACGAGGTGACGCCATGAACCGAGCCGCCATCATCCTTGCCGTGGTATCCGCGCTCTGCCTGGGGGCGTCGCTCGGCTTCATGGGGGGCGTGGTGTTCTCGCGCCACCATCTCATGTCAAGCGGGCTGCATTCCGGCGGGCGCATGCACCGCATGCTGCGTCGCGGCCCCGGCGGCGAACACGGCATCCCGGCGCCGCACATCCTCGTGCCGCGGCTCCAGAAGCTGCTCGGGCTCACGCCCGCGCAGGCGAGCGCCATCCGCGGCGAGATCGAACGCACGCGCGGCGACTTCGCCGGCGTGCGCGACAGCTTGCACGCACGTATCGAACGTCACCTCACCCCGGACCAGCGCGAGCAGTGGCGCGTGGTGGTGACGGAGCGGATCCATGGCGAACCTCGCGGGCGCGGCCCGCGCAGCCTCCGGGCGGAACCCGGAAGAGAAGGAGACACGACGAGATGAACGCACGCATGAACTGGATGCTGCTCGTGATGGCAGTGGCACTGCCGGCTGGCGCATGGGCCCAGCACGGATCCGCTCCGGCGCCGCAGGCGAATCAGGCCACGCGTCCCGCGCCGCACGCGGGCGAGGACCTGACAGGAGTTGGAGATGCGTGGTCGGAGGACGACAAATGGTTCGCTCTCGGCCTGGACGACGAACTATTCCTCGGCGCTCACGACGCCGGCGAGGACTCGAGTGAAGAGAGCATCGGCCCCGAAGGTGAGCGCCGCATCGTGCGGCGGCACGTCGTGCGCAGACCCGGCGGAAGGATGGGCCTCGGCAGGCACATGGGAGCTCACGGCGGCATGGGCATGCACGGCCTCGGCACGCACCTCATGAACATGCGCGAGCGGTGGGGCCAGCTCGACCTCACCGAGACGCAGCGCGGTCGCATCCATGACTTGCACGAAGCTCAGGCGCGCAAGGGCGTGCAGCGCCGCGCCGACACGCAGTTGGCCCGGATGGACCTGCACAAGCTCATGCGCGCCGAGCGCCCGAACTCAGCGGCGGTGAACGCACAGATCGACAAGCTGGCGCGCATGCGCGCGGACGGCATGAAGGCGGCGTTCGACACACGCATGCAGGCGCGAGCCATCCTCACGCCCGACCAACTGAAGCAGCTCAGGGCAGCTCCCGGCCCCACGCACATGCGGCACGAGATGGGGGACTTCGAGGAGTCCAAGAAGCGCTGAGGCAGCGCTGAACGCGTCCGGACCGGTTCACACCCGCTCGCGGCGGCCGGGGCATCCCCGACCGCCGCGAGAACATTCATGCCGACTGCCGCACGGCCGCATGCGATTCGCCAGCCGCGGGACCCCGGGCGACTTGCCGAGCCAGCACCTCGCCCGACGCCGAGGTGTCCGGAGCACTCGAACCTGTTGCGGAATCCCGTCGGGCGAGTCGTGCGATCGACCGATTGGGGCTGGCGCCGCAGCGGTCGCTCGGCTCGCACGATCCGCGTGGGGCGCGACGCTCAGCGGTCGGGGTTGGCTCGGTTCTTTCATGGCATAGACCCGCCCCGGACCCATGTCGGGGGCGTGCGGGCGGCCGCGAGCCGCCGCGGGAAAAGCGCGGCCCGTCGCGACGCATCGTGGACCGGCCGGTATCGGAGGTTCGCATGCGACGGGCTCTGTTCGCGATCACGGTCACGCTCCTGATCGCGACCCGAGCGCAGGAGGCGTTCGGTCAGTGCAGCATCACCACGCTCGACTTGAACGGCACCCCGACGCTGTGCGCCGACTACGGCGACGCCTGGCAGTGGTCGGGCCCCAACAACTTCACTTCGAACGCGATGTGCGTGGACGCCGTCGTGCCGGGCACTTATTGGCTGCGCACGTTTGATTCCGCCAGCGGCACGTGGAGTGACCCGTGCAGCCAGCTGGTCGGAGATCCGCCAACGGCTCCCAGCTGCAGCATCGTCGGCCCCGACAGCGTCTGCGCCGGCGGGACGGTGACCTGGTGCGGCCCCAGCGGTGACTTCATCTATTCCTGGAGCAGGCCAGACGGGTTCTACAGCGCCTCCGCGTGCGTGGAACTCGCCGCGCCGGGCAGTTACACGCTCGTTCTGACCGATCGCGTGACCGGCATGATGGGCGACCCCTGCACCATGACGCTGCGAGCGTTGGACTGCACGCCCATCCAGCAGGTGCAGACCTGTCCGGCCTCGGCACGCTGGTGGGCTGCCAGCTGCGCTCGCGGCGCTCCTTCGCTCGATGCCGCCCGCCTCGCCCAGGTGGCGAACCTGGTGGACCAGCGCTCCGCGCTGTGGTCTTACGGCGGCACGCCGGAGGGCCTGGGCAAACTGGTCACCCCAGCGCAACGAGGCAACGCGCACGGTGCCGCCAAGCGTCATTACGCCGCGGTGCTGGCGAACATCGCGGCGGGTGAGCTGGGTGTGACGGACGCCCACGGCAAGAGTGTCGGGCTGTCGCCGAGCCTGGTGCTCGATGGCGTGCGCGGCGTGCCGGCCGGCACCACCCTCACCCGCTGGGTTGGCAACACCGAGGCCACGCTGCTCGCCATGGGCGAGGGCTCGGGCCGCGGCCATTCGTCGCGCGAGACCTGCCGGCGTATCCGCCAGCAGGCCCGCGATATCAACGCCGGCCTCCCCGCGGCCGGTTGCGCGGGCCGGGCGCAGACGCTGCTCGCCGACCTCGACAGCGATGACGACGAGTGGGGCACCTCGTCGAGCGGCGGTGCGCTCGTGTCGAATGGCGGCCCCAGCCCGTTCTCGGGCGACTCACGGCTTCGCTGGACGCTGCTGCGTGCCGACGAGGTCGAGCTGGACATCCTCGACCTGAGCGGGCGTCGCGTGAAACACCTGGCGAATGGCATGTATGCGCCCGGTACGCATGACTTCACCTGGGACGGTCGCGACGACGACGGTCGCGTGGCGCGCGCCGGCGCCTACTTCGTGGCGGGCCGGATCGGGGACACGCGCATGGCGCAGCGGCTGATCCTACTTCGGTAGTCTGTCTCGCTCGCGAGGCCACCGCACGGCCGCGTCCCTCACCCGGGGCGCGGCCGTCGCCATTCCGGTGGGCTCCGCGGTACCGTCCGCTCGCCCGGATCTCCCGCGCCGTGAGACGCGCAATGCGAATCGCGCGTGCGCGTCTCGCATCCTGCGGCGAGCTCGATCGCGAGCCGCCGCCGGAGAGGACCCGCGATCGTTGCGAAGGCCGCGCGTCACGCGCATGCCGATCGCTGCGCGGGGCATCCGCCCCGGCGCTTCTGCGAATCGCAGCGGCCGCGTGCGCGTGAATCCCCGATCCATACACTGGCCCGTTTCTTCCATTGCCTCATGGCAGTCCCGATCGTGGGGAGAGGGACTTGACCCGAGCGGCGTGATCGTCGCTTCGGGTGTTGGGGCCGGCAGCGCGCCGACGCGCGCGCCGGCCGCCCGGGGAAGGAGAGAGCTCCGGGGACGTGCCAGGCAGGACACGGTGAGTGCGCGGGCCAACGCCCCGCTCACCGCCCGGTCGCGCACCGGGCAAGCGGCCACTCCGCGAAGGCGGGGGTGGCCGCAGCGCTTAGTGGGCGAGGGCTGCTCGCGCTCGCGCGGCCGTGGTAGCGTCCAACCCATGACGCGTCCCAGTGTCGAGACCATCGTCGAGGCCTTGGAGCGGGCCGGCGTTCGCTACCTGATCGTGGGCGGCCTGGCCGTCGTCGCGCACGGCCACGTCCGATTCACGGCTGACGTGGATCTGGTGCTGGCTGCCGAGCCGGAGAACCTGAGAAGTGCCATCGACGTACTCCGATCGCTCGGCTATGGCCCGCGGGCGCCCGTGCCGATCGAGGCATTCCTCGATGCGGCCGAGCGTGCACGGTGGCGGACGGAGAAGGGCATGGTGGTGTTCGCCATGAGCAGTCCCCAGCACCCGGCCACCGAAGTGGACCTGTTTCTCGAGCCCCCGTTCGAGTTCGAGACTGCCTGGTCGAAAAGCGTACGCATGGACCTGGCTGCCGGCGTCCCGGCGCGGTTCGTCGCGCTGGCGGACCTGCTCGCCATGAAGCGTGCAGCCGGGCGACCGGTCGATCATCTCGACGTGGACGCGCTCGCGCGCCTGCATCCCGAAGAGGGGCGATGAGCGATCCGCGCCGTGAGCGCATCTGGGAGGAGGGCTGGCAGGGCCACGCTGACGCGCAGGCCCGCCGGATGGCGGCGCTCTCGCTCGCCGAGAAGCTCGACTGGCTGGAGCAGGCGCACGCGCTCGTGCTCCGCATGCGGGAGCAGTCGTCGCAGGTGCGCGAAGGGGATCCCGATCCCGGCGCTTGACCGGTTCGGCGCCGCGCCCGTAACCTGTTGCCTGAACGTTTGCAGCACCCGGCAGGGCGGATAGCCCGCCGGCTCCCGGGAACTTCGGGTTCCCTTGGGACCCCACGCGCTCCGAAGCGCAGACCCCTGATGCCCTTTTCCTTCCAGCTCGAAGCCTACGACCAGGCCACCGGCGCGCGTGCCGGCCGCTTCACCACGTCCCACGGCGACGTGCTCACACCGGCGTTCATGCCGGTCGGCACCGCGGGGTCGGTGAAGACGCTCACCCCCGACGACCTCACGGCCGCCGGGTGCGACATCCTGCTCGCCAACACCTATCACCTGATGCTTCGCCCCGGCGTGGACACAGTGTCCCGCATGGGCGGCCTGCATCCGTTCATGGCCTGGGATGGCGCCATCCTCACCGACAGCGGCGGCTTCCAGGTCATGAGCCTTACCGAGTTGAATCGCGTGCACGAAGCGGGGGTGGAGTTTCGTTCCCACCTCGATGGCTCGAAGCACATGCTCTCGCCCGAACAGGCGGTGCGCGTACAGGACGGACTCGGCACCGACATCGCCATGTCGTTCGACCACCTGGTGCGGCTGCCGGCGCCCATGGACGAGGTGCGTGAGGCGGTGTCGCGCACGGTGCGCTGGGCGCGCCGAGGGCTCGAGGAGCGCGCGCGGCTCCGCCAAGCGGGACGCGGCGGCATGGCGCTGTTCGGCATCAACCAGGGCGGCACCGACGCCGCCGAGCGCGCGCGCTGCTTCGCGGAACTCGGCGGAATGCCGTTCGATGGGTTCGCGCTGGGCGGGCTATGGGTGGGCGAAGGCCGCTCGCTGGGCCTGGAGATGGTCGAGCGCGACTGCCGCGAGTTTCCGAGCGACAAACCGCGCTACCTGATGGGCGTGGGCCACCCGGTGGACGG
>CAYQNV010000056.1:0-21371 GCA_964418975.1 uncultured bacterium | reverse complement strand
TCCGTCCTTTCGAGCGCGCCCTCTACCTCATCGGACACGACTGCGGCAGCGCCGGCTCCGTGATGGCCTCGCGGCTCTTCCCCATCATTCAGCCGGTCCGAAAAGGACCCTCAGGAAGGGAACCAGCGTGAGCGGCTACAGAGCCGGTCAGCCGGAACCAGCCGGCGAGCAGGAGGCCGAGCCCGGGGGGGTGGTGACCATACGGCACGAGGCGGCCGTCGCGGCGGTCGAAGAAGAAGTCGCGCCCTCCGGTCGCCGCCAACCCGAGCGCCAGGTGTGTGCGCGCGTAGGAGGAGTAGCGGCGGCCGTTGTCGTCGTGGAGGTAGCGCCAGGGGTCAGCCGCGTGCAGGGAGAGGAGCCCAGCGAGGAGCCCCAGGAGCGTCGCGGCGGCCGCGAGCCTGCCTGCCCGGCTCAGGCTCACACCAGCGCGTCCGAAGGGCGCCCCACCCTGGTCCTACCCTAATCGACCGGAGGCCGCCCGGCGAAGACGCTGAGGAACACGATGCCGTCAAGCACAGTCCCGCTGCTCCCATCGTTCGAGACCCACCCGTTGACGGTCACGATGATCTGCGTCTGCGAGGCGCCCGAGACAACAGCGTTCGCAACGCTGAACGCCGCGCCGTTCGGGCCCTCCGCCGTCGCCTGAACGATCACGTGCTCGCGGCTAATACTCTTCGGATACTTGCCGTTGAATATCACGAGTACGCCGCTCGCGGTCGGCCCCGCGGTGACCGACTTCGTGCCCTTCCCGCCGAAGCTGTCGATGCGTCGTTCCTTGATACTGACACGGGCAAATCCCACGCTCGCACCCGACGACGCATTCCCCGCTCCCACCGAAGCGGCGAAACAGACGCCGGTGACGAGCAGCGCGACCAGTGTGTGAGTCCGCATTTTCCCTCCCGAACGACTCGATATTTGGCAGAGACTTGCGTACCTCGGCAATATTTGCAACCCTCGACGTGTGCCCGCTAGACGCTTCGAGGGTTACCCAGCATAGAACGGCGTCGGTATACTCCTTCCGCTTCTTTCCGTGATGACACAGCGCTTGGCGGACGGAGGTTGCCCGAAACAGTCCCGAAGCTGCAATGCATTCCCTCATCTACACTTTTCGGTCAACCGCTCCCTATTTCGCTACGACCACCAGCCCATCACCCAAAACGTGCACTGCGAGCAGATTGATCCAGTGGTAAGGGCGGTCAGCGATGGGCCCTCCAATCGCATAGTTCCCATAGTAGGCCGAACGGAAGCTGTGTAGGCCCTGCAGTAGCGTCAAAGGGTCCCTGTAGAGGGCAAGGAATGCGTTCACCTCGGCGTCCACAATGGCCTGAACGCCCTGAGGAGAGTCCGTCTGGGCAAAGAGGTTCACCGTAGCTGAAACGACTGCTACGCTGTTGTGTAGGTACATGTCCATCGCCAGATTCGTACGGCCCAGATGCGCGTCGTTCTTGCACGAAATGGACATGAAGACGTTCAGCTCGCCTTCGGCAAGGTCACCGAGGTCATCCCGATGCAGATTCGGAAAGCCACTGCCGGCGTAGATGGCATCAGCATTCCCGTGTGAGATGTCGTAGACCATTCCACCCCGGAAGGAGTCTGAACTGTCAGCGAGGAAGTGAGCGAGCCGATGGGCAGGAGCGGTGAGGAAGTCGGGGGCGCATGGTGGTGGTGTAGGATAGTCGAATATCTTGACGACACGCCCTGCACCCGCGATCTCGGAGAGACCATTCATGTTCAGGCACTGGATGAATGACGTGTCACCGGGAACCGCGCCGAATTCTCCGGCAACGAGCGCGACATCGCTCCGATAGACTGCCTGAGCGAACTCGTTGGCTCGGATCACGAAGTGTTCGAGGTCGGCCAGGCGACCGATGGGAATGCGGAACACCGTGAACGCCTCCGCTCGCATGTCCAGATCATCTGGATCGACGAAGCCATCGCCGCCATCGATTGTCTCCGGGGCCAGAAAGCCATAAGGCACGTCCGTCTCGACTTGACTGTATTCTGGTTCGACGTTGCGGATCTGGACTGAAAAGCGCGGAATTGTCGGGAGCTGCAGCGGGGTGCGGGGATCACCGTACTCGGGGTACGGAAGCGCGACCAGTCCCAGGTAGCGCGGACGGTCGGTCGTGGTCGGGCGGGGGGTGAAGCGCTCGCGGAGGTATTGGCGGATGTCTTCCGCTGCCGGCATCGAACCATTGGCGGCACCGGCGACCTCGGGGAGCGACACATAGGACACTGCGAGCGGCTGCGCTCGATCGGTCCAGGGCTGCAGTAGCCGGATCATATCGCGCTTCTCGTCTTCGGACGACGCAGGCAGGACGAGGACGACATCCGCATCGTCGGTCGGCGTCGGCGTTGGCCTACACCGGCACCTCGTGCACACGAGGGCGCCGAAGCATACCCCCGGCCCGTCACATTCCTCGCCCGCGCCCGGGTCGAAGAGCCGGTCGTGGCAACCGGTCGCGCGCTGCGCGGTGAAGGGGCGCCTCGGGACCTTTCGCTGCTTGAGCTTCCCCGTCATGCTGGTGCAATCACGGGCGATCATTGCCGTGATCCGCACCTTGCCGGAGATGTTGGGACACCGCCCCGAGGCGCTCAGCTTCGTGCCGTTCTTCGTCCCCTTGAGCCTCGCACGAATCCCGTCGCAGCCGGGGCTGATGGACAGTCGCCGGGTCGAGTCGACGACCAGCGCCTGACCCGTCGCGATACTCTGCCCAAGCGGCAGCACGAGGATCGGGGCCCCTTGCGTGACCACGAAGCGGCCCGAATCGCAGGGCTTGCTCCTGGCAGCCGTCGCGGACGGAGTCGACAACAGGGCGACGATCATCGCCAGGCGGGCGGTCGGGGATCGGAATACCGACATGGCTACCTCCATCCGTGCGCCGAGGAAACTCGAACTGAAGTCATTGCTTGCCACCCAGAAGGAACGGCCGCGCGTGCTTCTACTCAGTACTCCGTCGCGGTAGGGAACCCGGACGTGATCGCGGCGTGCCACTCGTCCATGCCCGTGACCTCGGGCACGGTCCCGCCACTGACTGACGAGAAGTCGCCGCTCGCCACATTGTTCTTGCCGCCGCTCACCGATGCAGCCGCCCCATTCGCGACATTAATGGCACCACCGGTAACGGTGGGGGCTTGACCGTTCCTCTCGTGATCAGCAAACTCGCTGTACATCGAAGCACCAGGGCCGGCGACGTTTCCAGCGCCCCCGCACACCGAAGCTGAATTGGCGCTCGCCAAGTTTGATATTCCGCCGCTGACCGCAGCGAAGTCACCCGTAACCCTATTGCCGAAGCCGCCAGTCACCGCGGCGCCCTCGCCGCTTGCGATATTTGCCTCGCCGCCGGTCACGGATGCGCCCAAGCCGTTGGCGATGTTAAGGATGCCCCCGCCAACGCTATTACCTTCGCCTACGGACCCCCGGAGGGACCCCGGGGGCAAAGCCACGGGGAACCCTACTCCAGCGAGATTTCCAACCCCGCCGGCCACGGATGCGAAGGGACCTGTCACTTCGTTCGCCCTTCCTGCGACAAATCCGCCGAAGCTGTTGTACGTGTGCAGCGGACCAAGGACCACGTTGTGAGATCCGGTCTTGGCGCTGACGGGGGCGATCGACTGGCAAGTCTGGGTTGGAGAACAGTCAGAATCCCGCTCGCATACAGCTCCGGAAACGGAGCAGTGTCCCGTCATGATCGCCTCGTCGTACCCTACGATGAAATTCCCTCTCCCGTTGACCTGCCCGTCGGTCGCGCCTGAGCCCGAGACGATCTGAACGTTGAGACCGGTTAGGCGAAGAGTCGCACCGCCGTTCTCGACGGAAAGAGCCGCCAGCAACGCCCGGACCGCCTCGAATGACCCCAGCTGCTGCTCCTTAGGCTTACAGGACTCTCGCACTCGCAACGGACCAGTCAGTGACTTCTTCAGGCAAAGCACTTTGCCTTCGGCAGCGAACGCGACCGCGTGGGTCGTGGCGAGCAAGACTCCTACCAGAATGAAACGCTTCGTCATGATATGCTCCTTTCATTGCAATGCCGGTGGCCACTCGTGCACGCGTCATACATCCACAAGTACTGGCGTTCCATCCCCCAGGCGAGCTGCTGCTCTTTCCCCGAGCGTGGCGAGGTCGAAGCGGACACCGCGGAATGTACCGCAAAGGAGGACGCGACCGCTGTTGACCAGGTACGCGACGATGGCGACCAGCTCCCTCCCCCAGCGAGCCTGCTCCGAGACGGCGGTATCAGATCGAGCAGCGTAACGTTCCGGGCCATCGTCTGACCTCCTTCAGTTCGCATTGCAGGCTCCGAGGGCCCACCCCAGTGGCGTAATGTGTCTTGCAACGATGTCATTCACGCCCCGACTGCGCGGCGCCGGCGGGAGAACGCCGTCGCGTCGACAACCGCACATCGGCCGTGGGTCGCGGTCTCCCCCGGCGCGGTCAGCAGTGATCCCACGGCGTGGAGGGCTGCCGGATGATAGAGGAGCCCCCAGTGCCCGCAATCCGGGATCACCACCACGCGCCCGTGCGGTACGTCTGGCGGACGTGGCGCGCGCACGACGAGATCGTGCTCACCGAAAATCGCGCGCTCGCGCACCGGAAGGCGTCGCGAGAAGCACGGGGCGCCAAGGGTAACCAGGCGGCGTACCCGGCGTCCGTCGCCGACCTCCACCAGGTAGCGCGCGAGCAATCCCCCGAGGCTGTGCCCAACGACGTCCACCCGTGGGGCTCCCGTGGCCCGACAGATCGTCTCGATCTCCTGGCACAGGCGGTTCGCGACCCGCCGGTAGTCGAGCTGGGGCGCGTAGGAGAAACAGGCAACGTTCCGGATACCCAGCGTGTAGACGAAGCGTCGTAGCACGAGGAAGTTTGTCGGGTCGCCGAGCAGGCCGTGGACGAACACGACCGGCGTAGGGTACGGGGCCTCGGGGTCGAAGTGCTCGCGCGCCAGGAGCAGCCGTAGCGGGACGGAAAGCGCGAGCAAGCCGAGCGCCCCGAGTTCGCTCCCGAGCGTCGACAGGGTGGCCATCGCTGCCCTCCTCCCCCGCCCTCAGTGTCCGAGCGCCGCCGGCGCGTGCTCCGGCCGGCGCCGAAAGGCGAACAGGTCGCACTCCAGCCGGCGGCGCTCGAGGGTCACGGCGATACGCAGGCGCTGGCTCGCGATCGCGAGCTCGGCGGCGGAGGCGGTGCCCTCGTGGTAGCGCACCGTCGTTTCCATCGCGTCGAACATCGCCCGCTCGACGGCTGCGGCGACCTGCGCTCCATTCTTCATGCTCAGTCCCTCCGTTCCACTGCGCCCGCGTCCGCGTGGCGCTAGAATATCCATGGCTCGGCGCGCCCCGGGCCGGGCGTGTACACGCAGACGCGCCCCGTCCCGATGCTCGTCCCAAGGTGATGCCCGAGGGTCGGATGCCCAGCACGGATCTTGGCAACGGCGGCCTTGATGCACAGCGTGACCGCCACCCGCGCCCGCTCGGTCTGGCAAGCGGCCTCGCGTGGTCGGCCGCCAAGGCCGACGGCGGCGGCGAGCTCGTACTCGAGGAACTCCATCTCCGCCCGGGCCCGCGCCGTCTGACCCTCGTCGTTGAAGTGCTCCGCCTCCGCGAGCTCCTCGCGGAGGTCACGTAGCCGCCTCGTGTAGGCTGCCCTGGCGGTGGCGTCGAGGATCGGGCCGGCACTACCGATACCCCAGTTACTTCGAGATGCGTCCCCCGAGTGCGCGTTGCGCACTGCGTCTGGCACCCGTGGCACTTCGCCGGCGACCAGCGCTACAAGCTCGTGCACGGAGAACGCCTGGCCGGGGGACCGGAGGAGGTGGGCGATGTAGCGTAGCCCCTTGACGTCTGGGAGCCGCAGGATTGCGCCCTCATAAACGATGGTCCAGAAGTCCCTCTCCTTGCGGAAGATGCGTTCATCTACCGCGGGAAGCTCCGCAACCCTCGCCAGCCCTCGCGCTTTCACGGGGCCAGCGGTGTTCGCGACCGCCAGCTCTTCGAACCCGCCGCCGGTCGCGCTTCTGGTGTCTTTCGCGACCACCTGGCGGAAGTCCACGCGAATGGGATCGAGAGCGTTCACGTCCGTGGAGGCCGCAAGGGCATGGAGGATGCCGACCGCGCACTCCAGGGCGGAACGCGCGTCGGCGAAAACGAGCCGGTCATCGTTCTCCGTAGGCCCGTCGCCGAATAGCAGCTCCCGCTCGCGGACGGGGGCGCGGGAACACGACGGCCCCCTCACCGATGATGCCCCGCGTTGGCGGGCGGCCTGTCCGAGAAGGACCTTCATCGTACCGCTCTCATCGGATGAGATCGGACAGCGGATCCAGTTTTCGCGGCGGGGTACCCACGGCAGGCGGGGTCACCCCGATCAGGCGGATCAGCGAAAGCGCGATGGAGAGAGCAGGCAAAGACAGGCGCCCCGCGGTAGGCTGACCGGTCACAGCTCCCTCCTGGCGCATCAGGGTAAGTCATCGCGAGCGTCAGCACGCTAGGCGACGTGAGCGCGCTCTTCCCGGAGCGCGGTGAGGTCGAAGCGCGCGCCGCGAAAGATGCCGCAGAGACGTACGCGGCCGCTGTTGACCAGGTACGCGACGGTGGCCACCACTTCGGCCTCCGAGCGCGCGTACTCCGAGACGGCGGTCACAAGATCGAGCAGTGTCGTATTTCGAGTCATCGCCTGACCTCCTTCAAATCGTTACGCCTCTTGCGACGATGCCATTGCGTCGGCTGCGCGTCCCGGGAGACCCTTCATCGTCCTCTGCTTTCATCGGATGGTATCGAACACCGGGCGCAGTTTTCGCGGTGGACGTTGGCATCGCGTTGTCCGCCCCAGCGGCGGGCGCCGCTACAGCTGGAAGTGGAGGCAGACGGCACACTCGCCGATCGCTTCGGGCTCGACGCCCCTGATCCCGCTCGGCTTGGTCTTGTCCGACCAGCACCCCGTCAGACCGCCCGCCGTCAGGTACACGTGTCCGCTCACAAGTGTGGGCGGATAGGGACATTTGCTCGCGCCATAGAGCACGTAGCTGGCCCCGTCCCGCGGGCGGCGCGGCAGCCCACCCGAGAGGCCCGGGCGCGTCGTCGTGGTGGTCCATCCTCCGGACGCGGGTGCCACCCCCCACACGACCGATGCGATTGCTGCCAGCGCCAACAGTCTTGACCGTCTCGACATCGGATGCCTCCTGGGGTGTCGTACATCACCGTCTGCCTTCACCCGATGAAGTCGGACGCCGGGTGCGGTTTTCGCGCAGGAAGGCCACCAGCGTCCGCGAACTCCGTCAGGTCCGAACGATACTCCTCTTGGAGTAGACCGCTCCCCACGGAGGCATGGCGCCATACGATGGATCGAACAAACGCGAACAAGCGGGCGTGTCGGCCGCCCTCTAGCCCGTGTGACACGGTCTCTTTCTTGACAATCGCCCGCGGCCCGTGCCATCCCCAAGGTCGCTTCGAGGTCCATGCTCAAAACTACGGAGTCGGCACGCTCCTGGAGGCATGAGTGACCTACTCTTTCACCGTCCGCGCGTCGTCGAGCACCCTACCAATTCCGTGCAGGCGGCTCCTTTACGGTGAAGCCCCTGGGAGAACCCGGTGAGGCGACTCGTCGCACTCCTGGGTTCGATCGCGATCCTCTTCGGCATCGGGAGCTGTTCCACCCTGCGCGCTCGAGCGGAGAAGCCTCGGGCCGGCGAGGAGCATCTCATCGTCGACTGCCTGCCCCCACCGAGGATGGTCACCGACCCCAATCTCGGCGTGGTCGCCCTGCCTCGGCCGCCCCTGAAGACGACCGCGAGCGATTGTCTCGAGCAGGGGGGTCAGTACGACACCAGCGATCCGCGCTGGCCGTTGAAGGTCTGGACTCCCGCCGCGGAGCGCGGCGATGCCGAGGCGCAGTACCATGTGGGAGAGGTCTACGAGCGGGGGCTGGAGGCCGGACCTGAATTCGCGCGCGCGGCACGCTGGTATCGACGAGCCGCCGAGCAGACCCACCGGCCGGCGGCCGCCAATCTCGCTCGACTCTACGAGCGCGGACTCGGCGTTCGGCTCGACTGGGCGGAAGCGCTCAGATGGTATCAGCTCGCTTCCGGAATCGAGGATCCCCGGACGTCGCTCGAGCAGACGGAGGAGTTCCTCCGCAAGGTCGAGCGGCGTCACCAGGAACTCCAAGACGAGCTGGAGCGGCTGCGGCAACCGAACCGTGGACCTCACTCCGGCGACCCACCCACCGTTCGTTATGCCAGTCTGTACCTTTCGTGGGAGTCACTCACTCGGGCGCTCTCTCCGGGCAACGCCGCCGAGAAGATCAACCCGAACGGCGGCCGCCGCACGACTCCACCGTTGGCGCAGCACCTCCGCACGGAGCAGGAGGCCGAGAAGAGGATCGATGAGATCCTCGAGGAGCTGCGCTCCCTCGAGGCCCAAAGCCCCCAGCTGCGCGCGAGGATCGCGACACTGATGAAGCGAGCCCTGGCGGAGGCCCGCCAGGCGACCCCCGCGGCGGCAGCCTCTACTCTCGATCCGGCGAGCGTCCGTCGGGCCCTCGGGAAGTACTATGCCCTCGTGATCGGCAATGAGAACTATCTCGAGTGGCCCAAGCTCGAGACGCCGATCAGCGACGCGATGGCCCTGAGGCAGATTCTCGAAGAGCGCTACGGATTCGAGAAGCCCGTCGAGGTCGTCGAGGACGGCAGGGCGCAGACGATTCTGGACAAGCTCGACGAAGTCAGGCGACTCGTCAACGCGCAGGCGGAAAGCGCCGGCCCGGTGAATGTCCTCCTCTTCTACGCCGGCCACGGAGCACACCGGTACCCGATCCAAGGGCACTGGATCCCGATCGACGGCCCGAGGGAATTCTCGTCGCGCTGGATCGCCGATACGCAGATCGCAGAGCAGCTCCGGGCCATGAAGGCCCGGCAGATCCTGGTCATCGCCGACTCCTGCTACGCGAGCACGCTGGCGGCCAGAGGGGTGCTCATCGAGTCCCGATCGCCGACCCTCGCAGCGCTCGTCAACGAGCGGCCTCGCATGGTTCTCGCATCGGGCGGCGATCGACCGGTGTACGAGCCGATCGGTGCCCAACATTCGATCTTCGCAAGAGCGCTCGTCGACGTGCTCCGCGAGAACCACGGCATGATCATGGGGGAGGATCTCTTCCGGCGGATCGAACCAAGGGTGCGGCGGGAAGCTGCGCGGCTGGGCGTCGAGCAGCAGCCCCAGTACCTCCCGATTCTCGACAGTGACCACGAGTCCGGTGACTTCGTTCTCGTCGCGGCAGATTGAGATGGGTTGCGGCGCATCTCAGGTCAAGGCGACCGCCCGAGGTGAGGGGCGCCACCCCCTTCGACCGGGACCGCCACCTCGGCACAGGTTAGCCGTGTCCCTTGCCGCGACGGGGACATACGCATACGTCGCCACCTTCGCCCTGCCCGCTGCCGCCAATGCATCGCTCGTGCTGCTCGCGGTCGTGAGCGTCCTGGTAGCAGCCTTGGACCGCCGGCGCTCGCCTCGCGACAACCGCCTGCTCGCCGCGGTGGTCTTCTTCGGCTTGTCGACCATCATCTCCGTGAGCACGTCCGTGGATGTCGCACGCAGCCTGCGGCTGAGCGTCCCGCTGATTCCCGGAGCCCTCCTGTTCTTGCTCATCAGTGGCTCCTTCGGTCGACGTGAGATACGCGGCCTGTACGCCACCTTCTCGCTCGTGTCACTGGCAGCAGCCGGCCATTTGCTGTGGGTCGCCCAGCCGTCGTGGGGCAATCCCGTCGGGTGGATGGAACGGACCGACACGACGCTCTTCGTCGTCCCGAATGACGTCGCTTTCTTCGCTACAGTCCTGCCGCTGTCCCTCGCGCTGGTCGCGGACGCTCCCGGAATCGCCCTGGGGGCGTTGGGCACGGCGTCCGTCCTGGCCGACGTGACCGTGGTGGTCATGTACCAGAGTCGAGGGGCGCTGCTGACGACACTCTTGGTGATTGGCCTATGGGCGACCCACCTCCGTTGGCGAACCGCCGTCGCCCTGATGGGCGCCGCCGTGGTGGTGATCCTTGGAATCGATGGCACGGCCGGGTTCCCCCTGTGCCGGCGCTTCTGGGAGACCTGGGGGACGCGCGTCCCCATCTGGCTCGCCGCGCTCCACATGTTCCGGGACGCGCCGCTGCTCGGGCATGGCCCGCGCTGCTTCGCCCTGCTGTTCAACGAGTACTTCGGGCACCTCGTCCTTCCCGCCTGGCTCCCTGCGGATCCACGTTTCGCGCCGTGGGCCCATAACCTCTATCTAGAGACGCTTGCGGAGCAGGGGCTCGTGGGATTCGGAGCCCTCTCGCTTCTCTTGGGTCGTGCGTTCTCGACGGCGATCCGTCTCCAGCGGGCGCATCTCGCCGAGACGCGGACACTTGCCAGAGGGGCGCTTGTGGGGTTGGGGGGGCTGTGTGCGGCGGGGTTATTCGAGCTGAGCTTCCTTCGCCTGTGGGTCGTGGTGGTGTTCTTCTCGCTCATGGGTGTCATCGCAGCGCTGGCTGTCACGGTGGATGGATCCGTCGTCGTGGCAGCCGACGATTCGTGTCCGCGCGTCGAGCCGCAAGGGGATGATCGCCGAACGTCCGGGGTGCACGCGGTCGCCCGGCTACTCGCCTCGCTCGCGCGGTGAAGGCGATGTTGACCCGGGGGCGCAGCGAATGGCTACGGACCGCACTCGTTGTCGGGCTGGCGGTGGCCTGCGGGGTGGTTACCACGTTGGTCCCCGACTGGGAGCGGGATCTCCATGCACAGGTCTACGAAGAGTTCTCGAGCCTGGCATCGGAAGCGCTGCAGGATGCAGAAGACGAGCGGAGGCGCGTCGCGAATCGCCTCGAGCAATCCAGGAGAGAAGGCGCAGCGTTTTTGGATACTTCAACCGAATGCACACTTGCGACCGATTGCCAGGGGCAGTCTGGAAGAAGAGACCCGGCGCGCCGGTGGGGGATATTTCTGACGTTCAATCGGAACACGGTGCGGCGAAGCCGCTCGCAGCGTGAGAACGGCTTCGACTCACAGACTCCGGGATTTCTGCTCGGCGTCGATCGTCGGTTATCCGACGCGCTGCTGCTCGGCATGGCCGCGGGATTCAAGGTGACCGACCTCTCGTTCGACGAGGTGCCCAGGTCCGAGGATTTCCATGACAGTGAGGATCCGCGGGACCCACATCAGCTCGGCCGGCAACGGACCTATACCGGAACCGCTGGTCCGTACTTGAGCTATACGCCAGGCCAGGCCTGGTACCTGAACGCGAGCCTGCTGGTCGGGCTGCTGGCTGCGTCGACGGAGCGATCGGGTGACGGGCTCGAGGGCACGGCCCGCGGCAACACGACCGGCTACCGAGTCTCGCTGGCGGGTGGTGGAGGCTACGACTGGCGGTATCGCGCCCTCCGCGTGGGCCCGCGCCTGAACGTAGCCTGGGACCTCGCGCACGTCGACGGCTTCAACGAGTCCGGCCAGCACGCGGATATGGCCAAGTTTCTCCGCGTCTCTGACATCGAGAAAAGTCTGGTGACGCTCAAGGCCGGGGCTCGCGCGTCGTATGCGCTTGGCTTCTCGTGGGGCACGCTCGTGCCGAACTGGCGACTCGACTTCGTCTACCGGGACCTGGGCCGCTCCGAGGAGGGCAACGCCTCCTTGCTGGACCGTAGCAACGATCTTTGCAGGGATTCGGGCGATGGCCGCTGTGTGTTCAAGTTTCCGCTGGACCGCCCCGACCGCACGTCGATGGAGGTGGGACTCGGGCTGCAGTTCGCGTTGCCACACCAGCTGACCTTCTGGATCGACTATGAGGAGAACTTCCTGGAGCGGTTCTTCATTAGGTCCCGGGTGACGGTCGGCGTGCGGAAGCAATTCTAAGTACGGCTAGCCGGTTCTAGAGAGCCATGGCTAGAGAGGACTCTTCGCCAGTCTCCTCAGCGAGGCGGTAAGGCGTTGCGAGATAAGCGAGGCAGCGCTCTGGTACGGACGACTCTCATGGTCGGGCTTGCGGTCGCCTGCGGGATGGCGATCACGCTGGCGCCCCACTGGGAGCGGGAGCTCTACGCGCAGAGCTACCTACAAGACTTCTTCAACACCATAGGAGGCGAGGCGCTGCAGGACGCGGACGATGAGCGGAGCGTCGTGGGGAATCACCTGGACCAGTCCAGGAGAGAGGCGGTCGTACGGAGGTGGGGAATATTCCTGACGTTCGGACGGGATACGGTGAGACATGGCGGCTCGGGAAGCGGTTCGTCTCGCAGACCTCCCTTCGACGCGGAGACACCAGGATTCCTGCTCGGCCTCGATCGCCGGCTGTCCGATGCACTGTTGCTCGGACTGGCGACTGGCTTCAAGGTGACCCACGTCTCGTTCCCTTTCGACCCCATGACGCAGTTCGCCGCAAGGCAGCGGACGTATACCGGGACGGTCGGCCCCTACTTGAGCTACACCCCCGACCAGGCCTGGCACCTGCATGCGAGCCTCCTGGCGGGACTGCTCGGCATCTCGACCGAGCGGTCGGGTAAGAACTTGACGAGCTCCCTCCGCGGAGAGACGAGCGGTCGCCGGCTGTCGGCCGCGCTGGGCGGGGGCTACGAGTGGAGGTATCGGGCGCTCAGGGTCGGTCCCAGCCTTGAGCTGGCGTACGATCGAGTGCTCGTCGACGCGTTCTGTGAATCGGGCGGGAAGGACCACGTGGCGTTCCTGCAGTGCCTACGCGAGAAGCACGAGCTGGTTACGATCAAGAGCGGTGCTCGTGGTTCCTACGCCCAGGTGTTCTCGTGGGGCGCGCTCGTGCCGCATTGGCGTCTCGATTTCGTCTACCGCAACGCGCCTGGCTCATCGGGAACCACGATCTCATCACTGTCACCACCGCCGCCAGGGAATCAATTTGCTGGGGATGATCCTGACCCGACGTCCATGGAGGTCGGGTTTGGGCTCCAGTTCGCATTGCCCAATGCGCTGACGTTCTGGCTGGACTACCAGGAGAACTTCTTGGAGCAGTCCTTCGCCAGGTCCCAGCTGACGATCGGCGTCCGCAAGCAGTTCTAGCGACCGGGAGGGGGCCTGACCGCCGCGTCTCGGAGCGTTGACCTCTTGGGGCCTGGGGACTAACACCCAGTCTCGTGACAGCCCACGTGCTGTTCTCCGATGGCACGAGCGGTGAGTCTCAGTACTCCATTCTATAAGTACGATGACGTATAATATGGCGCTCGTCGGCTGGACGTCGCATCCTCTCCTCGCCAGGGAGGCGAGTGATGCCACGAGAAAGCCCGTATGCGATCCGCCTGTCCGCACGTGACCGGACGACGCTCAAGACGATGGCGCGAGCGTATACGTCACCGTATCGGGACGTCGTCCGCGCGAAGATCGTGCTCTACGCCGTCGAGGGCCTGCGCAACGACCAGATCGCCGCGCGGCTCGACACGCCGCGCCAGATCGTCAGCAAGTGGCGCAAGCGCTTCTTCGAGGAAGGACGCGCCGGACTCGAGGAACTTCCCCGTGGCGGGCGACCGGCCGGCTTTTCCCCCCGGCGGCGTCGCCGCCGTTAAGGCGCTCGCCTGCGAACTGCCCCACGAGCACCAGCTCCCGCTCTCGCGCTTGAGCCTCCCCGAGATCCGCCGCGAAGCGGTGCGCCGCGGGCTGGTCGCCTCGATCGGCGACACGACGCTGTGGCGCTGGCTGCGCGAAGACGCAATCCGTCCCTTGGTCGCATCGCTGTTGGATTTTCCCGCGCGATCCGGCCTTCGAGCAGAAGGCAGCGCCTTGTCGAACAGGTGATGCAGCAAGAACCGTACTGCTCGGCGCCACGCGTTTTCTGGATCATGGACAACGGCTCGTCCCATCGGGGCGAGCGCTGCGCCGCGCGGCTACGCAAGCGGTGGCCGACGATCGTGCCAGTGCACACGCCGGTCCACGCGAGCTGGCTCAACCAGGTCGAGGTCCACTTCTCGGTCGTGCAGCGTAAGGCGCTCACGCCGAGCGACTTCGCCTCGCTCGGCGACCTCGAAGATCGCCTCCTGGGGTCCGAGCGACGCTACGGGGAGGTGGCGCAGCCGTTCGAATGGAAGTTCACGCGGCGCGACCTGCACCGGCTGCTTCGCAAGCTCCCCGAGCGCGAGCGACCACTCGCCGCGGCGGCGTGACCCCGCACAATACGTCACAGAACTTTCGGTCCAGAGTACTCAGGCAATTTCTGCCAGAGGTTGGCCTCGTACACCGTGCCGAAGGTGTGCATCGAGACGAACCACTTGTAGGGACGAAGCGCGTCCGCGCCGCTCACTAGCGAGATCCCCCACCAGAGGCCAAAGACTGCGACCGTCGGCCAGGCGACTTCCAATGCGATGTGCGGCCGGCGCATCCGCACTCCGTCGACGAGCGCGAACGCGAACGGGAAAGCCGCGAAGTTCGGCCGCACGAGGGCCAGCAGCGCGAGCAGCCAGGCCGCCCGACACCACCGCCCGTCGTGCACGCGAAGCCAAAGCGCCCAGACGGAGAGGAACACAGTCAGGGCCTCAGTCAGGATCGTCGAGCCGAACTGTTGCAGATCGGCGTCGGCAGCATAGAGCGCTGCGGCGACGAGGCCGACTGAGAGCCGGGCGGTCAGCCGCACCCCGAGGTCGAAGACCAGCCAGGTCGCGACGCCGGCCAGGAGCAGCGTCTGCACGAACGCCGCGGTGCGAACGGCGTCGACCCCCCCGAGCCCGGCTGCCGCGCGGACGAGAACGATGAAAAGCGGATAGCCCGGTGTCCGGAATGAGGAAAGGCGGACACTTCTACTTTGCGTTGACAAAGCCGGAGCCCGGCCTGTGGAACGCTCTCCAGGCGCACTACCTGAAGCGCCATCTCGACTTCGTCAATCGGGAGGTCCCGAAGGAGCCCGTCGCGCGCGTCGCGCCAGCTGCCGAGGTTCGGGTGTCGGTTCGTGAGCTCGGGTCGTCACTGAGCGCTCGGCTCGCGTTCTTCGCACAGTGGGCGTCGTACAGCGCCCAGGACCTCTTCCTCGATCCGATTCTCGAGCCCTGATTGCGGCGCGTGCATCGCGCGGGTCAGCCTGCGTTACGATGTTGCGTTGATCCGTACGCTCTTGCGGATGAGTTCCGGCACCGCCGGCGACATCGCCCGATGGACGGGCATGAAACCTTTCGAGGAGGTAGAGGACCATGGATTGGAAGAGCATCAGTGGGGCCGTGCAGGTGGCCGTGCTCGTCGTGGCGTTCGCAACGCCGGCGACATACGCGGCCGTGGACGTGGACGTGCTCGGGTGTCAGGCCGGCGCCGCCCGCGCCGAGGGAAAGCTCCTGCGCTGCGTGGCGGGTTGTCGGCAACGCGCCGAGCGCAGGCCGGGATTCGATGGCGCCAGCTGCGAGAGCGCGTGCCGATCGCGCCACGAGGAGGCCCTCGGGCGCCTCGTGTGCGCTGCCGAGCCGGGGCCGCTGGCGGCCCTGACCGAGGCGAGCCCGCGCGTCCTGCGTTGTCGGGCGGGGCTTCGGACGAAGGACGCGCGGCTCCACCAGTGCCACGCGGCCTGCGTGCGCAAGCAGGGGGACGCCGACGATGTCCCGCAGGACGCATGCCGCCGTGCGTGCACGCGCACGCATGACCGGGCGGTGGCGCGCTCGTCCTGCCCGCGGGTCGAAGCCCCGGCAGATGGCGGGCTCCTGTGCTCCGAGCTGCATCACCCGGTGGCCGGGCAGGACGGTGCCGGGCGGTGCACGCCGGGGGTCGGCCGGCCCGAAAACGCCGCCGGCGAGCGCATCCGGGGGCTGGTCGAGACGCCGGCCGGGATCCTCGAGCAGGAACTCGAGGTGGTCGACGGCGAGGCGATCCTCGAGGGGGACATCGTCGTCGGACGGGTGGAGGACATCCGCCTCCCCGGGGACATCAGGGCCGAGGGCGCGGGGCGCACGAACCTGGGCGCGCGCTGGCCGGGGGGCGTCGTCCCCTTCACCATCGACCTCGGGCTGCCGAGCCAGGCCCGGGTGTCGGACGCGATCGCGCACTGGCAGGCGAATACCGGGATCCGCTTCGTGGCCCGGACGACCCAGGCCGACTTCGTAACCTTCCGGCGCGGCACCGGCTGCTCGTCCAGTGTCGGGCGCGTGGGAGGGCAACAGTTCGTGAACCTGGCCGACGGGTGCAGCACGGGCAGCACCATCCACGAGATCGGGCACGCGGTAGGGCTCTGGCACGAGCAGATGCGGGCCGACCGGGACACCTTCATCACGATCAACTTCGCGAACATGCAGGACGGCGCGTCCTTCAACTTCCAGACCTACCTGGCCCTGGGCAACGACGGGGCCGACTTCGGCGGCTTCGACTTCGGCTCGATCATGCTATACGGCTCGTACGCCTTCTCGCGCAACGGCCTGCCGACCATCACGCGCAAGGACGGGTCGACGTTCGGCGGGCAGCGCACCGCGCTCTCGGCGGTCGACCGGGCCACGGTGGCGGTCATGTATGCGGCCGGGTGCTCGCCCATCAACCCCGCCACGACGACCCTCCGGTCGGTGACGACCTCGATCTCGACGTACGGCGTGCGTGACTTCTGCTTCGTCGGGCAGTCCGGCTACGTGTACAGCTTCACCACCTGCGGCCGCGCCACCTGGGACACGATCCTCGACGTGCGGAACGCGTCGGGGGGGACGATCTTCGCGACCAACGACGACAGTTGCGGCTTGCAGTCGAACGTTGTCTTCGTGCCGAGCACCACGGGGGCGTACCGTCTGCGCTTGCGGGGGTACGGCTCGAGCTCCGGCACCGCGACGGTATCCTTCAACCGGAGCCTCAACCTCCCCCGCCCCATCCCCGTGCCGAATCCGAGCTTGTAGCACATCGATCCTCGCGCCACGCGACCGGCGCGTTTCACACCGGGAGGCAGGGGCCGAGCGCTCCTGTCTCCCGGTGCGCGTTCATGAGGTCGCGCGCCTTCCGCCGGCGAGAATGTAACACAGAATGCTCCTTGCGGACGTCCTAACTGTGCCGGACGCCCCACTCGAAAGCGGTGTGAGGCGCCACGAAACGCCGGCCCGATCGGGCCGGCCCGGGCTCCGCGGCCCCTCGAGCGGCGGCCCCCTGGTGGAGGGAATTCGTGTACCCAGTCGCTACCCGTTCGCTCTGCGAGCAGACAACCAACGTCGCCGCGCTCGCCTCGCCAGCCAACGGCGCGTCACCAGAGGCTGGATCCTCCCCCCACTCCGCGCTGCGGTGCAGGTCGCCCCGCCCGAACCCGCGGAGCAGGAAGTCGTTCTCCACTGAAGTGAACGCAAAGGAGCCAGTGATGAAAACCACGTCTGTGAAACTCCAGCTGTAATGACGAGCCGGAACGCCCACGTACAACACGGACTTGGCGTTGACCGCGAAAACCGTGCCGGGTGTCCGATTACCATCTCACGAGAGACGTAAGCGCTCTCAAGGAGGCAGCCGATGACTCGAAATACGACACTGCTCGATCTCGTGACCGCGGTCTCGGACCATGCGCGCTCGGACGCGGAGGTGGTGGCGACCGTCGTGTACTTGGTCAACAGCGGCCGCGTGCGTCTCTGCGGGACCTTTCGCGGCGCGCGCTTCGACCTCACCGCGCTCCGTGAGTCGGACGCGCAAGTCGCCTAGCGCGTCGGGACGCACATGAAGACAACCCATCGCCGCACGTACGCTCGGCCGTCCTGCCTGCTCGCCGCGCTCTTCGTGGCTGGAGCTTCTTTCGCCTCGGAGAACGACCCCGGAAGGGCACCAGCCGGATCTTCCTCCGAGGTCACGCGTGCGCTCGTCAAGGTCTACACGAGCCAGCGTCTTCCCGACCTCACGCGCCCGTGGTCGAAACAGCCGCCGATGGAGGTGACGGGCTCGGGCATGGTGATCGAGGGAAACCGGATCCTCACCAGCAACCACATCGTCATCTACGCGAGCAGCATCCTCGTGCAACTCGAGGGGTCCGCCGACAAGCTGCCGGCGCACGTCGTCGCGGCCGATGCCGGGATCGACGTGGCGATCCTCGAGCCGGACGATCCCTCGCGGCTGGCAACGTCTCCGTGGATTGCGCTCTCCGATCAGTTGCCCGACGTTGGATCCGCGGTTGCCGTGTACGGGTATCCCACCGGGGGGCAGTCGATGTCCGTCACCAAAGGTGTCGTGTCGCGCATCGAGGTGGCCGACTCCTTCCATGCGCGGCCGCTCCGCATCCAGGTCGACGCGGCCCTGAATCCCGGGAACAGCGGCGGCCCCGCCCTGGTCGACAACCGACTCGTCGGGGTCGCCTCCGGTATCGCCAAAGAGACGCAGAACATCGGGTACCTCGTGCCGGCCGAGGAAGTGAGGGCCTTTCTGCGGGCGATCGATGAGAAGCGGGCTCCCGCCCATCCCCGTTTGCCGGTCATGCGTCAGACGCTGGACAACGCGGCGCTGCGCGCGTGGCTGGCGCTCGAGGCGTCGAGCCAGGGCGACGTCGTCACCTACCTCGAGGCGCGCGGCAGTACGTATCCCCTGAAGACGTGGGACGTGCTTGCCGCCATCGGCGAGCACCCGATCGACAATAGCGGTCTCGTCGAATTGAAGCCGGGACTGCGCGTCGCGTTCGACTACTTCGTCCCGAAGCTGGTGCACGACGGCCGCGTGCCGATGACCGTCATCCGGGGGGGCAAGCGCCTGCACGTGGAGGTCCCGGTTGCGGACGCACCCGATCGCGTGCTGAAGCCGCTCACCGGCGCCTATCCGAGCTACTTCATCGTCGGTCCACTCGCGTTCTCGACGGCGTCCATCGAACATCTCTCCCTGGTGACGTCCGCTCTCGATCCGTTTCTGTGGCGCGCGAGCCCGCTCCTGTGCCGGGCGTTCGCTCCCCGGGACTTCGCCGATGAGGAGTTGGTGGTCGGGCCGGTTCGGCTGTTCTCGCACCGCATCGCCACGGGCTACGAGGTGGCCCCGTTCGCCGTGCTCAAGGCCCTCAATGGGGTGCCCGTCCGGAACCTCAAGCATCTCGTCGAGCTCATTCGCGACAGCCGCGAGCGGCACCTGATTTTCGAGTGGGTCGACCGCCAGGTCGAGAGCCAGGTGTTCGACCGTGAGGAGCTGCTCAAGGCCACCGAAGAAGTGCTGGCGGACAACGGCATCCGCAATGCGATGTCGGAGGATCTCGTCGCGACGTGGCAAGGTCGGTAGCGGTAACGCCATCGACCCGAGGGGCGCCTGCGAGACGCTGCTGCCGCTCCGGCGCGATAGACGATGACCGTCGAGGGTCGTCCCAATGTCACATCGTAACGCGCTCCGTTACGCTTTCAGTGACGACACATGAAATGGAGGGTGTCGACCATGGCCTGTAATCGCCAACCGTGCGTTCGAAGTGCTGCGAGGGCTGCGGTCGCCGCCGTCCCTGACCCCATCGTCGGGAGGATGCTCGCAAGCTCACGGGGCTGCCGACCGCTCACGAGCCCTTCGTCGAGGGGCAGTCGTTCGTCCCGTTCTCGTGCGAATGCCCGTGCCCCGAGGCCTGCGAACCGGGGGGGTCCTACTGTGCAGCGTCGGACGCGTCCTGGGACGGTCCGTCGGATGTCGTGGCGGACGGCCTCACGCTCTCGAGCGCCGTCGCAAATCCAACGGTCATCCAGAGTACCTTCGGTACGCGCGGCAACTTCGAGGTCGTCGTGCCCCTGGCCAAGGGCGGGCTCGGGCACTTCTGGCGCGACAACGACGATCCCACGCTGCCGTGGCACGGCCCCGCGCGCTTCGGTGGTACGGCGGGACAGATCGGCGCGGTCGCGCTCATCCAGAGCAATTTCGGCCGGACCGCCTCGTGGCCCGGGAATTTCGAAATCGTCGCGCGCGTGGGAGACCGACTCGTGATGTTCTGGCACGACCCCGCGGGCTGGCACGGCCCGCTCCCGCTCGTTGCCGACGGCCGTGCCATCACGGGGGTTTCGGGGACGCCGACGCTCGTCCAGAGCCGCTTCGGGACACGCTCGCGTTCTCGACCGACCAGACCCCAGAGGACGGCATCACCTTCTCGAGCATCGTGCACGACCCCGCGACCGGACGCTCGCGGGAGATCCTCCAGGCGAGGCACGACGAAGACTGCACCAACGGCGAGCGAACCGTCATCCCCAACGGTGGCCTCACGTACCGCGGACGGAGCTACATCCAGTATATGTCGGTGACCTGTTGGGACGAGACCAGAGGGGCGGTGTCGACATGCGCCGGGGGGTCGTGCGCACAGGGTGCCGGCGTCTGCTGTCGTTGGCAGGGCGACGCGATGCAGTGCGACCAGAACGTGTCCGGGTGTGAGGATCATGGTGACGTCTGGATCGCCAGGCACTCGGGCATCGCCTACTCGGACGATGGCGGAATCACGTGGTTCCGGAACGAGCGCGGCGACAACCCGATGTGGGATGCCTGGGCCGCCCGCGACGTCAACGGCGACGGGGTCATCGACGGCCGGGACTGGCAGGGCCTGAGCCCCTTCGGGCAGGCCGCCATGGTGCGCCGGGGGTCGCGCGTCTACTTCTTCGGCGCGCAGTCGGGACGTGTGAGCGGCGTGCGGCTGGCTCGTGTCTCGCCGCGCGGGCTGCTCGACCCGTCACGGTACCAGTACTGGGACGGAAGCGGCTGGATCCAGGCGTTCGACGGAGCGGGGTTTCGTTCGGACCACGCGGACGCCGCGGCGGTGATCGTCCCCGCGCCGGTGGCCGGCGAGGTCTCCGTTCAGTACAACTCCCACTTCCGTCGCTGGCTCATGATGTATCTTCACCCGACCCGCGACGCGATCGTACTGCGTGACGCGCCCGCCCCGACCGGACCATGGTCGGAGGAAAAAATCGTCGTGACGCGCCCCGCGCTACCCTATGGGCCCTACGGTCCCTACATCCACCCCTGGTTCAATGACGGGACCGACCTCTACTTCACGCTGTCGCTCTGGGACCCGTACGATGTCTACCTGGCGCACGTCACGTTGCGAGATTGACTCCGGAGGACGATCGAGGAAGTTTCTTGTTGCCCGCTGGGCATGGGGGCCATGAGAGGACGCCGGCTCTGATTCTGAAGTCTGATACGCATCGCCGAGTTCGCGGAGACAGGCGCCCGTTTCGAGCGGGACCGCCCGCGGGGATCCCAAGATGATGGGCGCGTCGATGGAACTTCACGGCATGCGAAGCGGCACGCCGGCCAGCGGGGGTTGAGTAGCATGACGCATCGGCTTCGGTGTCGCTGTTCGCTGCGCCTCCTCGGTGTGGTGCTCTGCGCGAGCGCGCTGGTCGCGGCCCGGCAATGTCGGGCGTGTGGTGGAAAAGTGAAGAGAAGGCGTCATCATCCGGTGCAGTTGGCCTACAACTGCACCCGCTGGGAGGCGGGTGCCGGAGGATGACGCCATGGGAAGCGATAGCAGGAAGCCCGAGACGGGAGAA
>CAYQNV010000055.1:0-5983 GCA_964418975.1 uncultured bacterium | reverse complement strand
CGTTCAACGACAGTCCCTGCTGCACCAACGCCAGCGCGCGTCGCCGGCGGGACTCCAACACCTTGGCCGATCCGGGCAGTCGCATGGGCACCTCCCTGTGGAGGCCTCATGCTATTGCATTCATTGCGCACGCGTCAATAATGGAGCGAGCGAGCGCGCTCGCACGCGAGTGGCCGGCGGACGCGATCCGGCTGGACGCCTACGACGCAGGGGCCGGCGCGGGAGCCTTCTACCTCGCGTGTGGCTACCGCGAGGTCGGGCGGGTCACCTATCGCGGCGTGCCGCTGGTCTACTTCGAGACGCTGCTGTAGCCGCCTTGCTGGTCGATCGCGTCGCGCAGCCGCGCGAAGTCGCTGGCGTCGTTGTAGACTTGCGCCGCGAGCCGGAGCCACGCTCGCCCGCGGAAGACTTGGAGCTGCGCCTCGATGTGGTCCTCGTAGAGGAGCGCGCTCCGCAGCGCCTCGATCTTCGCCGGCTCGGCGCCGTATCGAGCGGCGAGCGGAAGGGTCACCATGCTGCCGTACATCCCCTCGGGCGCCGGAATCTCCGTGCCCCAGTGCGCCGCGAGCGAGCGCGCGGAGTCCCAGGCGAGCGAATGATTCCACGCGCGCATCGCGTCCAGGCCCAGCTCGCGCATGAACGCGAGGCCCTCGGGTGCGGCGAGCGCGGGCGAGGGGTCTCGCGTGCCCAGCATGTCGAACTCGGCAGCCAGGCCTTGCTCGTAGCCCCAAGAGATCACCGTCGGGTGCAGCTCCGCGCGGCGCTCCGGCGCGGCCCAGAGCAGCGCCAGTGGACGCGGCGACATCGCCCACTTGTGGAGGTTGCCGGAGTAGAAGTCCACGCCTAGCGAGGGGATGTCGAGCGGCAGCATGCCCGGGACATGTGCGCCATCCACCAGCGTGGCGACGCCGCGCGAGCGGCAGGCGGCGGCGATCTCCGCGACCGGCAGGATGAGCGAGCTGCCGGAGCAGAGATGGTCCACGACGAGCATCCGGGTGCGCGGCGTGAGTGCCGATTCGATCGCGGCGAGGATTGCGGCGGAGGTGGTGTTCGGGTACGGCAACTCGATCGTCCGCACCGTGGCGCCGGCGCGCGACGCGGCGTATCGCGCCGCGTTCGTGACCGCGCCGTAGCCGTGGTCAGTGACGAGGATCTCGTCGCCAGCCTTGAACGGGAACGAGTGCAACACCGCATTGCACCCGGTGGTGGCGTTGTCCACGAACAGCAGGTCGTCGGACTCCGTTCCGACGAACTCCGCGACGGCCGCCGCGGCCGTGCGCATGCGCGGCGTCTCGCGCAACGGCCACTGGCCGACGTCGGCCAGTTCGCGGATCAGGAAGCGCGCGGGCTGGCGCTCGAGCTCGTCGCGAATGGCCTGCTGCGCGGCGAGCACGCGCAGCGGCACCACGCCCACCGTGCCGTGGTTCAGGTACGTGATCGTGGGATCGAGCGGCCAGTGCGCGAGCATGGCATGCCCGAACGTGTGCTGGCTCGGAGCGGCGGTGAGGGCCACGAGACTCTCCTTGCGACGGTCGGGTTCGAACGGCGGTCGTCGCATGTACGCTAGCCGAACCGACGACCCACCGGCACACGAAACTGCTCCAACGCCGTTCGTGCCGAACGTTCTTCGCGCCGGCCTCCACCCGCTTGACGTCCCGCGTGCGCGCCGGGAGCCTGTCCCGCCCATGCCCGAACTCCCCGAAGTCGAGACCATTCGCCGCATGCTCGCCGGCGCCGTCGCCGGGCGTCGCATCGCGCGCGCGCGCGTCTCGAACAAGTCCCTGCGGAGCACGTCGCTCGCCCGTCTGCCCGCGAGGCTCCGCGGCAGGACGTTCGGCGAGCCCCGGCGCATCGGCAAATTCCTGCTGCTGGACCTTGATGCCGGCTTAACGCTGCTCTCGCACCTCGGCATGAGCGGTCGCTGGCTCTTCTGGCCACCGCGTCGCCCCCCCGACACCGCGCTCACACACGTGCACCTGCGACTCGCGTTCGAGGACGGCGCGACGCTCTGGTACCAGGACATCCGGCGCTTTGGCATTCTGCGCGTGCTGCTCACCGCCCGACTCGAGCGAGACGCGTCGCTTAAGCTGCTGGGCCCCGACCCGCTCGCCCAGCCGCGCGACGGCGAGGCGCTGCGCGCCGCCGCCGGTGATTCGCGCACGTCCATCAAGGCGTGGCTGCTGGACCAGCGCCGGATCGCGGGACTCGGCAACATCTATGTGAGCGAAGTGCTGTTTCGTTCGGGCGTGGACCCGCGCCGGCGCGCGGGCGCGCTGGACGCCGACGAATGGCGCCGCATCGCGCGCGAGGTGCCCGTCGTGCTCGAGGAGAGCATCGCGCGCATGGGTACCACGTTCTCGACCTACCGAACGCTCTGGAACGAGCCGGGGCAGTACGGCGACCAGCTGTGGGTGTACGACCGCGCCGGCGAGCCGTGCCGCCGCTGCGCCACGCCCGTGCGGCGTATCGTCCAGGGCGGGCGATCGACGTTCTTCTGTCCGGGCTGCCAGACGTCCCGCCGGAAGGCTCGACAGAAGGCTCCCGGCCCTCGCTTGTCGAATCGCTGACGTCGGACTTGCCGAAGGCTGTCATCTGCGGACGCGTGCCAGTGCATGATGTTCGGCACTATGAGCAGCAGCCTCCAGCCCCCAATCGGCGCGACACCCGCGCCATTCGCGGGTGCCGGCGGGGTCAAGGTTTCCGTTGAACCCGCGGGTGCCGGGGCCGTACCATGCGGCGTTTCCCACAGCCCCTCTTTGCCCGCCGCTGGAAGCACCCCCAAGCGCCGGGCCCCCGATCGCACGGAGTCCATGACGATGATGTTCAGCACGCTGGGCCTGCCCGCGCCCCTCGTCCAGGCGACGCGCGCCGCGGCCCTGAACGAGCCCACGCCGATCCAGGCCAAGACGATCCCGGTCATCCTGCAAGGGAATGACCTGATCGGTAACGCGCCGAGTGGTTCCGGCAAGACCGGCGCGTTCCTGCTGCCCATGTTCGCGCGCCTGATGGACGGTCCGCAGAAGCTGCGCGCTATCGTGCTCACGCCCACGCGCGAGCACGCCGCGCAGGTCGAGGCGCACGCGCGCGACTTTGCGCGTTTCACCGAGCTGCGCGTGGCGCTGGCGCACAACGCCGCGCCCATCGCCGTGCAGGAGCGCGTGCTGCGCGACCCCGGCGTGGACGTGCTGGTGGCGACGGTGGACCGCCTGCTGGAGCTGCATGCGCGCAAGGCGCTCGTGTTCGACGACATCGAGATCATGGTGCTGGACGAGGCCGACCGCATGGTGGACGTGGGCCAGGCGGGCGAGATCCGCAAGCTCTTGAAGCTGCTGCCCGAGACGCGCCAGACGCTGCTGTTCTCCGTGACCATGCCGGCCGAGCTGAACCGCCTGGCCAAGGAGGCGTTGATCGAGCCCGTGCGCGTGGACCTCACCACGCCGCAGCCCGCGCCGGGCATCACGCACGCCATCTATCCGGTACCGAACTACTTGAAGATCGAGCTACTCGACCGGCTGCTGTCGCGTTCAGGCGAGGTGCGCAGCACCATCGTGTTCACGCGCCAGCGCGAGGGCGCCGACCGACTGGCCCGCCAGCTCGAGCGCCGGGGCTACGCCGTGGCCACGCTGCACGAGCGCAAGAGCCAGACCGAGCGCGAGCGCGCCATGGAGGACCTGAAGCGCGGCCGCCTGCAGATCGTGGTGACCACGGACCAGGCCGCACGCGGACTCGAACTGGCCGGTGTGGCGCACGTGGTCAACTTCGACGTGCCGCCCTCGCCTGAGGACTACGTGCATCGCATCGGCCGCGCCGGTCGTCCGGACGCGCAGGGTGACGCGTTCACGCTCATGGCTCCCGAGGAGCAGCGTCACCTGGCGGGCATCGAGCGCTTCGTGGGTCGCGCCGTGCCGCGCGTGCTGCTGCCCGACTTCAACTATGGCTTGAAGCCGAACCAGCTCCAGCAGCAGGCCATCTACGATGACGAGCAGGCGCGCGCCCGTCGCGCGGCCATGGCCAAGATGGGGTTCGCGGTGGTGCGCCAGATGCCCACCACGGCGCACGGCGGCTTCCGCCCGGTGAACGCCCAGGGCAAGCCGCTGTCGAAGCCCACGGCCAAGACGCCGGCCAAGGTGGCGGCGCGCTCGTCGTCGCCGTCGGCCAAACCCAAATCGCGCCAGGTCGCGCGCGTACGGGTGGCGGCGTCGGCGCGACCAGTGGCGAAGCCCCGCCCCAAGGTGGTCGCGCGGGTCGTCGTCCGCCCGGCGAAGAAGAAGGCCACGAACAAGAAGTAGCGAACTTCGCCGCGGCGTTCGCCCGGCAACGGATCACTCCCGAGCGCGTCGCCCCCGCGGCGCGCTCGTCCCTTTGGGGGCGTTCGGCCGCCGCGCGACTCGAGGCGTTTGCGCGCCAGGGCGACCGCTGCTTCCGCTCCGATTCGATTTCGCGTTGATGTCGGCTGCGCACGGGGGGATACTGCCCGTGCCTTCGACGCCCCCGCAGAGTCGCCCCCCGGAGCATCGACGCCTTGGAGAACCACCTCGCCTTGGAGTCCGCAGCTCCCGCCGTGTGGCCCGGCGGGCTCGTGCGAGAGGGGCCCGCCGCGCCAATCGCCGGCACGGCCACAGAGCCGCGGCTGCTCGATCTCGTGCGAGCGGCCATTCGCGTGCGGCACTACAGTCGCAGCACCGAGAAGGCGTACGTCGGCTGGATCCGCCGCTTCATCCTGTTCCACGGCAAGCGGCACCCAGATCGCATGGCGGCGGACGAACTCACGCGATTCCTGAGCCACCTGGCCGTGGTGGGAATGGTCAGTGCCTCCACACAGAATCAGGCGCTGAGCGCGCTGCTGTTTCTCTACCGCGACGTGCTCGGACGCGAACTGGCCTGGATGGACGAGATTGTGCGCGCGCGGCGCCCGGCGCGGCTTCCGGTGGTATTGGCTCGCGGCGAGGTGGCAGCGCTGCTGCGCGAGTTGCACGGCGTGGAACGGCTGATGGCCTCGCTGCTCTATGGGGCTGGTCTGCGGCTGCTTGAGTGCTGTCGGCTGCGTGTGAAGGACATCGAGTTCAGCCGTGGCGAGTTGCTTGTGCGCGACGGCAAGGGCGGCAAGGACCGGGTGACGCTACTACCTTCAGGATTGCGGGAGCCGCTCCAGGCGCATCTCGCGGGGGTGAGGGACCAGCACGGCCGCGACCTGCAGCGGGGGCTCGGCAGCGTGGAGCTACCCGAGGCCTTGGAACGCAAGTACCCGCGGGCCGCGTTAGAGTGGGGCTGGCAGTGGGTGTTTCCGGCCACACGCTTCTACCTGGACCTCGCGAGTGGCCGGCGTCGCCGGCATCATCTGCACGAGACAGTGCTCCAGCGCGCCGTGCGCGAGGCGGCGAGGCGCGCGCGGATCCCGCGCCCCGTGTCGTGCCACGCGCTGCGGCACTCGTTCGCGACGCACCTGTTGGAAGACGGCTATGACATCCGAACGATCCAAGAGCTGCTCGGGCATCGCGACGTGAGCACGACGATGATCTACACGCACGTGCTCAACCGCGGCGGACGTGGCGTGCCAAGCCCGCTGGATGGGGTGGTGTGAGGTGGGCCGCCAACGACCGAGATCGAGATGTGCGGGTCTGCATATCTGGATTGACGGGCGAGGAGTTGAGGGGCCAAGTTGATGAGGCAGGCCATCGAGCGAAACTCGGGGCTGACAGCGACCCGCGCTATCGGGGCACGGACGCGCGGGGTATCCGACTACACTGACCTGTCTCTTGAGTTAGGCGGGCTGGAACCACATCCGGAATGCGATTCGGAGGAGCTGTGGATTGGATTGATGCCCTGAAAGTCAGCATCGTCGTTCTCGCCAGTCTGGGGGGCGGCGGCGGGATTGTGCTGGGGCTGTCGCGGTTCCTCGGCGACAAAAAGCTTCAAGACTGGAGGGGCGAGATCGATGCGAAGCTGCAAAGGCTCGATGCTGCCCTACGGCATCGGAACTACC
>CAYQNV010000054.1:0-2229 GCA_964418975.1 uncultured bacterium | reverse complement strand
GCCTATTTGGAGCGAGACCCGCGAGCCCCAAATCACCCGGCTGAGCAGGTCACGGCCCAGGTCATCCGTCCCGAACGGGTGCTCAATAGACGGAGCCTGCAGTTTGCGTGCCAACTGGATTGCCGAGGGGCTCGCCGGGCTAATCACCGGCGCGAGCGCCGCGACCACGAGCAATATCGCGATCACACACATCCCAACCAGCGTAAGGTGATTCCGGGCAAGGAGCGGCAGCACGCCAAATCGGCCGGGAGCGGCACGCACCGCGCGCCGCGGAGGAACGGCCGGATCTGAAGAGGTTGCAGCGGCACTTGGTGTCATGTTGCGCGCCCCACGTGGCGCTATCCGATCTCGGGATTCAAGTAGGCGTACAGCACATCCACGAGCAGATTGACCAGCATGTAGACGATTGCGATGAGCAGTGTGAACCCCATGATCACCGGATAATCCAGCGGTATCTGCTCACGTAGCCAGGCTGGTGGCGCAGAGGGGTGAGGGGCCGGCAACGGCGCGGAATGTGTCGAGCAGGTTGTGACCGCGCTTGCGAGCGGTGGCCAGCAGCGAGGTGAAGATCGCCGAGCAGTCGGCACCTCGCCACGAACGGTAGCCGCCGGTGACCTTGCGGTGGATGACCGAGGGACGCAGATCCTGCTCGGAGGCGTTATTGGTCGGTGGTACCTCGGGATGGTCGAGGAAGACGAACAGGCGTGCCCGGTGCTGGCGGTAGCGCTGTTGGAGACGACGCGCGTTGGTGGTGCCGGTGTCCTCGGGTAGGTGTGTCCGGAACACCAGCCGATCGACGGCGTTCTCGATCCGTCGGCGACGAAGGGTGAAGGAGCACGCGGGAATGGTGTCGCGGATCCTGCCGAGGTGGACCGCCCTACCAAACAGATGCCGGAGCTCGACCGCCCAGACCACGCCGGCGTACCCGTCGGCCTCGGCCGCGTAGGTCACGTTCCGAATTTGGTGCGCCAGGCAGAGCTGGTGGTGCTCAGCGCGGGCCTTCACCTGGGGTGCCCAGAGATCCGAGACCCAGTGCGCGGGACGAGTCTCGCCCAGAAAGGCGGCGACCACGTCCGCGTTCCGCCGTGGCTCGATCGTGTGGTAGCTCGCGTCGGGGCTCTCGGAAAGCCGGCGCCAGGCCGTTCGGCCGGCCACCCGCGCGCCGGTCTCGTCCGAGCCGATCACCGGGCTGGCCCGCACCGCCGCTCCCAGTGCCTCGTAGGTGGGGCGGGCCAGCCCGGCCAGCCGCGCGAGGCACATGTCGATCCCGCCTTCGCTGATGCTGAGGCCGAAGGCATCGCGGCACAGCTCGACGAGCCGCTCGTAACTGATGTGGTGGCGCTCGTGGAAATACGCCAGCAGCGACTCGATGCCCGGCCCAAACGTCCGCGTCGATTCCAGCCCGTCCGGGTAGCTGCCCTTGGTTCTGGTGCCACACCCGCTGCAGCGGGCCGCGTACTGCCACGCCTCGATCACCACCGGACGGATCGGTGGCAGCTCGATGACTTGACTGCGTCCCACGCGCCGTTGGCCCGTGCGCGGCAGCGGCTCGCCACAGCCCTGGCATGTCTCGGGGTGGCACCGAACGATCACGTCGGGCTCGTGGCGGTGCCGACTGATCCCGTCATGACTCGCCCGGCGCCGGCGTGAACGTCGCTCGGGGCGGTTCGGCTTGAAGCCGGTCGATGGTGGCAGCGACGAATTGTCGGGCGTCTTCGACGGGGCCGGTGGGTGTGCACGCTCGGCCTCGAGCTGGGCGACCCGCGCGGTCAGCTGCTCGACCATCCCCTCCAGGCGGGTGATGGCCTCTCGCTGGAGCAGGATGATCTCGATGAGTTGCCGTTTGTTCAGACCCAGAAGTGCCGCGCGATCGTCCACCCTCCCAGCGTAGCCAACCGCGGCGTCGAATGGTCAACTTTTGTCAAGTTCGTGGCAACCCTGTGATGTTGCTGACCTCCACCCCGTCATGGGTAGACGAGTAGTTACCTGCAATCTAGCCAGTAGTCGTTGGCATGCAAGAATTCGGCGGAGCCGTTGAGGGTCAAGTCCCATCCGCGTGGCGGCATCGCGAAGCCGACGGTCCAGGCCGATCCGGAAGTTGGCGGCGCTTGCGTACGTCACGTGCCCTCGGCGAGCGCGATGGCTCGATCGACTAGACGGCGGACTCGTTTGCTCCGAGATCGGGCGCGGTCGACTAGCTCCTCTGGCGACACGAGCGCCCGCGAGAGC
>CAYQNV010000053.1:0-29950 GCA_964418975.1 uncultured bacterium | reverse complement strand
CACGCACTTAGCAACGGGCCGGCGGCGTGCGAGGGCTGCGCGAAGCCGGCTTGCATCACGATCGAGCGCATGAAGCTCACCACTCCCATCGGGCGCAACGATGTGGAGCTCACGACCGGTTTGTCCGGCATGGGCGGCGCGGCGAACGTGGTCATGTGGCAGGGCGGCACGCCCACGTGCGGTGCCGGAGCGGCGAAGCCCTCGACCTGGAGCCAGCTCAAACGGCGCTACAAGTAACTGCCGGCAGCGTGTGGGTCAGGAGTTCTCGCCCGCTTCACCCACCGGCGGCGCCGGCCGGGCGGCATCGCCGCCCGGCGAACGGCCCTCGCGCTGGAGCGACCGCCTGAGCAGGAACTCGATCTGCCCGTTCAGGCTTCGCAGGTCGTCCGACGCCCAACGCTGCAGGGCGTCGAGGACCGCGGGATCGACCCGCAACAGGAAGGCCTTGCGTTCCGCCACGGCGAGGTCACTCCGTCACTGGTAGAGCGTTCCGGTGTTCACGATGGGCTGCGTCTGCTGCTCACTGCACAGCACCACCAGCAGGTTGCTCACCATCGCGGCCTTGCGCTCCTCGTCCAGCGTGACGATGGACCGCTTGGCAAGCTCGTCCAGCGCCATCTGCACCATGCTCACCGCGCCCTCCACGATCTTCGTGCGCGCCGAGATCACGGCGCTCGCCTGCTGGCGCCGCAACATCGCGCTGGCGATCTCGGGGGCGTAGGCGAGGTGGCTGATGCGCGCTTCGAGCACCTCGATGCCGGCCTTCTCGAGGCGTGCCTGGACCTCCTTCTTGAGCTGCTCAGCCACCTCCATGGTGTTGCCACGCAGCGACCACTGCCCGTCGTTGTGTGCATCGTAAGGGTGGCTCACCGCCAGGTTGCGCAGAGCGGCCTCGCTCTGGACGTGCAGGAAGTTGTCGTAGTTGTCCACCTGGAAGATGGCCTCGGCCGAATCCACCACGCGCCACACCACCACCGCGCCGATCTCGATGGGATTGCCGTCGTGGTCGTTGACCTTGAGCTTGCTGCTCTCGAAGTTGCGCACCCGCAACGTGACCTTCTTCTTGGTCATGAACGGATTCGCCCACCACAGCCCGGTCCGTCTTTCGCTGCCTTTGTAGTTGCCGAACAGCATCAGCACCGACGCCTGGTTGGGCTCCACGATGAAGAAACCGCCCAGCATGATGCTGAGCACGCCAAGCAGCAGCCCGGCGGCGAGCACCGGGAACGGCGTCGCGGCGCGTGCCGCCATCACCACCCACCAGACATCGAGGATCAGGAGCAGCGGGAGCATCACCAGCATGAACATGCCGGACCTACACTTGGCGGCACTCTCACGGAACATGGCGTGAGCCTCCTTTCGGGTCTTTCAGAATGATATCTCTTTGAAATCCACCCTGCATACGAGAAAATCGCCCCGGCGGGTTGCACCGCCAGGGCGAATCCAGCAACTCATTGTGCCCCTAGCCTCTAGGCCTTCGCCTTCGAGGCACGCCTGCCCTTGGCGGCGACTTTCGGCCTGGCCAACGGGAGCCGCCTGAGACCCAGCACAACCCGGTGCTCGTTGTCGCCGCGCCGGGCGCAGTCGAGCAGCGCCTGGGGAGCTTTCACCGGCATGGCGAGCAGCGCGTGCGACAGCGTCTTGCCCTGGGCGTCCAGTCGCAGGCTCACCGTGCCGCCACCACCCAGGGACTCGGCGAGCAGGAAGTTGAGCGCCCAGAGGTTCGGCACTTCGTGCCGTTCCACCGCACCCAGCGCGATGCCCGCGAAGTACTGCTGCACGCGCCTGGCAGTCAGCGTGGCCACGAGCCACGGGTAAACCTCGGGCGCACGCGCGATGACACCGATGTTCGCCATGTCGCCCTTGTCGCCGCTGCGCGCGTGCGCCAGTTCGGAGAGCGGAACGGTGACGGTGGTTTTGGCGCCGGTTTTCGTGGCCCGCTTGGCCTTCGGCCACGGCGGTAGCGTCAGTTTGGGCGGTTCGGACATCGGGTGGAGCGGCGTGGGCCAATCCAGCATGCGCTCGCCGGCGGCGGTGACGAGCGTGGGGCGCACCAGTTCGCGCGGCACGAGCGCCGGCCAGTAGGCCACCACCTCCTGGATCTGGGGCCGGCCGCCGGTCACCGCCACGCCGGGCGGACCCGACAGGATCACCGCGGGCACCATGCGGGAAAACGCCTCGATCTTGGCGCGGTCGTGGTCGCGCACGCCCAGCCGCAGCAGCACCTCGGGCACGTCCACCCGGGGGGCCAGCGGCCCCCAACATGCGGACGCCCCGACGTGCTCGGTGAGCGTCGCCTCGAACGAAACGCCGACGCGCTCCCAGAACAGCGCCGCGAACGCCTCGGACTTATCGAGTGCGTCGGGCCCCGAGATGATGAGCGTGCCGTTCGCCTTCCAGCCATCGCCATAGGCCGCGCTGATCTTGAGCGAAGGTGGCGCGGGGCGGCCCTTGACGCCCCACACGCGCACGCGGTCTTTCCCCAACTGCTCCAGGCGGACGCTGCCGAAATCCGCCACCACGTCGGGTGTGATGTAGCCGCGCGGGTCGCCCATCTCGTAGACCAACTGCTCTTTCACCGTACGCACGGTGACGGCACCTCCTGTGCCGGCGTGCTTGGTGACCACGAACGAGCCGTCCTCGCGCACCTCGAGGATGGGATAGCCGATCGAGGCGAACGCGGGGATATCGCGCCAATCCGTGAAGTTGCCGCCTGTGCTCTGGGCGCCGCATTCCACGATGTGCCCCGCGACGATGCCGGCCGCGAGGCGGTCCCAGTCATCGGGCGCCCAGCCGAACGCGTGGATCATGGGCGCGAGTGTGATACCCGTGTCGGTGCAGCGTCCGGTCACCACGATCTGGGCACCCGTGCGCAGTGCTTCCACCACCGGCCACGCGCCGAAGTAGGCGTTGGCCGACGACACGCGCTCGCGCACGCCCGCGAACGCGCGCGCGTCCTCCATGTTGTCCAGGCTGGCGCCGGCGGCGTTCAACTCGTCGAGCCGCGACATCAAGTCGTCGCCCGCCACGGCCGCAACATGGATGGCGCGACCCTTCCGCGCCGCGGCGGCGATGACCGCGCGCCGGCAGCCGGCAGGGTTCACGCCGCCGGCGTTGGTGACCACCTTGACGCCGCCCGTGAGCAGCAGGTCGAGCGTGGCCTCCACCTGGGCGATGAAGTCGCGCGCATAGCCCGCTTCGGGGTCGCGCGCGCGCTGCTTCTGCATGATGGACATGGTGATCTCGGCCAGGAAGTCGAGCGTCACATAGTCCACCGGGCCCAGCTCCACCTGGCGGCGGAACTGGCCCAGGTCGTCACCCCAGTAACCGCCGGCGTTGGCGATGCGGATACTGTCGGGAGCAGCCATGTCGAGGGTCTCTCCGGCCACGGGCGCGAGGGCTCACAGGGGGTGAACGAGTCGCGCCGGCACGCTAGCCCGCGTGTCCGGTCGCGTCAACGCGTGCGCTGCGTTGCTGGGCTCGCCACTCGCCGGGCACTACACCCTGCCGGACTTCTTCTCTCCCAACCCGACGCGCTTCACCACGCTCGCGAACCGCGGGTCGTCCCGCAAGCCGTCGTAGAAGATCAACACGGGGACGAACGACATGTTCGGATCGTGCAGACGGAGCCCCTCTTCCAGCCACGCGAACGCCTTGTCGTTCTCCCCCAGCACCGCGCACACGGCTGCGAAGTCGGACGCGCTCACGACCTTTTGCCGGGCGATCTCGTCCAGGCGCTTGATACACGAACGTGCGGCGGCCGGGTCGCCCGCACGGGCGTACAGGGCACCGAGCCACGAGCGCAGCAACGGCGTTTCCCCCGAGGCGCCGATCAATGCTTCCGCGCGCTTGGCATCCTCGAGCGCCTTGGCTGACTGGCCGTCATACGCGCGGGCGACGCCCCGCTTTACGTAGCCCCACACCCACTCCGTATGAACGTCGAGCGTTTGGGTGAACGCGTCGATCGCCTTCCCGTACTGGCGCGACACCAGGTAAGTGAACCCGACGTGGTGCATGGGGCCCCGTGAGAGCGGGTCGAGATCGCGTGCCAGCAGGCTGTGTTCGAGCGCCTCGGCGGGCCGCGCGAGCGCCCACAATGAGAACGCGAGCTCCATGTGCGCGTCCGCGCTGCCCGGCGCCACCTCGACCGCGCGACGGAATGCCGCTTCGGCGGCCAGACCGTCCCATTCGAAGAGGAGTCGGATATTGCCGGCCACGATGTGCGCCTCGGCCAGATCGGCATCGAGGGCGATTGCACGGTCGAGGGCAGATCGCGCCGCGAGCAACGCATCGCGCGGGTCGCTCGTGCCGTGCATCGCCCGCAGCGTGAACGCGTTCGCGATCGCGGCGTGCGCCATGGCGTAGCTCGGGTCGAGTCGCACCGCCTCCTGGAACGCTTCGAGGCCGCGATCCATCTCGGCGGCGGTACCCTCGCTGAAGTGCCGACCCTTGAGGAAGAGCTGATAGGCCCGTGGATCGTCCGTCCCGCGCTGTGCCAGACGCGCGACGTCCGCGCCGGTGAGCTTGAGCCTCAACTTCTTCGTGATCGTGCTGGTGAGCTCGCGCTCGATCGTCACCACGTCGTCGAGCGGGCGGTCGTAGCGGCTGCCCCAAAGCTGGCGCTCGTCTGACAGGTCCACCAGTTCGGCGCTGATCGACAGCCGATCGCCGCGCAGCACCATGCGCCCGGTCAGGATGGACCGCACCCCGAGCTTGCGCCCGATGTCGGCGGGGCTCTCCTTGCTTTCCTTGAAGGCGAACGCCGAGGTGCGCGAGATGACCTTGAGATTCGGCAGCTCCGAGAGGGCGTTGATGAGCGACTCGGCCATGCCGTCGCTGAGATAGTTCACCTCGGCGTTGTCGCTCTCGTTCGCAAACGGCAGCACGGCGATCGAGTCGATGGGTTTCTCCGCCGCGGCCTGCCAGGCGATCACCGAGACGGCGATTGCGACCGTCAGGGCGACCCCCGCGGCGACCGGCACCAGGCGGCGCCTCCGCCAGGACGGCATCGCGGTCGCGCTCCCGCCGATTCCCGGCTGCGCCGCAAGCACTTCGCCGCGCCGGAGCACTTCGAGATCCCTGCGCAGCTCGCCCGCTTGCTGGTAACGCAGGGTGCGATCCTTCACCAGACAATGCGAGACGATCCGCTCGAACGCTTCGGGCACGTCGGGGTTTAATGCGTGAATCGGCTCGGGCGTTGCGTTGCAAATCTTGTTGATCGTGTCGGTGGCCGACACGCCTGAGAAGGGCCTCCTGCCGGTGGCGAGCTCATGGAGCACGATCCCGAGGCTGAAGATGTCGGTGCGCGCGTCCATCCCAGTGCCGAGGGCTTGTTCGGGGCTCATGTACGGCAATGTGCCCATGACCACGCCGATCTCGGTCTGCGCCTCGGTCGCCAGCTGCGTGTCCGTCGTGCCGCCGGGTCGCGTGAGGCGCGCGAGCCCGAAGTCCAATACCTTGACCTGGCCGCCCGGCGACACCACGACATTCGCCGACTTGATGTCGCGGTGAATGATGCCCTTGGCGTGTGCTGCTTCGAGAGCCGAGGCCATCTGAGCGGCGAGGTCGATGATCCGGTCCACGCTCGGGCGGCCCCTCTTGATGAACTCGCCGAGGTTCTCGCCCTCGACGTACTCCATCACGATGAAGTGATGCCCGCCCTCCGAACCCACGTCGTAGATCTGGGCGATGTTCGAGTGATTGAGCGCCGACGCGGCGCGGGCCTCGCGATCGAAGCGTTGGCGATAGTCGCCGTCCTCCGCGAGATGCACGGGCAGCACCTTGACCGCGACGGTACGGTCGAGGCGCGTGTCGCGCGCGCGATAGACCTCGCCCATGCCACCCTCGCCGATAGGATCGAGGATCTCGTACGGGCCCAAGCGATGACCAGATCGAAGGCTCACGGCGACCTCCAGCCCGGACTATTCATGAGCCCGTGGCCTGCGAGGGCCGGCTGCCCGTGAATCGCGGCGTCGCAAGCTTGGCCCGTTCCTCGACGTGTTGACAACACGCCTGCGTCACGGGCCAAGCCTGCTCCTTGCGCTTCACGGACATCCGGCTCTCTCGGTTCACGGTTCATGAATAGTCCGGGCTAGGTGCGTGGCGGGACTACCCGATCAGTGTAGCGGGCCCTCGCTGGCCCGGACAGCCCGCTCACGACAGACCGCTCACGACAGACCGCTCACGGTCGTTCGATGAACTCGCTCGTCGTCCGCCTCCGGGGCGAGCGCCTCGCGCCGCTATCCGCTCCGGGAGCGTCGAAGCAGCCACAGGCCGAGCAAGGCGATCATCGTGCTCGGCAGCAACAGGATCAGGCGACCTTCAACGAACAACAGCCGGCGATTGAGCAGGCTCGCGAGCAGGGCCAGCGTGAGGACGCTGCCCACGGCCAGGAGGGTTATGCCGACGATGGAGAGGATCCGATTCACGCTCGGTGCCCACGGGATGGGGAGAACTTTGCCGAGCGGCGATTGTCGTTCCCGCGAGCGCGGTTCACAACGCTGATCTTCCAGGCGCTGGACCCAGTGGCCGTGCCACGCGCGCTCGCGTTCCCGCGCCCGTTCGAGGCGGCGGGCGTGCCGTTCGCCGCGCCGGTGCGGGTGGGCGGGCGCCACGCGAACCGCCGCCGCTACGGTGTGGACATGCGATCTCGCGTGCTGTTCATGTACGTCGTTGCGCTGCTCTCGGCCGGCGCGGTCCTGGCGGCCGACACGCCGTCGCGCGTCGAGCAGCTTCGGGACGAAGCGCGCGCCTTGGCCCCGCTGGTGCGCACCGCACTCGCGCGCGACTTCCTGGGTGTCGTGCCCCGCCTGCCGCGCGTCGCCGCTCGTACTGTCTACCGCGATTCGGCGCGCACACGAGCGTGGAGCGCTCGCGAGGCGGAGGCCCTGCCCGACAGCGTGCGCGCGAAGCTCGTGTCGCGAACGCTCGACGAGAAGTTCTACTACGACACGCGCTATGGCACACCGCTCGCCTACGTGCGCGCGCTCGAGCTGCTGGGGCAACAGGGCGTTACGAACGTGCGGGGCAAACGCGTGGCCGACTTCGGCTGCGGCATGCTCGGCCAGCTCCGGCTGCTGGCGGAACTGGGTGCTCACACGGTGGGCATCGACGTGGATCCGCTGCTGCCGGCGCTCTACTCCGAGCCGGGCGATCAGGGCCAAGTGGGCGCGGGCAGCGTGCGCCTCACGACGGGTCAGTGGCCGGCGGACGACCGCGTCGTCGCCGAGGTGGGGACTGCGTTGGATCTGTTCCTGAGCAAGAACACGCTCAAGAACGGCTACCTCCACCCGGCTGAGAAAGTGGATCCGCGCATGCTCGTGCATCTGGGCGTAAGTGACAGCGCCTTCGTCGTGGCGCTCGCGCGGAGCGTCAAGCGAGGCGGGCACGTGCTCATCTACAACTTGTGCCCCGCACCGGCCGCGCCGGGAAAGCCCTACATCCCGTGGGCGGACGGGCGCTGTCCGTTCCCGCGCGCGACGTGGGAACAGGCGGGATTCCGCGTGGTGGCATTCGATCGCGACGACTCCGCCGCCTCCCGCGCCATGGCGCATGCGCTGGGCTGGGACGCGGGGGAGGGCGGCATGAACCTCGAGCGGGATCTGTTCGCCACCTGGAGCCTGTTCGAGCGTCGCTGACCCCGCCCCCCCGTGCCAAGTCGTTGGGCGGCAGCGGCCGGGGGGAACGGGTGTGCCCGAGCCGCCCCGAGCGAGTCATTGCCGCCCCCGCTCGCCGTCCAGTATCCTCCGCGAACTCCACAACGTGTCCCGGGCCGCGCCTTGCCCAGCCTGAACGTCGCGGCCGGCCGCGCATTGTTCCCCTCTTCCGAGGACCCACATGTCCGTTGCCCGCCCACTCACGCTCGTCGATCTCGCCGCGCCGCGCTCGACCACGCTCATCAATGTATTGCTTGTGGTCGCGGCATCGCTCGTGACCGCGGGCGCGGCGCAACTCGAGTTTCGACTCCCGTGGACGCCAGTACCGCTCACCGGCCAGAGCTTCGCCGTTCTGCTCACGGGCGCGGTGCTTGGCGCGCGCCGCGCGTTCCTGGCGCAATGCCTCTATCTGCTCGAAGGGGCGGCTGGCGTGCCGGTCTTCGCCGGTGGCGCAGCGGGCATCGCCCGGCTCGTCGGCCCCACCGGTGGCTATCTGATCGCATTCCCGTTCGCGGCGGCACTCACCGGCCTGTTGGCCGAGCGGGGTTGGGACCGCCGCCCGCTCACCATGTTCCTCGCCATGCTCGCCGGCAGCGTGGTCATCTTCGCGCTCGGCTTGGCGCACCTGTCGGACTTCGTGCCCCAGGGGGCGCTGCTCGCCAGTGGATTGCTGCCGTTCATCCCCGGCGACATCTTCAAGTCGCTGCTCGCCGCGGGACTGTTCCCCGCACTGTGGAAGCTGCTCGCTCGATTCGAGGGCCGCGCGTGACCGTTCAGACCATCGCGGTCCTCGGCGCGGGGATCATGGGTCGCGGCATCGCCTACGCGGCGGCGCTCGGCGGCTTCACCACCGTGCTGCAGGACACGAACCGCGAGGTGCTCGAGAGAGCCAGCAACGAGGTGAGTGCCACGCTCGAAAAGGGAGTGGCCACGGGCAAGGTGGCCGACGACCAGGCGCTCGAGGCACGCAAGCGCCTGCGCACGGTCACCGCGCTCGAGGAGGCCGCGCGCCACGCCGACTTGGTGATCGAGGCAGTGCCCGAGCGCATCGAGCTTAAGATCGAGATCTTCGCCCAACTGGACCGCGTCGCGCCCGAGCACGCCATCCTCGCCTCGAACACGTCGTCCCTGAGCATCACCGAGATGGCCGCCGCGACCCAGCGCCCGGCGCAGGTGGTGGGGCTCCACTTCTTCAATCCGGTGCACCGCATGAAGCTGCTCGAGATCGTGCGCGCGCTCGAGACCAGCCCGCTCACGCTCCAGGTGTGCGAAGAGGTCGGCCGGCGCATGGGCAAGGAATGTGTCACGGTGCGCGAGTCGCCGGGTTTCGTGACGAGCCGCATCAACGCCATGATCGGCAACGAGGCGTTCTACATGTTGCAGGAGGGCGTGGCGAGCGCCGAGGACATCGACAAGGCGCTGAAGCTGGGACTGAATCACCCGATGGGGCCGTTTGAGCTGGTGGACCTGGTGGGACTCGACACGCGGCTCTCGACTCTGCGGTTCCTGCACCGGACGCTGGGCGAGAAGTTCCGGCCGTGCCCGCTGATCGAGCAGTACGTGGCCGCCGGCCGATTGGGCCGGAAGAGCGGTCGCGGGGTGTACGACTACACGCCAGCGGCGACGACCGTCGCGACATGAACGCAGTGGGTCCCGGGCCGCGACCGACGCGGAGGGGGCCCGACCGGAGCCCACAGGGTCCGGATCCGCATCAGACGGTGCCGGCCGGGGCACTCGACGAAGGCGGGTCCGGGGCCGGCCGACCGAACGGGGAACCGCGTGGCACGCGCGGCAGGCAAGCAGAAGGCGAAGCGAGTGAGCCCCAAGCGTGGCGCGGCCCCGGCGCGCGATGCGGAGCCGCGCAAGGTCGCGAAGCCGAGCAAGGCCGCGAAGCCGCGCCGCGCCGCGTCGCGCCCCGCGCCGGCTCCGCCCGCGTTCGCGATGCAGCGAGCCGGTGCGAGCGCTCGCGAAGTACTGCTGTTCGAGATACAACGCGCGCGCGCCAGCGTGAAAGCCGCCACCCAGGGCCTGTCCGCGGGCACCGCCGAGCGGCCGATCGCACCCGGCAAGTGGAGCATCAAGGAGATCGTGTTGCACCTCTCGGAACGAGACCGCGTGCGACTCGAAGAGTTCGGCCGCACGCTCAGCGGTCAGCCGCGATCATGGGCGGGAATCGAGGACCCGGAGATGGCGCCGGTGAACGAGCGACACCTCGCACCGTTGCGCCGGCACACCTGGGACGAGGCGGTGCGCCGCATGGACTCGTTGCGCGAGCAACTGCAGCTGCGGCTGGCGGAGCTGCCGGCCCATCCCGACGACGTCTGGCAGCGCGGGCACACGTTCGGCGACATGATGTGGGGACTCCCGGAACACGATCGGCATCACGCAGAACAAATCAAACTCGCACGCATCGGGGACCTGGTCCCCGTGGAGGATTGAGATGTCCGAAACACTCGCTCCGGTGAAGCCGGGCCGTCTCATCATCAACGGCGAAGCGGTGGACGCCGCTTCGGGCGCCACGTTCACCACCATGAATCCGGCCACCGAGGAGATCATCACCACCGTGGCCGAGGCTGGCGTGGAGGACGTCGACCGCGCCGTCCAGGCGGCCCGCGCCGCGCTCGACGGCCCGTGGGCGAAGATGAAGCCCATCGACCGCTCGCGCATGCTGTGGAAGCTGGGTGACCTGGTGCTGCAGAACGCCGACGAGCTGGCGCGTCTCGAGACGCTCGACAACGGCAAGCCCATCTTCGAGTCGCGGCTCGTGGACATCGACATGGTGGCGCGCTGCTTCCACTACTTCTCGGGTTGGGCCACCAAGCTCACCGGCGACACGACGAATGTGAATCCCGCGCTGTTCACCTACACGCTCCGCGAACCCGTCGGCGTGGTGGGCGCGATCATCCCGTGGAACTTCCCCATGATCATGGTGGGCTGGAAGGTCGCGCCCGCGCTGGCCGCGGGCAACACCATCGTGGTCAAGCCGGCCGAACTCACGCCGCTCACCGCGCTACGCCTGGGCGAGTTGGCGCTCGAGGCCGGCATTCCGCCGGGTGTGTTCAACGTGCTGTCCGGCAAGGGACGCGTCGCGGGCGAGGCGCTGGTCAAGCACCCGCTGGTGAACAAGATCAGCTTCACGGGTTCCACCGAGGTCGGCAAGCACCTCATGCGCACGGCGGCCGACACGCTCAAGAAGCTCACGCTGGAACTGGGCGGCAAGTCCCCGAACATCGTGTTCGCCGACGCCGACCTGGATGCCGCGTTGAAGGGCGCCACCGCCGGCATCTTCTACGGCAAGGGCGAGGTGTGCGGGGCCGGCTCCCGCCTGCTGGTCGAGCGGCCCGTGTACGACGATTTCGTGGCCAAGCTGGCGGAGCGCGCGAAGAAGCTACTGCCGGCGGACCCGATGGATCCCAAGACGCGGTTGGGTTCGCTCGTGTCGAAGACGCAGATGGACAAGGTGCTCGGCTACGTGGAGACGGGTGTGAAGGAGGGCGCACGCTTGATCGCCGGCGGGCAGCGCCAACCGGTAAACGGCAAGGGCGCGTTCGTGCAGGCCACGGTGCTGGCCGACGTGGACAACCGCATGAAGGTCGCGCAGGAGGAGATCTTCGGCCCGGTGCTGGCCGTGATCCCGTTCGACGGTGTGGACGACGCCGTGGCCAAGGCGAACGACGTGTTCTATGGGCTTGCCTCGGGCGTGTGGACGCGCGACGTCAAGAAGGCGCACAACGTGGCGCGACGGCTCGCCACGGGTACGGTGTGGGTGAACATGTACGGCTTCTACGATCCCGGCATGCCGTTCGGCGGCGTGAAGGGGTCGGGTTTCGGAAGGGATCTTGGCGAGGCGTGTCTGCACGAGTACACGCAGGTGAAGAGTGTGTGGTTGAACCTCGAATGACCGAAAAATGAGGAACCGGCCATGGGCCGCTTGAGCGTCGTCGTGCTGTTCACCCCCGAACTGGCACGGCAGCAGGAATTCTACGAGAAGAGCCTCGGCCTCGCTCCAGTCGTTGCGGCCGCGCGCTGGGTGCAGTTCGGCACGCGCGACGCGGCGCTGGCGTTGCGCACGCTCCCGGCGGGTGAACGCCCGCGCATCGAACTGGGATTCGACGTGCCCGTGCTGGACGCGCGGCTGGCGCTGCTCAAGGGCCGCGGCGTGGAGCCGGCGGGTAGCGTGGAGGAGTCCGCGGACTGCCGCATCGCGCGCGTGCTCGATCCCGAGGGCAACGTGGTCCAGTTGGTGGAGCGCCGCAAACCCACCGCGAGTGGCAACTGGCCGCGGCTGTCGCACGCCATCGTGAACGCACAGATGTTCGAGGCGTGCGCGCACTTCTACCACGATGCGTTGGGCTTCAAGCCGACCGAGGAGCGCGATCACTGGATCGAGTTCGACACCGGCGACGCGCGGCTCACGCTGCACGCCTGCCGCGACGCCGACGGCCTGCCGCTCGCGCCCGACCAACGCGTGTCGTTCGCGCTCATGGACGACGACCTGGACGCCTGGGCCGACGAGCTGCGCGAGCGGGGCGTGCGCTTCGCCACCACGCCCACCGAGGAAGAGTTGGGGCGCATGGCCGAGGTTGAGGACGCGGACGGTTGGTTCGTGGTGTTGCGCGGTCCAGCGCCCGAGGTGCCGCTCGAGGAATCACTCGCCCTGGACTACGCCGACGAGGACGACACGCGCATCGAACAGATCCGGAAGAGCGGCGAAGCCGAACCCGGCGCGCGCCCCGGATTCGGTTCGCGAAAACTCGCGCGCAAGAAAGTGGAGCGCGTGGCCACGCGCGGCTTCGATGCGATGCAGAAGACGCGCGAGACCGATCGCGGCGGGTTTCCGCCACGCCCGGACCGCGCGCCCGGAGCGAGCGGAGGCTCGAGTGCGCCGCGGCCGTTCACGCCCCGCCCGGATCGCGCTCCCGGAGCCGGCGGAAGCTCGTTCCCCGCGCGCCCGTTCACACCACGTCCGGATCGCCCGCCGGGCACGGGCACTCCGCGTCCCTTCACTCCCAGGCCTTCCAGCGGCCCTGCTACCTCGCCGCGCCCGTTTACGCCGCGACCCGACCGCGCTCCCGGCGGGAGCGGGGGCTCGAGCGCCCCGCGACCCTCCGGTCCGCGTCGCGAAGGCAGCTCGGGGCCGCGGCCCGGCGCTCCGCCGCGCGGCCCACGCCGCGACGAGGGCTGATCCTCCACGACGAAAGGAAGTCCCTTCACATGGAGACGCCTCGCATCTACCTGGCGGGCGCCGTGCGCACGCCCATCGGCAACTTCGGCGGCGCGCTCGCTGCTTCGAGCGCGGCGCACCTAGGCGGTGTCGCCGCGGCCGCGGCGCTGGAGCGGAGCCGCGTGCCGCGCGAGCGAGTGGATGAGCTGCTCATGGGTCACGCGCGCCAGGCCGGCAATGGCCCCAACCTGGCGCGACAGGTGGTGCGGCGCGCCGGACTTCCCGATACGGTGCCCGCCTACACGATCAACAAAGCGTGCGCCAGCGGACTGCAGGCCGTGGTGAGCGCAGCGCAGTCGGTGCGTCTCGGCGAGGCGCATGCCGTCCTCGCGGGCGGCAGCGAGCACATGACCAGCATCCCGTATCTCGCGACCGACGTGCGCTGGGGCCGCAAGCTCGGCGACGAGCCACTGCTGGACGCGATGTTTCGCGACGGCTACCTATGCCCGCTCTGCGACCAGCTGATGGGCGAGACCAGCGAGACGCTGGCCAGCGAGTACGCCATCTCGCGCGAGGAGCAGGATCGCTACGCGCAGCGCAGCAACCAGCGCGCGGCGCGCGCGTGGGACGAGGGACGATTCGCGAACGAGTTGGTCCCCGTCAGCGTGGGCGAGGGCAAACGCGCGGCGGTCGTGGAGCGCGATGAACACTTTCGCGGCGACACCACGCTCGACGACTTGGCGAAGCTACGCCCCGTGTTCCGACATGACGGCAGCATCACCGCCGGCAACGCCAGCGCCATCACCGATGGCGCCGCTGCCGTGATGGTGCTGTCGGAGGCCGCGGTGCGCGAGCACGGAACGACACCGCAGGCCGTGCTGCTCGGCGCGGTGAGCGTGGGAGTGGACCCGGCGCGCATGGGGCTCGGCCCCGTGCCGGCCGTGCGCAAGCTGCTCGCGCGCCACTCGCTCACGCTCGAGCAGATCGACGTGATCGAACTGAACGAGGCGTTCGCGTCGCAGGTGCTGGCGTGCGACCGCGAGCTGAAGCTGAACCACGAGCGGCTAAACCCGAACGGCGGCGGCATCGCGCTCGGGCACCCGACCGGCTGCAGCGGCGCCCGCATCGTGGTGGCACTACTGCACGAGCTGGCACGAGTGCAGGGTCGCTTGGGGCTAGCGACACTGTGCGTGAGCGGCGGGCAGGGCATGGCGGTGCTGGTGGAGCGGGTGTGAGCACCGACAGCATCCTGCTCGCGGTTCGAGACGGCGTCGCTGTCGTCACGCTCAACCGCCCCGACAAGCTGAACGCGTTCGCCGGCGACATGCGCGAGCGGCTGGTCCAGGCGCTGGACCGGGTGGCGGGCGACCGTGCCGCACGCGTGCTGGTGCTGACCGGCGCCGGCAAGGGATTCTGCTCTGGCGGCGATGTGCAGCACATGCTGGACATGAAGGCGCGCGGCGCGGGCTTCGACGCGCTGGCACCGCTGCTTCAAGCTGGGCGCACCATCGCCACGCGGCTCGCCGCGTTCGAGATCCCGGTGATCGCCGCGGTGAACGGCGTCGCGGCCGGCGCGGGCTGCAACCTGGCGCTCGCGTGCGATGTGCGACTGGCCTCGAGCGAGGCGCGTTTCGGTGAGACGTTCGTGCGCATCGGCTTGAGCCCGGACTGGGGCGGCACGTACCACCTGCCCCGCCTCGCCGGCACCGCCGCGGCGCTCGACCTGTGCTGGACCGGCGAGCTGGTGGATGCCGACGCGGCGCTGCGGCTGGGCCTGGTGCAGCGCGTCCACCCCGCCGCCGAGTTCGAGGCGTCGTGGCGCGAGTACGCCACGCGTCTGGCGGCGTCCCCGGCGAGCAGTGTGCGTGCCGCCAAGCGCATGCTCATGGCCTCGCGCGCGCGCACGCTCGAACAGTGCCTCGAGGCCGAGTCCGTGGCGCAGGCGGCGTGCTGGGCGTCCGCCGACTCGGCCGAGGGGCTCGCGGCGTTCGTGGAGAAGCGCGCGCCGCGCTTCGGGGCGGAGCCGCTCGCCGACGAGACGTGCGCGCCCTCGGGAGCGGCGCGCCGGTTCGAGTAGTCGGTTAGTTCTTGAGCAACGAATTCGCCCGTAGCGTGTCGCCAGTGGCCAAAAGCATCAGCGCGCGCTCGGCGACCTCGCGGCCGGCGGAGTCGGGCGCAGCGAGCCGGTAACACAGCAGGTCGCGCACTGCGCCGTCGCGCTGCCCGTTCGCTGCACGCGCCGCCGCGCGCCAGCGATAGGCGTCGGCGTACCACGGCGCGATGCGGAGCACCTCGTCCAGCGCACGCGCGTAGTCCTCGTTGGCGCCGCGCGCGATGTTCCGCTGCATGAGGTTTCTTTGGCCGCGCGCGCGCGACACGGTGGCGAACGGCACCTCGATCGGCCGAGGGCTCCGCGCCGCGAGGCGCACCACGTGCTCGCGCGAGATCCACTCGTTCTGGAGCGTGGGGCGACGACCCGTGCGCGCCAGCACGCCGGTCCAGGCGTCGATCGCCGCGCGCAGGTCGCCGCGAGTCTCGGCCTCGTGGGCGAGCGCGACCACGTCGGGCACCAGCGGATCGGTGTCTCGCGGCACGCGCGCCTCGACCGTCACCGCGATGCGCGCAGCCACCGTGCGGCCTGCGTGGCGCGCCGGCGTGAACACCCACCAGCGCGCGGCCTCGAGCGCAGCCAGGTCGAACGGTGCAGCGGGCCGCGAGATGCCGGCCTCGCGCACGGTTCCCGTGCTGTCCACGAGCACGCACACCTCGACAGAGGCGTCTTCGGCGTGCTCCAGCATCTCGTTCGAGTAGTTGAGCCCCACGGCCGAGCGCAGCACGGGAAGTTGGTCGGGAGCGTCGCCAGGCAACGGCTCACAGCTCGCGGCGACGCGCGCCTGCACAGCGGGCGTGACGGCCGCCGCGGCAGGCGCTGTGCTCCGCGGCGCGCCCGCGCGCGCCACGGGGGCGAGCAGCGCGGCGAGCAACGCGGCGGACCAAGCCAGGCCGGCCGGCCGGCGGAAGTTCAAGGAGTAGCGCATGGGCCACTCATCGTACCCGCCGGCAGGCCGCAGCGTTGTCAGGAAGCGGTGTAAGTTACCAGGAGCTATGCCGATCGTTTGATCGCCCGCACCTTCACCGAGGTCACCGCCGAGAACGCCTCGCGCTCCAGGCTCCCCGCGGGCAGGTTCTCCATGCCGACGGCATAGCCCTGTTCCTGCACCACGCGCACGTCGGCGAAGCCGGCGTCGCGCATGAGCTGGAGGTACTCGTCCTTCTGCGACGCACCCGCGACGCAGCCCACGTAGAGGTCCACGTGCTGCTTGAGCTCGTCGCCGAGCGGCCGCGTGAGCACCAGGTCCGACACCACGAGCCGGCCGCCGGGCTTCAGGACGCGCAGCGCTTCGCGGAAGACCTGTAGCTTCTCCGGCGACAGGTTCACGACGCAGTTGGAGATGATCACGTCCACGCTCGCGTCCGCCACGGGCAGGTGCTCGATCTCGCCCAGGCGGAACTCCACGTTCGTGGCGCTCACCTTGGTGCGATTGGCGCGAGCACGCTCGACCATGGCCGGGGTCATGTCCACGCCGATCACACGTCCGCTCGGGCCCACCTCGCGCGCGGCGAGGAAGCAGTCGATGCCAGCCCCGCTGCCCAGGTCGAGCACGGTTTCACCCGGTTCGAGCGCCGCGTGTGCGAGCGGATTGCCGCAGCCGAGCCCGAGATCCGCGCCCTCGGGGATCGCCGCGCGCTGTTCGGCCGTGTATCCCAACGCGGCGAGCGCGACCTCGTCATTCGCCTCCGCGCCACAGCAGCCGCAGCCGCAACTTCCGCCCTCGGCGACCGCCGCGTACTTCTCGCGAACGACGCCGCGCGGATCTGCGCTAGGGGCGATTGTTTCGATGACCTTTGTCTGCGCGGTCGACCCAGCGACCGCATGCGCCTTGTCACCACCACAGCAGTCGTCATCGCAACAAGCGCCAGCGGTCGGCTCGGTCACCACGGGAAGCGTGCTCCTCTCGGACATGACGGTTCTCCTCAAGCGAACGCCAGCGAGGTTCAGGCCGGCGGGGTGGGGGGCGATCACGCCGGCAGCGAGGCCACCAGCGACTGGAAACGCTTCACGGTCTCGGGATTCACGCAGTAGCAGGTGCGCGGACCATCCACCTCGCCCTGCACGAAGCCCGCCTCTTTCAGCACCTTCAAATGCTGCGACACCGTGGCCTGCGCCAGCGGCAACACGCTCACGATCTCGCCGCACACGCAGGTGCCACTCGCGGCGAGGTGACGCACGATGGCCACGCGCGCCGGGTGCGACAGCGCTCGGGCCATTTCGGCCAGGCGCTCGTCGAAGTCGGTGATGGCGCTGTCCGGAGACGTACTGGATCGGGTCATGCGGCACTCCTGTCGTGGTTAATCGTTAATCGTAGATAAACGATAAGATGACACGAGGCAAGGGCTGGATTCAAGGGTTGTGCGGCGAAGATTGTTGGTCCGCTCCCGAACCAGCTGCAAGTCGTTGTCCCGTCAAGCGGTTTTTCCGGTCACGGACCTTGAATTCTCTGACTCCAACAATCTTCGCCGCACTACCCTTGACGTTCTGAGGGACCGGAACCAGATTGTTCGTACACCCGCTCCTCGTCCGATCCGCCGCAAGGCCCCGGCCGGGGATTTTTCATGCCTGGCGCGGCTGCCCAGGCCCGCGGGCGCGCCACCCGCACGAGCCGTGCGGCCCGACTCCTCGTGGCGCATTGTTGCCGCTCGCACGCCCTCCTATACTTCCGCGCGCATCCGAAGGCGCCATTCTCGCGGCCCGTCCGTCCTGTCCGCGCCCCGCGCGGGCCCCGCCGGCCGCTGATTCCACACCCGAATCTCGAGGGCCTCCGCCATGGAAACCACGCAGACCAAGCTCGTCGTCACCTCCGTCAAGAACGGGGTCATGACGATGGAGCTGACGTTCGACCCGGGCAACTGCTACACGCACGAGATGATGCGCCAGATCGACGAGGCCATCCTCAAGGCGCGCTTCGACGAGAAGGTGCACGTCATCGTGATTCGTGGCTCGGGGGAGAAGTTCTTCTGCGCGGGCGCCGACATCAACATGCTCAAGACGGCGGATCCCACGTTCAAGTACTACTTCTGCCTGCACGCCAACGAGACGCTCAACCGGTTCGAGCAGACGCCCAAGCTGGTGATCGCCGCGCTCAATGGCCACACGGTGGGCGGCGGCCTCGAGATCGCCATGGCGGCCGACATTCGCATCGCGCGTAAGGGCGCGGGCAAGGTCGGCCTGCCGGAGGTGAACCTGGGCGTGCTCCCGGGCACGGGCGGCACGCAGCGACTGACGCGTCTCGTCAATAAGTCCAAAGCCATCGAACTCATGGTGACGGCCGAGGTGTTCGGCTTCGAGAAGGCGCTCGACTTGGGCATCATCAACGAGATCTGGGAGACGGCGGACACCGCGTCGTTCATGGACAAGGTGCAGGCCTATGCCGAGCAGTTCTGCCCGCCGAACAAGGCGTCCAAGGCCGTCGGCCGCATCAAGCGCGCGGTACAGAGCGGCGCCGAGATCCCGTTCGAGTCCGCGCTCGCCGTGGAGCGCGAGCTGCAGCAGCTGCTGTTCCAGGGCGAAGACGCCAAGGAAGGGATCGCCGCCTATGTCGAGAAGCGCAAGGGCAACTTCACCGGCCGGTAACGGCCGGTAACGGTCGGGAACCGGCCGCTGATCGCCGGGTGAGACCGGCGCGCCGCCCGCGCGCCGCGGCGCCCGAGGTGCGCGCCCCGCGGAACCACATGCTCCGCGGGGCGTCGTTCTTGACGCCCCCGGAGCCGGCCCGGAAGATGCCCGCCATGCTGACCGAACAGCCGACCGTGTCCGCCGCCGCCGGCGCGCATCCCGAGCGTCGTGGCTCGCGCCGGGGCAAGGTGGTGCTGGTGATGCCGGCCTACAACGCCGCCGAGACGCTTCGCCAGACCTGGGGCGAGATCCCCTCGGGCTACGTGGACGAGACCCTGCTCGTGGACGATGCAAGTCGCGACGACACCGTGGCGATCGCTCGCTCGCTGGGGATCAGCGTGCTGGAGCACGCACGGAACCGCGGCTACGGCGGCAACCAGAAGACCTGCTACCGCGAAGCGCTCGCGCGCGGCGCCGACATCGTGATCATGCTGCACCCCGACTACCAATACGACCCGCGGCTCGTGCCCATGATGGTGCTGCCGCTCCAGCTGGGCATCCTCGACATCATGCTGGGCTCGCGCGTGCGCACGCGGCAGGAGTGCCTCGAGTCGGGCATGCCGTTCTACAAGTACCTCGGCAACCGCTTCCTCACCTTCGTCGAGAACATCTGCCTGGGGCAGAACATGGGGGAGTTCCACAGCGGCTTCCGGGCCTACCGGCGCGAAGTGCTGGAGCGCGTGCCGTTCGAGCGGTTCTCGGACGACTTCGTGTTCGACTCGCAGCTGCTGGTCTCGGCGGTGGACGCCGGCTTTCGTCTGGGCGAGATCCCGGTGCCGGTGCGCTACATGCCCGAGGCGTCCAGCATCAACTTCAAGCGCAGCGTGCGGTATGGCCTCGGCACGTTGCGTGCGGTCGCCCAGTACGTGCTGAAGCGCATGGGACTGCCGCCAGCCCGCATCTTCGCGGACTCCGCGCCGCGCCCGCGCGCGTGACGCCGGGACGCGCCACGCCGCTGACCGCCACCCATTTCCCGCTCGCGTCGTTGCGCACGCTGCTGTTGGACCCGCGCGCCCAGGGCGCGCTGCTCGTGGCCTGCGCGGCGCTGGTGTTGTTCGCGCGCGCGGGTGCGGGGCCGCTGCCCAACTACGACGACGCCTACTACGCCGAGAAGGCGAAACAGATGCTGCGCACCGGCGATTGGTTGACGCCGCGATTCGCGGGCGCGGAGCGACTGGACAACCCGCCGTTCTACCTGTGGCTCATGGCGGCCTCGTTCGCGGTGATGGGGGTGACCAGCTTCGCGGCGGTGTTCTGGAGCGCGTGCTCCGGCGTGGTTTGCGTGGCTCTCACCCACCGGCTCGCCGTTCGGCTCGGACGCGAGCCGTTCGAGGCGTGGGCCGCGGGCCTCGTGCTGCTCGGCACGGGCTACTTCCTCAAGTACGCCAACCACGCCATGTTCGACGTGCTGCTGACCGCGCTGTTCTTGGGCGTGCTGCTCGCCTATCGGCGCGCGTGGGAGGGGAGTGCCAAGGCCTGGGTGGCCGTGGGGCTCTTGACCGGGCTCGGCGTGCTCACGAAAAGCGCGCTCGGCGTGTTCCCGCTGGTCGTGGTGGCGTTGCACGCGCTGTGGTGCGGCCGCGCGCGGCGCGCGCTGGCACAGGGTGCGTGGCTGGCGCCGGTCGCGGCCGCGGCGGTGGTGGCGCCCTGGTACTGCTTTCAGCTGGCGACGCACCGCGAGGCGTTCCTCTCCGAACACGTCGCGTGGTTGCTGGTGGAGCGCGGCCTCGGCAGCGGTACTTCGGCCGCGCGATCCGAACCGCTCGGCTACCTGCGCGAACTGGCCACGAGCTACTGGCCGTGGCTGCCGCTCGCCGTGGTGGGGCTGGGGCTCACGGCGCGCCAGGCGTTCGCTCGCTCCGCTGCCGCCGCCGCGGCCGCGGCCGACACGTGGGACCGCCGCGCGAGCGCTCGGCTGTTATTGCTCTGGCCGCTCGTGGTGGTGGGGTTGCTGTCCCTGGCGCGCGAGAAGAAGCTCTGGTACGTGATGAGCGTGTTCCCGGCGCTGGCGCTCTACTCGGCGCACGCGCTCGCGGCCTGGGTGCGCAGCGACGCTGCGCGCGCGCGAGTGACGCTGGGCGGGTTCGCACTCGTGGCCACGGCGGGTGCGGTGCTGGCGCTCACACCCTGGGGCAGTGCGCCGGTGCGGCGACCGGAGGTGCAGCAACTGGCGCACGCGGCGCGCACGCTCGTGCCCAGGTCGGGACGCATCGTGTTCCTGGGAGGCAACTACTGGTCGATCGCGCACCAGTTCGTGTTCTACAGCGATCGACTGCTCGTGCGTGACGCGAGCGACCCCGCGGCGATCCGCGCCGCGCTCGAGGCCGGTGACTGGGCGCTGCTCTCGACCGCCGCGCACGCGAGCGTGGTGGGCACGGAGCCAGCGCGCTACCCGGCGGTGGTGGCTTCGGGGGACTGGGTGCTTGCGCACGCGGCTCCTGCACCGCCGGTCACGCTGGCGCCGGGAGATCCGTTCGATTAGCCGCGCTTCACCTTGCCGCGCCGCTTCGCGGAACGCTGGCCGTCGGCGAAACGCTGTTCGGTCGGAGCCTTTTTCGACAGCACGTCGATGCGCACACGAGCCAGGCCCTTGCGTGCGAAGCCGAGTTTTCTCGCCGCCGCGTGCGACACGTCCAGCACGCGACCGTACTTGTAGGGGCCACGGTCGTTGATGCGCAAGACGGCGCGCCGGCCGTTCGCGAGATTCGTGACGCGGATGCGCGTATCGAACGGCAGCGTGCGGTGCGCCGCGGTCATCTCGCGCGGGTCGAACCGCTCGCCGTTCGCCGTTCGCCGGTTCGCGAACTCGCGTCCGTAGTAGGACGCCACGCCGCTCTCGCGGCGAGCCTTCCTGACGCGCGACTTGATCGAGCGCGCCACTGCGTCGCCGGGGACGAACGCACCCAGCACGTACAACATCAACGTGAAGTAAGCGGCCAGCCGCTGCGCGCGCGCGAGCCGCCCACTGAACGAGCGCCCGGCGGGCGCTGGGCTGAAGAAGGCGGAGGGCATCATCTCCCCGGTCATCGGCGCCTCCGAAGCGCGAAGCGAGCGTCGGAACACTCGAAAGTTGAGCCGAGGCCCAGCGGCGTGCGAAACGCCTAGCTCGGCAGCGGCCATATCCAACTGGGACGCTCGTAGGCTGGGTGGAATCCCGCACGCGCCGCATTGCGCAACGATTCTCCGGGGACTTCCGGCCAGTCGGGGCCGGTCTCGGTGGTGAACCACCGAACGCCCTGCGCGAGCCCGTCGCGCACCCGGCGAGCGAACAGCGCGCCCTGCGCGCCCTGCCGTCGATGACTCTCGAGCGTACCGCCGGAGCCGAGCCACGCCGCATCACCGCTCACGAACAGCGCACCCACCGCGATCGGCGCGTCGTCGTCGATCGCCAGGTAGTGCGACCAGCCGGGTCGCCCCACGACTCGCACCGACCACGCCGCGTGTTGGGGAGTGCCTCCGAAAATGCGTGCCGCGAGCAGGGCCCACTGCGAAGCCTGCTCCGGCGCGACGCGTTCCACGCGCTGGCCCTTGCGCGGCTCGCTCACGCTCTCGACGCCGCGCACCCACTTGAGATGGTGGAAGTACGTACCGAAGCCGTATCGCGCGAGCAGCGACTCGATGCCCGTGGGCTTGGCGAACGGGCACAGATTGAGCGCATAGCCCGGCGGTCCGCCCCGATAGTGTGCGCGCAGCTCCTCGAGCACGGCGTCCGTGAGCGGTTCGGCCAAGCCCAAGCCGAGCGCGCGGTTCTGGAGCAGCGACTCCTCGCGGTCCAGGGCCATCACCCAGCCACCCGCCAGTTCGCGAGCGCGCAACCCGAGCGCAGCGCGGTCGGTGGGGGTGGCGGCCGCGTGCACGTCGCGCCACGCCTCGCGTTCGACGCGCTCCAGCACCAGCGCCACCTCGCGAGTCACGCGCACCGTCATGGCGAGTGCTTGGCAGGGGTGAAGAGCATGGCTGCCGACGTTAGCACGGCACTTTCGCGGCGCTCGGCCGGACTTGGCAACACCGGGACGCGGACCTCGGCCTGCATGCTAGTCTCGTTGTCCGCATGAATCCCTCGACTCGCAGTTCTGCGCTTCTCATCCTGTGCAGCGTGGCGTTCGCCTCGGATCCCTTGTCGTGGTTCCAGCCCGCCCGCGCCGCCGCGCCGGCACCGGCCCCGGACAGCGCGCGCATCGAATCGACACCCGCCCCGCTCATCGTGCCGCCGCCGCCGGGGGCCCCGCGGGCCACAAGCCCGTCGCCGCAGGCGACAACCCCGTCGCCGCAGGCGACGACCATTCACCGTGACACCGCCATTGCCTCCGCCCGCCGCCGCGCTCGCGAGACGTTCGGACGCGGTCTCATGCTGGAGGAGCAGAAGGCCTACTCCGGCGCCATCGTGTCGTACACCAACGCCGCGCGCATGGACCCCACGCTCCGGGGCCCGAGCTTCCGCATCGGTCTCCTGTACGCGTCGCGCCAGCAGTGGGATCCAGCCGCGCGCGCGTTCCGCGAGGAGATGCGCCGGCATCCCAACGATCGCGCGGCGACCAAAGAGTACGCGCTCATGCTGGTGGAACTGGGCGACACCACGCGACCCGTGCGCATGCTCGAGCAGCTCACACGCCAGGCTCCCGGCGATGCGTCCCTCTGGCGCGCACTCGGCTTCGCCTACGGTCGACGGTCTCGCTATGCCGACGCCGAGAAGGCGCTACGTGGCTCCGTGGCGCTGGACGCGAACAGTGCCAAGGCGTGGCGCGACCTGGGCGTGGTGCTCGCCGCGCGCGACAAGCCGCGTGAGGCCCGCGAGGCTTATCGCCGAGCGCTGGTCGCGGATCCGCGCGACGAGAGCTCGCTCGTGAACCTCGCGAATCTCGAATCCCGCCTCGGCGACCACGCGCGCGCGCTGGAACACTACCATGCCGCCGAGCGACTCGATTCCACGCAGGCGCGGGCCTATCGCGGCCAGATCCGCGAGCTGGTAGCACTCGACCGCGAAGCCGATGCCGGCGAGGTCTGGCGGCGCTGGCTCGCACGTGCGCCGCACGACAGCGAAATTCGTGAGGGCACGGCAAGGCATTTCGCTCGGCAACTCCGAGCCGACGTGGCGCTCGCCGTGGCGCGCGAAGGCGTGCGACTAGCCCCCGGCTCGGGCGAGGCGTGGTGGCTGATGGGCGAGGTGCATGTCCTTGCCGCCGACGCGGGTGCCGCGCTCGCGGCCTATCGCGAGGCGGGCCGCCGGTTCAAGAATCCCGCGGACCTGGCGCGCGTGGAGTCCAGCATCACGGCACTTCGAGTCACGGCTCCGGACTCGCTGCGCGCACGCTTCGCCGCCGACAGCGTGGAGTACGCTCGGCCCGACAGCACGCGGCGCAGCGATCGCTGAGCCGCGACGAGCCGCGTTGGCCGCGCCCCGTGCCATACGCTAGTGTCTTCGCGCGCCGCCACATCCGCCTCTTTCCGAAAGAGCACCTCGCCCGCATGTCCCACCCGCCTGAACCCACCCGCACACTGTGGCTCGCCGCCCCGCGCGGTTTCTGTGCCGGCGTGGACCGCGCCATCGACATCGTGGACATGGCACTGCAAGTCTACGGCGCGCCCATCTACGTGCGTCACGAGATCGTCCACAACCGGCATGTCGTCGAGGAGTTGCGCAAGAAAGGCGCGGTGTTCACCGACGACCTGAACGATGTGCCGCGCGGCGCGGTGGTCATCTTCTCCGCGCACGGCGTGTCGCCCGCGGTGCGCGCCGAGGCGCGCGAGCGGGGCCTGAAAGCGCTCGACGCCACCTGCCCGCTGGTCACCAAGGTGCACCTCGAGGCGCTGCGCTATGCCAAGCAGGGCTACACCATCGTGCTGGTCGGGCATCGCCATCACGTCGAGGTGATCGGCACGCTGGGCGAGGCGCCGGACGCGATCGTGGTGTGCGAGTCGGTGGCGGAGGTGGAGCGGCTCTCGCTACCGGATCCCGACAAGGTCGCCTACATCACGCAGACGACGCTGTCGCTGGACGACTGCGCCGCCATCGTGGGCGCGCTCAAGCGCCGCTACCCCAAGGTGAAGGAGCCCGCCAAGGACGACATCTGCTACGCCACACAGAATCGCCAGAACGCCGTGAAGGTGATGGCGCCCAAGTGCTCCACGGTGCTGGTGGTGGGCGCACCCGCGAGCAGCAATGCGAACCGGCTGGTGGAGGTGGCGGCGGCTCTCGGCGCGAGCGCGTACCTGATCGAGAGCGCCGAGGACATCCGGCCCGAGTGGCTGGTGGGCGACGTGGGGCTCACCGCGGGTGCGTCAACGCCCGAGGCGGTGGTGCAGGCGTGCGTGAAACGCCTGTGCGAGCTGGGCACGTTCAAGGTGGAGCCGTTCCAGTTGGTGGAGGAGCGCATCATGTTCCCGCTGCCCGGCGAGCTGCTCGCCGTGGCGCAGGAGAAGGGTGTGGCGGTGAGCGCGGGCAACGAGCGCGCCGCCGAGCGCGCCGCGGTGGAGTTCAAGATCCGCCATCACTGAGGCGGGTTCGCGACGCCCACGGTGACGTGGCGCTTACGCGCCACCAGCTGCACCACGCTCGCCCGCCCGGTGTGGTAGCGACCCTCGATCACTTCCCGCTCGAGCTCGCGTGCGAGCACCCAATCCAGCGTGCCGAGTTCGGGTCGCAGGCGTTCGAGGTCGAGCATGCGCTCGTCGTCCGGGGGCCCGCCGGTGCCGCGTCCGATCTGGTCCGGCCGGTACGCCTCCAGCAGGAACACGCCGCCGGGGGTGAGGCCGGTGAGGACCGACGCATGCACGCGCCGGCGCACCGGCGAGGTCACGTGGGCGAAGATGCTCACGATGCCCGTCCACGAGTTGGCCTTGATCAGGAACGAGGCCAGATCCGCCTCGATCACGGTGATCCGCACCCGGCGGTCGGCTGCCAGGCGCTTTGCCTTCTGGAGCCCGCGGCTCGACAAGTCGACCGCGGTCACGTCGTAGCCCTGCTGCGCGAGCCACACGGCGTTGCGCCCTTCGCCCTCCGCCAGGCACAGCACACGCCCGGGCGGGAGGTAGTGGGCTTGCTCGCGCAGGAAGTCGTTGGGCCTGGTGCCGAACGCCCAGCCCTCCTCCGCGTAGCGCGCGTCCCAGTCGGTCATGGCGGTAGAGTAATAGAAGTGCGGCGCCTCGCAGAAGGGCGACTATGCGATGGGCGAGCCTCCGGCTCGCAAGCTCGGCGCTGGGTTTGACGCTCCGCACACGCTGGGCCACCTTCCATGGCCCATGCTCACCACGCGTGCCCTGCTTCTCCCCAGCGTGCCCACCATGCTCATCGACGAGCAGCGGGGCGATTTCACCGAGATGATCGAGGCGGTCACCGCGGCGGGCGTGCGACTCGCGTCCGAGTCGCCCGAGGCCATCGTCGCGGTGAGCGCGCGCTGGATCAGCAACGGGCCATTCCACGCCGACGACGCGCGCACCCACAAGAGCGTCATCGACCTGCCTGGGTTCGGCGTGGAGCCGCGCTATGACTGCTTGGGCGCTCCGGCGCTGGCGCGCGCACTCGTGGAAGGCGCAGCGCGCTCAGGCCTGCGCGCCGCCTGCGCGCGCCGTGGAACCGACACGGGGCTGTCCGTGCCACTCCATTTCCTGGTGCGCGAGCGGCAGGTGCCAGTGGTGCCGGTGTCGCTCAGCGATGGCACGCGCGAGGAGCATCGCGCCTGGGGCGAGGCCATGCGCCATGTGCTGGACGCGCGCCGCGAACGCGTGGCGTTCGTGGTGGGCGGGGCGCTGGCGTTCAACCTGCACGCCTACAACCTGCGCCGCGACCTCGACGAGGCGCGCGAGCTGGACGATCGCGTGCTCGACTCGCTGCGCAAGGGCGACTGGAGCGCGCTCGCCGAGCTGAAGCCAGCCCTGCTTGAGAAGGCGCAGCCGGAGGCGGCGCTCCGCCATCTCGAGGTACTGCGCGGGTTCCTGCTCGGCGACGTGCCCGGGCGAGTGCTCGAACACGAGTCTTCGCCGGGCCTGGGCACGGTGCTGGCGGAGTTCCTGCTGGAACCCGGCTCGGGCGGTTAGCCGGGACCCTTCACGCGGAGAACGCATGCGCGTGCTCATGCTGAACGCGTTCCACTGGCTCAAGGGCGGCGTGGAGCGCACGGTGTTCGACGAGACGCGCTGGCTCGAGGCCGCAGGCCACGAGGTGGCGCACTTCGCCACCGCCGACGCACGGAACGCTCCGAGCGCGTTCGCCCGGCACTTCGCGCCCGCCGCGGATTTCGGCGAGGACACGCCCGCGTGGCGCCAGTTGCCGCAGCTCGCGCGCGCCATCTGGTCGGCGCCCGCGGCCCATGCGCTCGGCGGGCTGCTCGCCGAGTGGCGCCCCGACGTGGCGCACCTGCATGCGCCGAGCCGCTACTTGACGCCGTCGGTTCTCGAGGTGCTGAAACGCGCCGACGTGCCCACGGTGATGACGCTGCACGACTTCAAGCCTTGGTGCACGAACCGCGTGCTCTTCGCGCGCGGCGCTCCGTGCGAGCGCTGTCGCGGCGGTAGCCACTGGCACGCCGTCACCACCGGTTGCGTGCAGCACTCGCGCCTGAAGAGCCTGGTGGGTGCGATCGAGGCGTACACGCACGACCGGCGCCAGGCCTACGCGAGCGTGCGCCGCTGGATCGCGCCATCGCGTTTCATGGGAGACAAGGCGGCGGAGCTGGGCGCCGACCCCGCGCGCGTGCGCGTCCTGGTGCACGGCGTCGAGGCGGCCACCCCAGGTGCCGCGCCGGCCGGGCTGCCCGAGCGCTTCGCGCTCTATGCGGGTCGGCTCTCGGAGGAGAAGGGCGTCCGGCTGCTGCCAGCCGTGGCGCGTGGCCTGGCGCCCGTGCCGCTCGTGGTGGCCGGCGGCGGTCCGCTCGAGTCCTGGTTGCGGAATCACGCCGGCGACACGCTTCGGCTGCTCGGACATGTGGAGAGCGGCGCGCTCGCCGAGGTGCGCTCGCGCGCGGCGGTGGTGCTGGTGCCGAGCCTGTTCCCCGAGACATTCGGCTACGCGGTGGCCGAAGCACAGCTCGAAGCCCGCGTGGTGGTGGCGTCGCGCATCGGCGCGCTCCCCGACTTGGTGCAGCACGAGGCCACCGGCCTGCTGGTGCCACCCGGCGACGAGGCCGCGTTGGTCCAGGCCGCGCAACGCGCGCTCGGCGATGCCGCGGCGAGCAGTTGGGGCGTGGCGGCGCGTGCACGAGCCGCCGCGGAGCTCTCGCCGCGCAAACACGCGAGCGGGTTGGTCCAGCTTTACCAGGAGGCCATGCGCGCCTGAGACCCGCCGCAGCCCCCCGAGCCCCATACCGAATGGGGCCCGGCTGGCCCCGGCCGCCCTTCGGGAACGATTGCGTGACGGCGACTTCGCGGAGCGCTATCTTCGGCCCGTTTCCCCCCACCCAGGAGGTTTCCATGCGCAAGCTGTTCACGTTGCTCTCGCTGGTCGCACTGCTCACGCCCGCGCTCGCGTTGGCGGACGATGCGCCGACCGGCATCCGCGGCGAGATCCTCGCCAACATGATGGACGCGGGCGGCAAGATACAGGAGTTGGCGGTCGCGGTGCCCGACGGCAAGTACAACTGGAAGCCGAGCAAGGACGTGCGCTCGGTCGGGCAGGTGTTCCTGCACGTGGTGTCGGCGAACTATCTCCTGCCCTCACTCATTGGCACGCCGCCGCCGATGAGCATGGAAGAGCTCATGAAGCTCGATTCGCAGACGATGGAGCCGGCCAAGGTGCGCCAGATGCTCAAGGACTCCTACGCCTGGGCGACCAAGGCGATCACGAACCTGCCGGACGCCGAGCTCGAGACGCAGCTGGACTTTTTCGGCAACAAGATCACCAAGCGCGCCGCGCTCATGCTGATGTCGTCGCACTCGCACGAGCACCTGGGCCAGAGCATCGCGTACGCTCGCTCCAACAACATCACGCCGCCGTGGACTGCCCGCGAGCAGGACGCACAGAAGAAGAAGATGGCGGAGGACAAGGCGAAGTCGGGCAAGTAACCGCCATCGTCACCGTGAATCCCGCAGGGCCCCGTTCTCCCGGAGCGGGGCCCTCGGCCTACCCGAGGCGTGCGCCCGCCACTCGCCGCTACTTCTGCGCGCCGAACTCCCAGCGCTCGAGCCCATCCTCGAGCGGCACGCCCAGCGCACTCACCATGCGATTCACCAGATTGTAGAGCGCGGCGATCTCGGTGGCCTTGAGAATGGCCGAGTCGTCGAAGCCGTACTCGCGCTGTCGCTCGATGTCGGCGATCGTGCGCTCGGCAGGTTCGCAGGTGAGTGCCACCGCGGCGTCCAGTAGCACGCGATCGCGCGCGGCGAGGTTCGCCTCGCGGTAATCCAGCGCGACCGAACGCGCGAGCGCTTCGCCGGCGAGGCGTGCGAGCTTGGGCCCGTGGTGCGCGACGCAATAGGCGCAGCCGTTCGTGGCCGAAACCACCAACGCGATCATCTCAGCCTGGGCGAGGGTGATCGGGGCGGGGTCGGCCATGAGTGCCCGGTAGTGGGCGTGCAGCGTGCCGAGCCCGGCCGCGTCGCCGCCCCACACGCGCCACAGGTTCGCGACGCGGCCCGAGGCCGACTGGGCGGCGATGCGCTCGTAGACGGGAGCGAGGTCCGTGCCGGCTTGTTCCGGCGAGACGGGCGTGATCCAGCTCATGCGAATCCTCCTCGGGAATGGCGCGACATGCTAGTGGACTGGCCGTGCGTGCGCACGCCGTCCCGGCTGCGCGATCCGGCGGGAATCCACTAGACTTCGAGTATGCGTACCCCACTTCGCGTGCTAGCCCTAGTCGGCGTGCTCGGTTCCGTCGTCCTCGCCGGCCTCGCCATCCGCGGCTCTTTCCAACTTCCGCTCCGCCCCCAGTCCGCCAGCACCCGCGCCGGAGGCGCGGAAGGCTCCGACGACGCCGTGATCCAGCGCGCGCTCGATCTGGCGATTCCCGACAGCACGCGGCGCAAGCGCGCATGGGTGGACGAGATCCCCGACCTGGACCTCGCCGCCCTGCCGGACCCGGTGCGCGAGACGTTCCTGCGTGTCGCCAACGGCCGCATGTGCGACTGCGGCTGCGGCTACACGCTCGCGGGCTGCCGGCGCTACGACTCGACCTGCCCGGTGAGTGGTCCGCGCGCGCAGGCGCTCTACGACTCGGTGCGCACCGGGCGACTGTCGAGTTCGGGCGACCACCCGGAGCGGCCCGAGACGCGCTGAGGCTCGGCCGGGTGACAGGCGCAACACCTCCCGCTTCCCGCCTGACGTGCGTCAGTGATTCCGCACCCCTTACGCGTCAGTGATTCTGCACCCCCCGCCGGTCAGGCGGACCGGGCTGAGGGTGGGACGGCGAAGGGCTTCTTCCAGTGGTGTGTCGGCTTCGGTTTGCGTCGGTTCGTGTAGGTGCCGAT
>CAYQNV010000052.1:0-62476 GCA_964418975.1 uncultured bacterium | reverse complement strand
CGCTGCCCACTTCGTACTTCGACCGACTCGGCGTACCCCGCCTTGCAGGTCGCTGAACCATCGAACCGCCGGATGCGGACCCGCATGTCCGGTGGTGTGGGAGGGGAGTAGCGGGACGAACCCGCTACCCCCTATCCCGATCGATAGAGACGAATCGCGGGGGCACTACAATTTCTATCATGCGAGTTCGCGGCGCTCGGAGAACCACGGACGCCGCGCGGAACGCCTCGCGACGAGAGTATTCCTGGCGGAGCGGGCTCCGGGCCGCCGGCGCGCAACCTCCGCACGCTGGCGTGCCGTGACCGAAGGAGCTGCGGGGCGCGCGACGGTCGGCTCCGAGATCGTGTCAACAGAAATCTCCGGTCCAGACGGAATCCTTGCCGCCGCGGGCGACTCGCCGCGGGGTGGGCGGGTGACCACAGTCCGAGGGCGGAACACCCATGCGCCGCCGGATCCACCCACACGATTCCCGGAAGTGCCCTCTATTTCGTGCGCGTCTTGAGTCCCACCGGGATCGCTATTGCCCGGGTCACATTCTTGCGTTGAGTCGGCCGCGAATCCCTACAGCCACACCATCGCCGCCACGGTGACCATGCTGCCGTCGGGCTCCGGGCTCTCGGAGTAGGCGAGCGTGCGGCCCGGTTCGGGCTCGGCGCAGCGCAACATGCAGTAGATGGGCGCGAAGCCGCAGATGCGCGTGGCGTCCTCGCCCCGGGCGATGCTTTCGAACCAGGCGTCGGCGCTGCCGCTTGCCGCCGCGGCGATGACCTGTTCGTCGGTCGCGCGCACGCGCTCGAGCGCTTCCTCGTCGAGCGGCGGGTCGCCGAAGCGCGGACCCACGTGCGAGAAGTCCACACCCGCCACGTACAACGTGCGACCGCCCAGTTCCCGCTCGGTATCCCGCACCGCGGCGATCAGCGTCTCGATCACCGGCTCGTCGCGAGGCCCCCGACGGTCGTCGAGCAGCCGATGGAACGCGCCGCACAGGATGGGCACCAACGTGAACGCGCGGTGACGGAGCCGGCGCTGCAGGTAGATGAGCTGGAACTCGATCGAGTGCTCCTCGCGATGCACCAGCTCGCGCCGATAGGCACTCGCGCCGAGCCTCGCCGCCACGCGGTCCACGAACTCGGTGTCGCACGGCACCTGCCCGAACGGGGTCTCGAATCGCTTGCGCGTGAGCGCCACGAACTCGTCAGCCAGTTGGTGGCCGGTGCCGAACACCACCACGCGCAACGGGGACTCGACCTCGGCGCCGATCTCCAGGTAGGCGCGCGCCATCACGTGCCCCTCACGGCGCGGGTCCAAGTGCGGCGAAAGGATCGCACGCGGCAACGCAGTCGGCGCGGGTGGCGTCTCGCCGGCCGCCGTCATGCCCTGTGCGGCAATCGCGAACTGTTCGTCCACAAAGCGCTCGAGCTCCTCGCGTGCTTCGGGATAGCACACGCCGTCGAGCGCCGCGGGGCGCACCTCGAGCGCGTGCCACGCCTGTTGCGCCTCGGCGAGCGCTGCCTCGAAGCGTGGCGAATGCAGCAGCAGCATCTCGTCCAGTTTGGCGATAAACTCACGCACGATGTTCCCCACGCGCAGGTCCTTGCTCTCCTGCATGACGAGCGCCTGGATGTCGGTGAGCGACGTGCTGCCGTCCAGCAATTGGAGGATGGCGAGCGTCTCGAACCCGAGCACGGGCTGCCCGGGCGTGATGCCGAGCGGGTCGCTGATCACGAGCAGATCGCGATCGCCGTCTCGCACGGGCGCGATCTGGACGGACCGCAGCCGCGGGTATTCGGGGAGATCGTCGTGCGTCTCCACCGACGTGCCGGGCGGCAGGATGATGCGCGGCTTTTCGGCGGGTTCGCGCTCGGACCCGGGCAGGATAAGGCGGGAGGGCCGGGCCGGCGGCTCGTTCGGATCGAACACCATGGGGAATCCCTCGCGGGGCATCGGGAGCGACGTGGGGCGCGGACCGGGTAGAGAATAACGTCGGCGTCGGGGCTGCTCAACCGTGTCGAGCCGGCGTGCATTCTGGCTGCGGTTGCTCCAATATGCGCGGGCGATGACCACCACGGCGATGGGTAAGCTGCTCGAGTCGTACCTCACCGATCTCGAGGGCGAGAAGGGATTCTGGCGCGGCAACCGGAACGAGGTGCCCGTGTTCGTCTTCAGCGACGACGAGCACGACCGCATGCGGCTCATGGCCCCGATCGGCGTGGTCGAGGAGCTGGACCCGGACCTCCTGCACGTGCTCTTGCAGGCGAACTACGACCGCGCGCTCGACGCGCGCTACGCCATGCGTAACAAGGAACTGTGGGCGGTGGTCGTGCACCCGCTGGCCACGCTCGCCACCGACGACCTGCCGAGCATGTTCGACCAGCTCGTGCTGCTGGTGAAGAACACGGGCACCACCTTCGCTTCGACGGAGTTGGTGTTCCGCTCGTTCCCCGACGACGTGGTCCTCGAACCTGTGGACGACGACGACGAGGATGAGGATGACGACGACGACACCGCCGACAAGCGCGACGAGCGCGACGAACTCGGAGACGAGGACGACGAGGCGGACGAGGACGAGCGCGGCACCGACTATCGAGGGCGATGAATCCCGCGAACGGAAGAATCCCGGCCGTCTCCATCGACGTGCGTGTCGACCGCAACACGGTCCTGCCTGGACGTGTGTGGTGCGCCGAGCGGCCACGCGCGCTGGTGGCACTCGTGCACGGGCTGGGCGAACACAGCGGCCGCTACGCGGCACTGGCCTCCGACTTGGTGAAGTCGCGCTTCACGTGCGTGTCGCTCGACCTGCCAGGCCATGGTGAGACCGCCGGGCCGCGCGGCGACATCCCGTCCTGGGACAAGCTCCGCGACCAGATCGTACCGGCCATGTTCACCGCCACGCGCGGCCTGCCCGGACAGCCGTCGCAGCTCCCCAGCGTACTGCTCGGCCACAGCATGGGCGGCGTCATTGCGCTGGACCACGCGCTCGCCCATCCGCGGAGCTTGAGCGCACTGGTGCTGTCCGCGCCGGCACTGCGCACCGAGATGCCGCCGTGGTGGAAGCTGGCGCTCGCGAACGTGGCGCGCATCGCCACGCCCGCGGGCGGCTTCCCCAACGGCCTGGACCCCGATGGCCTGGCGCGCGATCCCGAAGTGGTGCGCGCCTACCGCGAGGACCCGCTCGTGCACAACCGCATCAGCCCGCGCAGCTACTTCTCGTTCATGGAGGCAGCGCAGCGCTGCCGGCTCAATATTCGCGGGCTGCAAGTGCCCACGCTCATGTTCCAGGGCATGGCCGACCGGCTCGTGGATCCGAAGGGCGCGCTCGAGGCCGCGGGGGCCGCGCCGCACGACATGATGCGTTTCGTCACCTGGAGTGACGCCTATCACGAGTCCATGAACGACATGGGGCGCGAGAACGTCATCCAGGACGTCGCGGCGTGGCTGGACGCCGCGCTGGTCGTATAGGAGGCCGAGTGCTTGGAACGAAGGTGGCGACGGTGGTGTCGGTGCGCGCCGGGAGCATCCGCACGCATGAGCGCCCGGCATGGGACGAGGTGCGCTCGCGGCCATGGAGCACCGCGTATTGGAAGGACGAAGTCGCCGGCCCGGTGCGCGTGACCACGCTGGGGTTGGAGGGCGATCACCAAGCCGACAAGAAGTTTCACGGCGGCCCCGAGATGGCGCTGCTCATGTACGCCGACGCGCACTACTCGACCTGGCGCACGCTCGCCGGGCTCGAGGCCATGGGCCCGGGCGGCTTCGGCGAGAACCTCACCGTGAGCGACGTGGACGAGACGCGAGTGTGCGTGGGCGACGTGCTCCAAGTGGGTGGCGCACATCTGCAGATCGCCTCGCCGCGCGGGCCCTGCGCCGACATCTCCCGGCGTTGGGACGCTGAGTGGCTGTTAAAGCGCGTGCTCGCCGAGCGTCGCACAGGTTGGTACCTGCGCGTCCAGACGGAAGGGGCGGTCGCTCAGGGCGACGACGTGCGATTGGTGTCGCGCCCGCATCCGGGCTGGACCGTGGACCGATTGCTGCGCCTGCGCTACGAGCCGCCGCGCTCGCCGGCGGACCTGGCCGAAGCGGCCGCGCTCACGGGACTGGCACCGGAGTGGCGGGAGCGGCTCGCCACGCTCTCGCCGGCTTCGCGGGACTGATCAGCGCCCTCCGCTTCCCAGCAACGTATCCACCGCGCCACGCCAGCGCGCCCATTCGGTGGCCCGCCAACGCGCCGTGCGGCGTGGCCGGAATTCGCGGTCGAGCGCGCGTGCAGACCCCAGCTCACGTGGTGAGCGCCACACGCCTGCGCCTAGCCCGGCCAGAAGTCCAGCGCCCAACGCCGTGGTCTCGATGACGCGCGGCCGCCGCACCGGGATCCCCAGCAGGTCGCTCTGGTATTGCATGAGCCAGTCGTTGGCCACGGCGCCTCCGTCCACCCACAGCGCTTTCACGCGCGCGCCGGCGTCCTTGGCCATGGCCTCCACCAGGTCGCGGCTCTGGAACGCGACCGACTCGAGCGTCGCGCGCACGATGTGGGCGCGCGTCGCGCCGCGCGTGATCCCCATGAGCGCCCCGCGCACGTCGGCGCGCCAGTAGGGAGCCCCCAGGCCCGCGAACGCCGGCACCAGCACCACGCCGCCCGAGTCGGGCACCGAGCGCGCGAGCGGCTCGCAGTCCGCGGCCCGCGCGATCACACCCAAGCCGTCGCGTAACCACTGCACCGCCGCGCCAGCCACGAACACGCTGCCCTCGAGCGCGTAGGCGGGGCCGCCGTCGGCGCTGCAGGCCACCGTGGTGAGGAGTCCCGCGCGTGAGGCCACGGGCTTGGCACCCGTGTGGAGCAACAGGAAGCAGCCCGTGCCGTAGGTGTTCTTGCTCTGGCCCGCCTGCACACAACCCTGGCCGAACAACGCCGCCTGCTGGTCGCCCGCCACGCCCGCCACGGCGATGCCGTCGGGCAGGCCGCGCACGCCGCGTGTGCGACCGAAGTCCCCGGCCGATCGGCGCACTTCGGGCAGCACCGAGGCCGGCACGCCGAATGTGCGGAGCAACTCGGGTTCCCAGCGGCGCGAGCGCAGCCCGTACAGCATGGTGCGCGAGGCGTTCGTGGGATCGGTCGCGTGCACACGACCGCCGGTCAGCTTCCACACGAGCCAGCTGTCTATCGTTCCAAATGCGAGCCTCCGGCTCGCGGCGAGGCGGCGGGTGCCCGGACGATGGTCCATAAGCCACTCGAGCTTGGTGGCCGAGAAGTAGGGGTCGCAGACGAGGCCCGTGGCGCGGCGGAGGGACGCCTCGCGGCCGCGGCGGCGGAGCTCCTCGCAGCGCGCCGCGGTGCGCCGGTCCTGCCACACGATGGCGTGGCCCAGCGGCTCGCCGGTGCGCCGGTCCCACAGCAGCGTGGTCTCGCGCTGGTTCGTCACGCCGATGGCTGCGATCGTCGAAGCCTTCGCGCGCGCCGCCGCGAGCGAGCGGCGCGTGGCGGAGAGCACGCTGGTCCAGATCTCGTCGGCGTCGTGTTCCACCCAGCCGGGCTTGGGGAAGTGCTGCGGAAGCTCGGCGTAGCCACGGCCACGCACGCGCCCGCGCCGGTCCAGCAACATCGCGGTGGAACCCGTGGTGCCCTGGTCCAGCGCCAGGATGAGCGGCTCGGTCATGGGGCGGGCTCCTCGGTTCGCACCGGAGTGCGGCGTCAGCGGGTGGCGAGCGTGCGGTCGAGCATCAGAAGCTCGTCGCGCACGGCGGCCTCGAAGCGATCGATCTCGTCCTTCTCGCGAGTGGCGTCCCAGCCCAGTCGCCGTGCCAACACTGGTGCCATGCGGCGCGCGGCGTAGAGCCCGCGGTCGTCCGCCAACCAGCGCGTGCTGCGGCGACGAACGAGGTCGTCCAGCGTGCGCGCCCATTCGTGCTCGATCGCATGCTCGGCGAACGCCTCGTCGGGCGTGTCGTCCGCGAGCGGCCTCGGCAGCGGCTCGGGCGCGTCGTCGCGCGGGACGACCTCGCGCTGAAGCAGCGCGGCCGCGCGTGTCACCAGGTCCTGCGCCATCACGCGAAACGTCGTGTACTTGCCGCCCACCAGCGTGAGCAGCGCGCCGTCCTCGACGATCTTGTGCTCGCGCGAGGCCTCGCCCACGCTTTCTTCGGCCGAGATCAGCGGCCGGATGCCGGCGTAGACCGCGATCGGGTGCATGCGGGCCGCGACGGGAACGAGGCGGGCCACCTCGGTGGCCAGGTAGCGGATCTCGTCGGCGGATGCCCGGCGCTGGGCGTCGAGCGGCGGCGAGGCGGTCTCGACCTCGGTCGTGCCCACCAGCGAGCGGCCCGCGAACGGCACCACGAAGCACACACGGCCGTCGGCGGCGAGCGTCACGAGCCCATGGCCCTGCGTGAGCGCGGGGTAGACCAGGTGGGTGCCGCGCGAGGGCCGCAGCAGTCGCGGCGGATCGCTGCTACCCGGCTGCAGCATGCCGAGCACCACCGCGCGCGTGCGATCCGCCCAGGCTCCGGTGGCGTTCACGATCAGCCGCGCACGCAGCGTCACCGTCTCGCCGGTCTCGCGACGCTTCGCTTCGACGACCTGCCGGCCGGTCGAGGGGTCGGGGCGCGCGGCCACCAGATCGGTGCGCGTCAAGATCTCGGCGCCATTCGCCGCCGCGTCGCGTGCCACCGCGATGGCGAGGCGTGCGTCGTCCATGACCACGTCGCTGTAGAGGCCCGCGCCGCGCAGGCCCGCGGCCTCGACGGCGGGCTCGAGCGAGCGCGCCTGTCGGGCGTCCGCCATCACGTAGGGGCTCAGTGATGTGCGCCCGGCAAGCATGTCGTACAGCACAAGTGCCGCGCGCAGCCGCAGCGGCCCGACGCGGTCGCCACGGCGGAGCGGAACCATGAAACGCACCGGGCGCGACAGCGTGGGCGCCATCCGCGACACGATCAGGCGTTCGGAGAGCGCCTCGCGCACCAGCGAGAAGCGACCATGCTCGAGATAGCGCAGGCCACCGTGCAGCATGTGGCTCGAGGCGCTGGTGGCGCCGATGGCGAGGTCGTCGCGCTCGAGCAGCGTGACGGGCCAACCCGCCCGCGCGGCGAGCCGCGCAATGCCGAGGCCGGAGATGCCTCCCCCGAGAATGACGAGATCGCGCTCCATCTCGCTCACGCGCGTTCCTCGCGCCGCGGCCGCCCGATGCTCCGTGTCAGCGTGCACCTCCATGTGCTCGTGTCCGCAGGGAGGCGGAACATAGCATCGGCAGGCCGCGGGCGGGGAGGGCGGTCAGCCCTTCAGGCGGTCAGCCCTTCCTGAGCGAGTCTCCGGCGAGGCCCGGCAGCTTGGGGGCCGGGTGATCGAACTGATTCAACTTCCAGTCCGGCTCGAAGAACATGGACGGGCGCGTGAGTTTGCGCGACTGGATCGTCTTTTTCAACGCAGGCGAGCCGTGCTTCAAGAGGAAGGGCATGAGTCCAGACATGTCCGGGCCGCCGAAGTCGGCACGCTCCTCGAAGAAGCGGTTCGAGGCCATGAACGTGCCGGTCGCGGCATCGAGCCGGATCCAGCGCGGCAGCGCCAAGGCGAGCCGAGCGGCGCGATCGAGTTGGGCCTCGAGCGAGTCCGCGCGGTACACCCACGGGAACAGCAGACCAGAGCAGAGCGACGCCTTGGCCAACGCGAACTGCAGCCGCGGGTCCCCGCCATGTTCGCGGGGCATCAAGCCATCGGCATGCGAATCCGTCGCGGTGTCGCCGTAGACGAACCGTCGCTCGAACCCGGTGAGCGAATACCCGCGTCCCTTCAGGGTGGCGACCGTCGCGCCGAAGAACCGGCCCTGTTCGTTGTTGGCCTGTAGCGGCGAGTCGTAGCGCATGAAGCGCCGGCCGGGGACGAGCAGGTGGAGCGTCATGCGCTCGATCACCAGCAGGTTGTAGGCGTTGAGGGCCCACGCCGTGCGCTCACGAGGCGTCATCGAAGCGGGCGTCACCGACAGGAGCTGGGTATGGATCGTCGCCAGACCCTCGGCCCGACGAGTCGACCAGATCTTCTCGTCGATGTAGAGCTGTTCATAGTCGAAGCGCGAGTCCCACGGCTGACCCTTGCTTCCCAGCACGCGCAGGTAGCGGCTCAGCAGGTCGCTGTAGCCGGTGTAGTCGGGTTCCGCGGCGCGGGCCGCGTGGGCGGCGAGGGTGGCAGCAGCGAGCACGAACGCGGCGAGGAGGACTGGGGCGAAGAAGCCGGCGGGGCGGGTTCGACGAGCAGACGACGGTCGGTCGGGGGCGTTCATGCGCGGGCGCGGTCTCCTGGAGCACGGGAAGCAGGCCACGGGGGCGAAGGCCCCGCGGGTCGTGTTACGGGAGAAGAAGTGTAGCCGTGCCCCGCGGTGGCGCCAACGAGCGTCCGCGGGCGAGGTCACGATTTGGCGCGGTCCTGACGCGCCCGCTAGGCTGGCCGGTCGGATCGTCGTCGCGCTCGACCACCCCAACCGTTCCAGGAGTCCCATGAACTACCGCCGACTGGGCAACAGCGGTCTTCACGTGTCGGAACTGTCGCTCGGTTCGTGGACGACATTAGGAGCTTCCGTCGCCTCCGGCGACGCGACCGCGATCGTGCGGCGAGCGTTCGAACTGGGGATCAACCTGTTCGACACCGCCGACGTGTACGTGAAGGGTGCTGCCGAGACGGCGCTGGGCCAGGCGATCGCCGGGCTGCCGCGCGGCGAGATCGTGGTGGCGACCAAGTGCATGGGGCGGGTGGGCGAGGGGCCGCTCGGCCGCGGGCTCTCGCGCAAGCACATCTTCGATGCACTGGATGCGAGCCTCAAGCGGCTCAGGCTCGACTACGTGGACCTCTACCAATTCCACGCGCCGGACGCCGACGCGCCCATCGAGGAGTCGCTGCGCGCATTCGAGGACCTGGTGCGCTTGGGGAAGGTGCGCTACGTGGGCTTCTCCAACTTCGACGAGCAGCCGCCACTCGCCGAGCGCGTCGTTGCGATCCAGAAACGCGAGCGCTGGACGCGCATGATCTCGTCGCAGCCGCGCTACAGCATGCTCGACCGTCACGTGGAAATTGGGCACGCGGCATTCTGCTTGAAGCACGGCATCGGCATGATCGTCTATTCGCCGCTCGCCCAGGGCGTGCTGAGTAATAAGTATGCGCGCGGTGCGCGCCCCGAGGGTAGCCGTGCCGCGGGGACGTTCGCGCACTTCCTCGAGTCCCAGAAGGCGCTCACACCCGAGAACGTTGCGGCTGCCGAGCGATTGGGCGCTTGGTGCAAGACGCGCGGGCTCGATCCCACGGCCGTGGCGCTCGCGTGGGTGCTGCGGAATCCCGCGGTCTCGAGCGCGATCATCGGCACCACCAGCGTGGCGCAGTTGGAGCAGAACGTGAAGGCGCTCGAGGTGAAGCTCACGGCCGCCGAGTGGCGCGAGGTCTCGGCACTGGCGACGGCAAAGGTGGCCAAGGCGCGTGCCGCGAAGAAGAAGGCGGTGCGGCGGCGGGTCGCGAGGCGCCGGCGCTGAGTGTTGCCGCTCGGGCGCGCGCGAGCTCGCAGGCGGCAGGCATCAGGCCGGTGGCGGATCCATCTTGCTGGAACGGGAAGGAGTTGCGGAGGGACCGGAGTCCACGCACGTACTTCGGGGCACAACACACGTTCTCTCCTTGGAATCACGAAAGCGAACCAGAGGACCGCTATTCGATTCCCAGGGCCATCGCCTTGAAGCGCACGCGTACGGTATGCTGCCGTCCGTGCCGGTGAGCAGGAGCCTGCGTGCGCCGCGGCCCTCGCAGTCACCGTCGTCGTTCGCGAGGTCGAGATGATTGCCTGTTGCTTCCGTGAAACGCGCGCGCAGTCCGTGGCACTCGCGCTCATCGTTCTGGTGTTCGGGTTGGCCAGCACGGTTTCGGCGCAGACCGCCGAGCAGTCCGCGGACAGCCTCTACAAGGCACTATCGACTCTTCCGCTCGATTCCCTCTCGGCAAGCCAATACCTCTGGCTGCAAGAGGAACGCGGGCGCAGGCAGAGACCGGTGCCGGTGAAGCCGCCCCCCACATCGCAGCCGTTCTCGAGCGCATGGGACAAGGCAGAGCGACCGGTATCGGCATCGGGGTACCCGATCGCCCAACAGGCCGACCTTTCCGGGCCTCGCTTCGGTCTCACGATCCTGAGCGATGGAGTCATCCAGAAGCTCAAGGACGAGAGCATCGAGGTCGGCGCGGTTGTGACGCAATTCGGCTGGCAACTCGAGAAGCGCTTCTACGCCAGCGAGAACGGAAACATGGGTGTGACCGAATGGGTGCTGCTTATTGGAGGGCTCGAGCAGAGCGTGGCCCTCCCGAGCCTGACCTGGCTGGTGGGGCTGCGCACGAAGACGGGCGCGGAGTTCGGTGTCGGCCCCAACGTCACGCCCGTGGGCGCCGCGTTGGCGATTGCCGCGGGGGTCACGTACCGCTCTGGCGCCCTGAACCTCCCCGTGAATCTCGCCGTGGTTCCCTCCAAGTCCGGCGTGCGGGTGAGCCTGCTCGCAGGATTCAATCTTTGGCGATGAAGCTCACTCGCCCGCCGTCCCCCCCCGCCGCTCGCCGTCCGCGCTCCAAGTCCACGGTGGTCAGGAGCCATGCGCCGCCCAGGAACAGCGGCAGTAGCGTGAGCGTGGCGAGCTTGCCGCCGCCGGTGGCCTGCGTGACCAGGCCGAACAGGATAGGGCCCGCCACGCCGGCGAGCTTCTCGCTTACCGAGTAGAAGCCGAACATCTCGCTGGTCCGCTCGCGTGGCACGAGCGAGGCGAACATCGAGCGCGACAGCGCCTGCGTGCCGCCCTGGAACAGCGCCACGAGGCCGGCGAGCACCCAGAACTGCCACGCCGACTCGAGGAAGAACGCGAAGATGCTGATGCCGGTGTAGCCCGCGATCCCCAGCAGCACCGCGCCGCGCGGGCCAAGTGGGGCCGCGAGCCGGCCGAACACGAGCGAAGCGGGGGCGGCGAGCAGCTGCACCATGAGCAGCGCTCCCATCAAATGCTTGTCGCTCAGACCCACCTCGACGCCGTAGATGGTGGCCATCTTTATGATGGTGCCGATGCCGTCCGAGTAGAGCCAGAACGCGAGCAGGAAGCGCATCAGATCGGGCTGAGCACGCAGCCCCGCGACCGTGCCGCGAAGCTGCCGAATCACCGCCCCGGCCAGCTCGCGCATCGGCACGCCGGAGCGCTCGGCCTCGGGCTCGGGCACGTCGCGGAACAGCGGCAACGCGAACAGCAGCCACCAACCCGCCACACTCGCGAATGCCACGCGCGTGGCGCTGCCCGCATCGGCGAGTCCGAAGCGCTGCGGCATGGCGATTAACGCGAGGTGCAACGCCAGCAGCAGCCCGCCACCCAGGTAGCCCCACGCGAAGCCCCGCGCCGAGACGCGGTGCATATCGGTGGGTGAGGCGACGCCGGGGAGCAGCGAGTCGTAAAGCACGTTGCCGGTGGCGAACGCCACGAACGCCACGCCGAACGCGACGAGCAGCCCGTTCCACGTGCCGGCCGGCGTGATGGCCAGCGCCAGCGTGCCGGCGCTGCCCAGCACGACGCACGCGAGCAACAGCGGCTTTCGGCGGCGCGTCTGGTCGGCAAGCGCGCCCACGAGTGGCGAGAGCAGCGCGGTCAGCGCGAGTGCGGCGGCGCTGGCGTATCCCCACAGCGCGGTAGCCTCGTGCGCCGGCATGCTCTTCGCGGCCATTCGCGCGAAGTACACGGGCAGTATCGCCGACACCACGCTGGTCGCGAACGCGGAGTTGGCCCAGTCGTACAGACACCAGGCGCGCTGGGCGCGGCGTCGGCCGGTGACATCGAGCATGGCGGGAAGCTCTAGCAGATTCCTGGTGTATCGTGGGAATCGAATGCGCGCACCCCGTGAAGACCGCCCATGGTGACCACCCGTCTTGCCACGCCCGCCGATGCGGCGGCACTCGCTGCGCTGCATCTGGAAACGCTGCCCGGCGACGTAAGTGACTTCACGCCGCTGGGGGCACGCGTGGTGCGCCGTTTCTACGCCAACGCCATCGAACGGGGCGTCGCCACGGTGTGCGTGGCGCCCGACGCGGACGGCACGCTGCTCGGCTTCGTCATGATCACGCCCGACATCTCGCAGCTCTTCCCGCTGGCACTCCTCGCCGGGCCCGGCGACATCGTGCGCTTCGTGTTCGCCGCCCACCCGCCCGCGCTCGCGCGCGCCGTGATCACCAAGCTCACCTCGGGCACGGCGAGCTTGGCGGCCGTGCCCGAACTGGTCTATCTGGGAGTCTCCGGCCGCGCTCGCGGCCGGGGCGTGGGCTCGGCGCTCATGGACGCGGCGCACGAAGCATTCCGCCGGCTGCGCATCGCGCGCTACGAGCTCAACGTTCACTCCGACAACGCCGCCGCAGTTAAGCTCTACCTGGCCCAGGGCCTCGAGGTGGCGCGCCAGTACGAGAAGCGCGGGCGCGCGATGCTCAACATGCGCAAGGAACTGGCGCCGCTTTCGGCGAGTTGACTCAGCCGATCTGTCGCGCCGCCCACGGACCCACCGTGTTCGCCACCCAGCGTGGCAGGCGTCGCCATGTGTTCGCGAGCATCGCGTAGCGCGGACTGTTCGGGTCCACCTCGGGGGCATGCTTCGCTCGAACGAGCCGGAACTCGTAAGCCAGTGATTGCGGTTCGAACCCGAAGTTCTGCTTGAACGACCAGCTGCCGCTCCCGACCGGGCTCCGGCCGAAATCGAACACCCGTGCGCCGCGCGCCGCGGCGTGGTTCATGAGAGACCAGTACATGAACGGGTGCACCTCGCCATCACGGCCCTCGCCGGCGCTGCCGGCGTAGTAGGGCAGCACCTCGTCGCGGAAATAGAAATTGAGCAGCGAGGCGACGGTGTGGTTCCCGAGCCTCACGAAAAAGAACTCGCAGTCGCTCCCGAATGCCGCGGCGAGATCGTGGAAGTAGCGGCGTGCATAGACCGGCGTACCGTGGCGATGCACGCTCGTGGCATAGAGATCCCAGCACCGGTCGGCATCCGTGCCGGCGGAAGCCACGAGGCCGCGTTCGATGCCTTTCCTCACCTCGGCACGCTGCTTGCGCGGGATGTCGAGCAGGTTCCGCTCGGGATCGGCGTGTATGGCGCGGCGAAACGTGGCGTGGCTCGCAAGCCGCACCCAATCGTCGCGTCGCGGCTCGAGATTCCGGAACTCCACGTGGTCCACGCCCAGCCGTTCGCCCAGTTCGATCGCGGCCTGTTCGAGTGCCGCGCGAGCCGCGGGCGCTGCGGCGGCCACGCCGCCGTACACGCAGAACGGTGTCGAGACGAGCGCGTCGCCCAGCAGCAGGCTCTTCTGCCGCGCCAGCGGCAGGACGCCACGGATCTCGCCACCCGATTCGGCGTAGAGGAAGTACGGGCGCTGCCCGAACGACCGGGCCAGCACCTGCCGCCAGGCGGCGCGATGGAAGAACGTCGCCTCGCCGCAGGCCTGCACGAAACGGTCCCAGCGGGCAACGAGATCGGCTGGAGCGTCGAGGTCGAGGGGAAGGACGTTCACGGCCGCGCATGGTGCTTGATGAGCGCGCGGGAAGCCAGCCGCCGCGCGCTGCGTGCGCGCGAGCGCTCTGCTAACCTGCCCGGTCGTTCCCACTCTCGCCCACCTCGGGGAGCCCGTCCATGAACCCCATGCGCAGCCTCATCCTCGCTGGTGCGCGCAGCGCCTGGCTCCAGCGCCAGGCCACGCGTCGCCGATTCGTGAAGCTCGCCGTGCGCCGCTTCATGCCCGGCGAGACCGTGAACGAAGCGCTCGTGGCGGCGGGCGAGCAGAACCGCCTCGGCATCGCCGTCACGCTCACGCACCTGGGCGAGAACCTGCGCGATCGGGCCGAGGCCGACGCGGTGCTGGCGCACTACCTGACGACGCTCGAGCGCATCCGCCGCGACAACGTGAACGGCGAGGTGTCGATCAAGCCCACGCAACTGGGGCTCGACATCGATGCGGCGCTCTGCACCGAGCACACGCGCGCGCTGGCCGAGGCGGCCCGTGTGCACGGCAGCCGCCTGTGGATTGACATGGAGGGCACCGCCTACACCCAGGCCACGCTGGCGCTCTATCGCGAGGTGCGGCGCACGCACACGAACGTCGGCGTGTGTCTGCAAGCGTACCTGCGGCGCACGCGTGCGGATCTCGAATCGCTACTGCCGCTCGGGCCGGCGATCCGCATCGTCAAGGGCGCTTACGCCGAGCCGGCGGAGCTGGCGTTCCCCGACAAGCGCGAGGTGGACGAGAACTTCCATTGGATGACGGAGCGGCTGTGGGGCCACGACGCTCGCACCGCCGGCGCATGGGCCACGCTCGGAACGCACGACCAAGCGTTGATCCTACGACTGGAGCAGATGGCGGGCCGCCTGGGTGTTGCGGCGAACGCCTACGAGTACGCGCTGCTCTACGGCATCGGACGGTCCGAGCAACTGCGCCTCGTCAAGTCCGGGCGCAACGTGCGCGTGCTCATCAGCTACGGCGCCCACTGGTTCCCGTGGTACATGCGCCGGCTCGCCGAGCGACCCGCGAACTTGCTGTTCGTGGCGCGGAGCATGTTCTCGGGATAGAACGCCGAAGGCGCCGCCCTCTCGCTGAGAGAGGAGGGCGCCTTGGATCAATCGGCGGTACTTACCAGCGCGGCGGCTTCGCGAACCCGAGGTCGCCGTCGCGCTCGTTGAGCCGGTCGCGACGGTTGTGGCGGATCGGAAAAATGCCGAGGGCGCGCAGGCCCGAGGCGTACTCGTAGCGGAAGAGGATGCGGTCCGCCGCGACTCGCTCCGGCGTGAACTGCACCTGCCGCACGCGGTCCGTGCGACGCTCGCCCCAGCCGGTGCCGGGGAAAGAGCCACCGTTCTCCTGCTCGCCGCGCGCCAGATTGTCCTTCGACTCGGGCGTCATCACCCGGGCCCGCGACTCGGGAACGTTTTCCTGCGCCATGGGTGCCCGTTCGCCCTTGGCGTCGTCGAGACGCGACTGCGGAGCCTCGCTCGGCGCGGGCACGCTCGGGGAAGAGCCGTTGCCGCGGTAGTTGCTTCTCACCTTGCCCCAATCCGTTTGCTGCTTCTCGAACCACGTCTGCTGCTCGCGGAACGCCAGCACGCGGATCCAGCCCATGTCGGAGTTGGACTGCCCGGTGCGCTCGGCGTAGCTCCGGCGCTCGTCCACGAACACGAACCGGCGGATCTCGTCGAGCGACGAGCGCCAGCCGCGGATGGTAGCCGTCTCCCAGGGACCGAGCACGTACATGGGCTCGTGCGACTGGAGCCGGGTGATCTCGCCGTTCACGGCGTTCAGGCCGTCCACCGCGAGCAGCACCGCCACGCGCCGGCCGGTGTTGTTGCGCAGCACGACCGAGTAGTTGCGACCGGCGAACGCCTGCACGTAATGACGGTCGTCACGGCCCGGCGCCCAGTAGAGCGGCGCGGCTTCGCCGTCCACGCGCAGCTGCACGTCCACGACGCGGCCATCAGCCCACGTGTCGAGTTCGCGCAGGTTCGTGCGATGGCGGGACGAGGACCGTTCGTCAGTGTCCGCGAAGACGGGAGTCGCGAGCAGCGCCAGCGCGAGCAGCGCCGCGGAGCAGGTGAGGGGCGACAGGCTGAGGACCTTGCGGGATTCGCGGCGCGGATTCGCGCCGGCGGTCGGGTGCGACGTCGTTGCGAGCTTCATGGTGTTCTCCTTTCGGACTCGCCGGGGGTTGCGCCGGATCGGTCACGCACGAAGTACGCCAGCCCGGGCGACCTATTCCCGACCTCTCGCAGGGCGGCTCGAATGGGCGTTTCGCAACGGGAAGGGGCGTTGCGCGAGGCCCGACCGCCGCGGGGCTGCCACACCCGAGTGGCCCGCTCGCCTCGCCCTGGCACACCGCCCGGGGCGGATCCACGCGAAACTTTGCGCCGCATGCCTGTCGCGGCTACTTTGCCGCGCGATGAAGCACCATCGTAAGCCTCGCCTGCGCGACGACCACCACGTCGAGCGCCACGCCACGTGGCTCGAGCTGTTCTACGACCTGGTCTTCGCGGTGACCGTGTCGCAGCTCGCGCATCGGCTCTACCCGGACCTCACGCCGCTGGCATTTGTGCAGTTCCTCGGCCTGTTCGTGCCGGTATGGTGGGCGTGGGTGGGCCAGACCATGTTCACCACGCGCTTCGACAGCGACGACCCGGTACAGCGTGTGCTGACACTCGCCCAGATGTTGTTCGCGGCGGTCATGGCGGTGCAGGTGTCGGGCATGAGCGTGGACGACTTCCGCGGGTTCGCGCTCGCCTACGCGGCGCTCCGCACCTGCCTCGTGCTCCAATACCTGCGCGTATGGCGACACGACCCGGACTCACGCTCCGTGACCGGGTTCCTCGCGGCCGTGTTCGCCGTCGGAGTGCTGTTCGCCGCGACCTCGGCGTTCGTCGGCACGACTCTCGCGTGGGTGACGTGGCTCGCCGGGCTCGCCGTGGACCTGGTGGGACCCAGGCTTGCGGTGCGCCGCTTGCAGCGCGTGCCGGTGCATGGCACGCACCTACCCGAGCGCTTCGCGCTGTTCACGCTCATCTTCCTCGGCGAATCGCTCGCGGCCGTGGTGCGCGGGCTCGCGGCCGCGGACCTGTGGCTGCCGTCGGTGGTGATCGGCGTATTGGCGTTCGTGACAGCCGCGTGCGTGTGGTGGGAGTACTTCGACCACTTCTCACGCCCGGACGTGGGAAGTCTCGTGCGCTCCGGCCAGTCGCTGCTGTTCGTGCACCTGCCGCTGATGCTGGCGCTCGCGTTCGTGGTGGCCGGCGTGGAGCGCGCCCTGCAAGAGTCCTCTGACCACGCGCTCTCGCCGCAGACGGCACGAATGCTCTACGGCGGCGCCGTGCTGTGGCTGGCGTCGTTCGTCACGGCCCGGGCGGTCACGGTGCCCGAAACGGTGCGTGGCCGGCGCGCGTGGCCGGCGGTGACGGCTGCGGCGTTGCTGCTCGCGCTATTGCCGCTGCGCGAGAGGCTCCCGCCCATTGTGGGAGTGGCGGTGGTGACCGGTGTGTTCGTGACGCTTGTACTGGTGCACGAGCGCCGGCGCGCGGCGAGTGCTACATCCCCATGATGCGGTAGCCGGCGTCCACGTACAGCACCTCGCCGGTGATGCCGCTCGACATGTCGGTCAACAGGAACAGCGCCGTCGTGCCCACCTCGTCCTGCGTGATGTTGCGCTTGAGCGCGGCGCGCTCGGCGTGCTCCTTGTACATGCCGGTGAAGCCGCGCACGCCGCGCGCCGCCAGCGTGTTCACCGGGCCGGCACTCACCGCGTTGACCCGGATGTTCTTCGGGCCCAGCTCCCACGCCATCTGGCGCGTGATCTGCTCCAGCACCGCCTTGGCGCTCCCCATGACGTTGTAGTTGGGCACCGCGCGCTCGGCGGCGAGATAGGTGAGCGACACAATGGTGGCGCCATTCTTCTCGAGCAGCGGTAGTACGCGATGCGAGACGTTCAGGAGCGAGTAAGCACTCACCTCCAGCGTCAGCCGAAAACCGTCGCGCGATGTGGCCACGAACGAGCCCTCGAGATCCTCCTTCTTGGCGAACGCCACACCGTGCACGAGCATCTCCAGCGAACCCCAGCGCTCGCCCAGCGTGCTCGCCACGGCGTCGATCTGCGCGTCGTCGGTCACGTCGCACGGCAGCACCAACGTGCCCGGGAGTGTTGCGGCCAGCTCCTCGACACCCGACTTGAGCCGTTCGCCGGCATAGGTGAGGCACAGCGCGGCGCCGGCCCCGTGCAGCTGTCGCGCGATGGCCCACGCCAGGCTTCGGTGATTCGCCACGCCCAGCACGAGGGCGTGCTTGCCAGTGAGGTCGAGGGTGAACATGGAGAATGCTCCTTTACAGGATCATGCCGGCTTCTGCTTCTGCCAGACGCGGATGGGCAGGATGATCACCTGGATGCCGGCGAACTGCAGCCGACGCTGGATGCTGAACGCGGTCTCGTGGTGCAGCGTGCGCGTGAACACGGTTTCGCGCTGGAACACGAGCTGGCCGGCGAACACCATGGAGCGCCGGAACTCCTTTTGTAGATCGTGGCAGATCTGCTCCAGCTCCTCGATCAGGTCGGTGCCCAGCGTGAAGCGGTACTCCGCGTAGAAGCCCATCTTCTGCGCCAGCTCCACATACTGCTCGAGGTCGCGCTGCACCTTCTGCTCCAGCGCCACGACGCTCTCGGTGCCCTTGAATTGTCCCGAATCCACCAGACCCACCGACACGAACACCAGGTTCTTGAAGTGGCGCGGGAACATGCGCTGCACGGTGAGCAACGTGTGGATGCCGAGCCCGGCGTAGGACTCCACCAGCACCACGGCCGTGGGCCCGTCGGGCGCCAGCTCGGGGGCGTGCTCGCGATCGGGCATGGGCAGGTCGGAGAGCACGTCGTCCAGGCTCTTCAACACGCCGCGCACGCGCAGGTAGTGCGCGCGCACCGCCATGCACAGCAGGATGAACGCGCCGGTCACGGCCAGCGTGAGCCAGCCGCCCTGCGTGAACTTGATCACCGACGTCACCACCAGGATGCCGCCCGTCACCACGGTTCCGAGCCCCGCCAGCAAGAAGCGCCGCCGCCAGTGCGCCTCGGTGCGCCGGACTTCCCACCAGTGGCGCACCATGCCCAGCTGCGAAAGCGTGAACGTGAGGAACACGTTGATGGAGTACATGACGATCAACAGCTTCACCGCGCCGCCCGTGTAGATGAGCGTGGCGATCGCGGCGAACCCCATGGTGAGGATGCCGTTCTGCGTGACCAGGCGCTCGGACAGGTGCGCGAAGCGCTTGGGTACCCACTGGTCCACGGCCATGGCCGCCAGCGTGGCCGGGCCGGCCACGAATCCCGTCTGGGCGGCCACGAACAGCAGCGCGCCTTCGCTCAGGAGCGTGAAGATCACGACGCCCGTGCCGATGGGCAGGCCCCACAACATCCAGTCCTGGGTGAGCACCGACCACAGCGAGGCGTTCAGCGTGCGGCCGGGTTCGTGCGTGACGTCGTTCAAGAGGTAGCACAGCAGGATGCCGCCGGCCGTGAACGCGAGCGACGCGGCCATGTACGCCATGGTGCGCTTGCCGGTCTCCACGCGCGGCTCGCGCAGGATGGCCGTGCTGTTGGAGACGGCCTCGATCCCGGTGAATGTGCCGCCGCCGAGTGAGAACGCGCGCAGGAACAGCGCCAACACGCCGAGCATGCCGAGTTCCGTCGTGGCCGCGCGCGTGTCGGCCACGGTGGCGGTCATCATGGGCCCGAAGTCGCCCAGGTGCGTGACGATGCCGTACACGATGAGAGCGAAGTGGGTGAGCACGAACGCCACGAAGATCGGCATGAGCACCGACACCGACTCCTTGAGGCCCCGGAGGTTCAGCGCGGTCAGGCCGCTCACGAGTAAGACCTCGGCGGGCACCTTCCAGGCCACGTACGTGGCGGGAATGAACGAGAAGATCGCGTCCACGCCGGACGCCACCGAGATGGCGATGGTGAGCACGTAGTCCACCACCAGCGCACCGCCCGAGATCACGCCCGGCGTGGTCCCCAGCAGCTTGGTGGCGACCAGGTATCCGCCGCCACCGCTCGGGAACAGCTCGATGATCTGGGTGTAGGACGCGGAGATGAGGAAGACGGTGAGCACCATGGCCACCGTCAGGTACAGTGCCAGGTGCGTGTGCGAGCCGAGGGCGAGGAAGGCTTCCTCGGGGCCGTAGGACGAGGACGAGAGTCCGTCGGACCCCAAGCCCACCCAGGCGAAGAACGCGATCAGCGCGAGCTGGTGATGGATCCTCGGGTCAAAGAGGTTCTTGCGACCCCCGAGGATGAGGCCCCGCAATCGTTCGAGCACCGGGGCAACCTATGGGATTGTCCGCACTCTTTCAAGCAACCCCACCGGAGCGGAACCGCTTGCGACTATTGCTCGCCCTGGCCCTCAGCTTGACACTCGCCGCCGCCTCCGCGGCCGGCGACCGCGCTGCCGCGCGCCCCGCCGTGCTGCCGGCAACTCCGGCACGCCATCCGGGCACGGCCTCGCTGCCGCGATTCACGCTGTTCGGCTGGGTGGCGCCACCCGCCGATTCCACCACGCCGGCGCGTTACGCCGAACTGGCGGATGCAGGACTCAATGTGACGGTGCTCGCGTGGGAGGATCCGGGCACAGTCGAACCGAATCTCGCGAGGCTCGAATACTCGGGCAGGGTGGGGGTGAAGAACCTGCTGCTCGACAACCGGCTCGACGACGTGCACGAGGACGACCCGGCCTCGCTCGCCACGCTCGAACAGATCGTGGCCGCTTATCGTGACCATCCCGCGTTCCTCGGCTACTACCTGGGCGACGAGCCGGACGAGTCGCGCTTCCCGCGCCTGGCCGAGTGGTTCCGGCTGTTGCGCGCGTACGATCCCGCACACCCCGCGTGGAACAACCTCGTGGGTCGGCTGGCGTTCCCCACGCGCGAGGTCTGGCTCGCCCACCTGCGCGCCTACGCCACCCAGGTGCAGCCGGCGGTGCTGTGCACCGACCACTACGATCACTTCAACGGCAGCGAGCGCGGCGAGTTCATCGAGAACGTGGCCGGCACGGCACAGGTGGCGCGCGAGTTCGGCCTGCCGTTCTGGGGCATCGTGCTGCTCACTCGCCACGGCGGCTTCCGCGAGATGAACGACGCGCTGCTTCGCTGGCAGGTGGCGCAGTGGCTGTCCTACGGCAGCACGGGCATCGGCTACTTCACCTACTGGACACCCGCGCCGGACCCGGGGCTGAACTGGGGCGACGGCATGATCCGCTGGGGAACCGGCGAGCGCACGCCTCACTACGCTCGCGTGCAGCAGTTGAACCGGCGAGTGCGACCGCTGGGCGAGGAGTTGGCGGGGCTCGCATGGATCTCCACCGAGCATTCGGGCGGAGTCCCGGGCGGCGGCACGGCGTTCGCTCCCGACTCGTTGGTCGCATCGGTCGAGGGCCGCGTCACGCTGGGAACGTTCGCCGCGCCCGACGGCGCACCGCACTTGTTCGTGGCGAACCGCGACTCGTCGCTCTCCCAGACGATCGCGATCGAGCTGGTGGGGGATCGTCCCGTGGAACGCTTCGGCGATGGCGGCGGCTGGACGCCGTGGGACACCGCACCCACCGCGCACGGCCGGCGGCTCGAGCTGACGCTTGAGCCCGGCGACTTCGCGCTGTTCCGACTCGGAGGAACTTGCGGCGCGCACGTGAGCGGCGCGTGTCGCGCGTCACTCACCGCTTCGCCCGACCCCTCGGCCGGCAGCGTGCGGCTGGCCGCGCGTGGCGTGCAGGGCAGCGCCACGCTGGTGTTGTTGGACGTGAACGGACGACGCGTGTGGGGTCGCGTGCTCGAAGGAGACGCGCCCGTGACGCAGTGGGACGGACGTGCGGACGACGGCACGCGCGCGCGGCCCGGGGCCTACTGGGCGCGCCTCACCGATGCCCGTGGCTCGGTGGTGCGCCGCGTCACCTGGCTGGGCACGCGATGAGCGCTCCACGCTGGCGCACACTCGCCGGGGTGACGCGCGCGGTGGTGGCGTGCGAGCTCTGCCCGCGACTTCGCGAACACTGCGCCACGGTGGCGCGCGACAAGCGCCGCGCCTACCGTGACCAGAGCTACTGGGGCCGGCCGGTGCCGAGCTTTGGCGACCCGCGGGCTCGGCTGGTCGTGGTCGGGCTCGCGCCGGGCGCGCACGGCGCCAACCGCACCGGGCGCATGTTCACCGGCGACTCGAGCGGAGACTGGCTCTTCGGCGCGCTTCATCGCACCGGATTCGCCGCGCAGGCCGGCAGTGTGTCGCGCGACGACGGCCAGCAGCTCTCCGACTGCTGGATCACCGCCGCCGGGCGCTGCGCGCCTCCCGACAACAAGCCCACGCCCGCCGAGTTGGAGCGCTGTCGGCCCTATCTGGCCGCCGAGCTGGCGTTGCTCCGTCGCACGCGCGTGGTACTCACGCTAGGGCGCATCGGCCACGAGGCCTGGCTCCGTGCGAGCGGCTGGTGGGAGCGGCTGCCCGCGCGCGAGCGGCCGCGATTCGCGCACGGTGCCGAGCATCGCTTCGAGGGCGGTCCGGTGCTGCTCTCGAGCTTTCATCCGAGCCGGCAGAACACGCAGAACGGCCGCCTCACGCCCGCCATGTGGCAACGCGTGTTCCGCCGCGCGCGGGCGCTGGTGGACGCCGGACCGGGACACCACCCGTGACCTCGTCCGCCGCCACCGCCCGTCGCGGATTCCTCGACATGAACGGCTACCAGTGGACGGTGTTGTTCGCCGCCTGGCTCGGCTGGGGCTTCGACGTCTTCGATGGGCTGCTGTTCAACTTCGTCGCCCCGACCTGCGTGCCCACGCTGCTCGGGTTGCCGCTCGGGAGTCCCGAGGCCAAAGCGGCGACGTTGCAATGGACCGGTGTGCTCACCTCGCTGTTGCTCTTGGGCTGGGCGGCCGGCGGGATCGTGTTCGGCCGCGTCGCGGATCGGATCGGCCGTACGCGCACGCTGCTCTTGACCATGTTTCTTTATTCGCTCGGCACCGCGGCGTGCGCGTTCGCGCCGAACCTCGCGTGGCTGGCGTTCTTCCGGCTCATCGCCAGCCTCGGCATCGGCGGCGAGTGGGCCGCCGGCGCGGCCATGGTGGCCGAGGTGGTGCCCGAACACCGCCGCGTCGAGGCGGGCGCGCTGCTCTACACGTCGTCGCCGCTGGGTCTGTTCCTCGCCACATTCGTGGTGTGGCAGATCCAGGGCGTGCACATGAACACGAGCCCCGAGACGGCGTGGCGCTACGTGTTCCTGTGCGGGCTGATCCCCGCCGTGGTGGCGTTCGTGCTGCGGCTGTTCGTGCGCGAGCCCGAGCGCTGGGCGCGCGTCTCGGCGCAGGCCGCGCCGCCTCGCCTACGCGAACTGTTCGCGCCCGGGATCCGTGCGGCGACGCTGTCGGGGCTCGCCATGTCGGTGGTGGCGCTCATCACGTGGTGGAGCTGCAATGCGTTCATGCCCATCGTGGCCAGCGGCCTCGCGGCGTCCACCGCGGCGGCGCAAGGCCTGGCGCCCACCGCCGCCCGCACGCTGGGAGAGAGCTGGAAAGCGCTCGCCACCAACTGCTTCAACGTGGGCGGGCTCGTGGGCACGCTGCTGACGGTGCCATTCGCCAAGCGCCTCGGTCGCCGGCCGATGTATGCGGTGTACTACCTGTGCGCGGGTCTCGCGGTGATGGCCGCGTTCGGTCTGCCGATGGCGAACCAAACGCGCCTCTACATGTACTTCTTCATCGGGCTCACCGTGTTCGGCGTGTTCGGCAGCTTCACCTACTACTTGCCAGAGTTGTTCCCCACGCGGCTGCGCGGCACCGGCGCGGGCTTCTGCTACAACGCGGGCCGCGTCGTGGCGGCCATCGGCCCGTTCGTCGTGGGCGGCATCGCGAGCCGCGGCGACGACGCACTCGCTTCGGCGTTGAGCGTGCTGTTCTGGGTGGGCGCGGTGCCGCTCGCCGGGTTGCTGTTGCTGCCGTTCGTGCTGGAGACGCGAGGGCGCGCGCTCGCGGATTGAGCGCCGGGAGTTCGCGGTTGACGCGGGCGCACCGTTCGGTCACCTTGCGTACGACATCTTCTGGGTGCCCCGCACGACGCGGGGGAAAAGGGAAGCGGGTGTGATTCCCGCGCGGTCCCGCCACTGTGATGGGTGAGGCGCATCCGAACGCCACCGGTTCGCCGGGAAGGCGGATGCGCTCCTCGACGAAGTGCCACGGTCGTGGCGCCTCAAAGAGGAAGCCCTCAGTCAGGAAACCTGCCCAGGAGCAAACGTCCCGTCGCCTCGAGAGACAGGCGCGCTGGGATCCGCCGTCCGCGGCCCCCTGGTGCGTGTTGTCTGGTGCGCCGGGAGCCATCGATTCAGGCGCGAAGGACGCCATGATCGAGACCCTGACGGCCTTGCTCCTTTTCGTGGCGGCTTCGTCCGCCCCAGATCTGCGCGTGCGCGACACCGCGGCGTCGCTCCCCGACTCGGGGGCGTTCGCCGATGAGTCCGACACCTCGTATCACGCCGTGTCGCGTACGCCAGACCTTCCGCACCCGGTGGTGGTGCTGCCACCGGTGCGCGTGGACGCCCTGCTCGAGCGCGCGCGGCGCCGCGCGCCCACGGCGTTCGTCACCACGCTCAGGTCCGGCGGTGGCGACCGCACCGTGGCCTCGCTGGCCGACGCGCTGGTGGAGGCCGCGGGCCTGCGCGTGTCCCAGTTCGGCGGCATGGGTGCCTTCTCCACCATGTCGTTGCGCGGCGCACCACCCGGGCACGTGACGGTGCTGCTGGATGGCGTGCCGCTCACGTCCGCCTCGCACGGCGTGGTGGACCTGGCGGGGCTTCCGGCCACCGCGATCGAGGCCGTCGAGATCTACCGTGGCGCCTCGCCCATGTCACTCGCCACACCCACGCCCGGCGGCGCCGTGAATCTATTGTCGCGCGCGGGAGCGGGCGTGCGCGAACTGCGCGTGGCCGCGGGTTCGTTCGGCACTTCCGAAGCGCAGGCCAGCTGGGGCGCGCGACGTGGCGCGTGGTCGTGGCTGGCGCACGGCGGCTGGCAGGGAAGTGACGGCGACTATCGGTTTCACGACGACAACTCCACCCCGCTCGAGCCGAACGACGACGTGATCGCGCCACGCGTGAACTCGCGCTTCGACGCCGCCTCGGGGCTGGTGCGCGGCGGCTGGGCCCCAGACGACCGGCTCCAGAGCTCGGCGCACGTGGAGTACTTCCGGCGCGGACAGGGCGTGCCGGGTCCGGGAGCCACGCCGGCGCTCACCGCGCGCTACGCGAGCGAGCGAGTCGTGGCCGCAACGGAGGCTCACGCGGGCCTGGGGCCCCGTGCGCCCTCGCTCGAGGTTCGCCTGAGCGCGTCGCACGAGGTCACGCGCCTGCGCGACACGGCGGGCGAGCTGGGCTACGGCCGCGTGGACACGCGCGAGCGCTTCGACGATGCGGGCGTCTCTTTCGAGGGGACGAGTCCCGCTCGCTGGGACTGGTGCTCGCTTCGCACCGGTCTGGCGCTCCGCGACGAGGCCGCGCGGCCGGCGGCGCCCACCGCCGGGCTCGCCAACCCTCCCGCCAGTCGGCGCGACACGCGCGCCGCGTGGGTGGGCGTGCAGGTGGGTGGCGCCGAGGCGCGCGGGTTGCTATCCGCGGGCAGGCGCTGGGATCGGCAGCGAGAGTCGGTGCAGGACACGCGCTCGACCGGCGCCCTGCGCGTGCGCGACTCCAGGCGCACGCTCGATGCGCCGCAACTCGGCGCGCGCATCCGCGTCGGCTTCGGCGTGGAGCTCAAGAGCAACTGGTCGCGGTCGAGCCGTGCGCCCGAGTTCGACGAACTGTTCGGCATCGACGGCTCGGTCACCGGGAACCCCACGCTGGTCCCGGAGCACGCCGAGAGCTGGGACGCCGGCATCACCTGGGCGCGGGAGTGGGCGGCAGGGCGGTTCTCGGCCGACTGGTCGCGACATGCGACGCACGCGCACGACCTCGTGCTCTACGAACGCAGCTCGACGCGCGGCGCGAGGGCGGTGAACGTGGGCGCGGCCCGGCTCTACGGCGAGGAGGCGTCGCTGCGCGCCTCGTGGCGCGGAGTCGAGTTGTCGGCCTCGACCGCGTGGCTCTCGGCCACCGACCGCACGCCGATCTCGTTCTACCACGGCCGGCGGCTGCCTCAGCGCGCCGAGCGCCAGTCCTACGCGCGGCTCTCGTGGCGAGCACGCGGCTGGACCGTCACCGGCGACGTCGAGTACCTGGGCGACACGTTTCTCGACCGAGTCAACTTCAACGGCGCGCCCTCGCGCACGCTGGTGGGAGCCGTACTCGGCAAGCGGTTCGGCCGCGCCGGCCTGTTAGTCGAGGGCCGGAACCTCGGCGACAGGCTCGCCCAGGACGTGGCCGGCTTTCCGCTGCCGGGCCGCATGTTGCTCGTGTCGCTCTCGCTCGATCTGGGGGAGGGCGCGGCTCCGCCCTAGTCCCGACTGTGTACTCGCCAGCGCGCCGGCCCACCGGGCCTGCTCTGCCTCTTGCATCCGTTCGACAGCCCGAACCCGCACCGCATCCGAACCCGGAGGACACCTTGCCTCGCACCATCCGCCCTGCCGTCGCGCTGGCGACGATTTTTTTGATGAGCTTCGCCGTAGCGCCTCCGGCGCTCGCCGCCCGCGCCTACGTCGTTGAATCGGACTTCAGCACGGGTTCGTGCAGTGGAGTGGACGCTTCGACGTACGCCAAGACCTGCAACGTCGCCCCGGTGCACTCGGATGCTCGCGTGCGCTGGTACGACGGGCGCGTGTACGTGGTCAATCGCTTCGGCGCCGACAATATCCAGGTGCTGAACGGCACCAGCTACGCGTTGGTGCGCCAGTTCTCGGTGGGCAATGGCTCCAACCCCTACGACATCGCGTTCAGCTCGCCGAGTCGCGCCTACGTGACGCGCTACGAGTCCACGGACCTGTGGATCGTGGATCCCACCACGGGCGCGCACGTGGGCACGGTCTCGCTGGCCGCCCTCGCCGACGCCGACGGCATCCCCGAGATGGACCGGCTGCAGATGGTGGGACCGCTGCTGTTCGTGTCGCTCCAGCGCGTCAACCGCAACGCCGGCTTCCAACCCACCGACTCGTCGCTGGTGGCGGTGGTGGACACGCGCGACGACACGCTGGTGGATTGCGATCCGGCACACCCGGGCGTGCAGGGCATTCTGTTGCCGCGCAAGAACCCGGTTACCGCATTCGTGTTCGACGCGCCACGCACGCGACTCTACCTGGGCTGCGTCGGATTCTACGGCGCGATGGACGGCGGCATCGTGCGCGTGGACCCGGTGGCGCTCGTGGCCGACGGCGTCGTGGCGCGGGAGGATTCACTGGGCGGCGACGTGCTCGACCTGGCCTGGCACGACGACGCGCGTGCCTACGCCATCGTGGGCGACGCATCCTTCAACACGCAGCTCATCCGCTGGTCGCCGGTGAGCGGACGCCGGCTGGCCACGCTCTACAGCCCCGGCGGGTTCTCGCTCGCCGACGCCGAGGTCACGCCGGATGGGAGCGAGGTGTGGGCGTGCAATTCCAGCTTCGGTTCACCCGGCATCCGGGTGTTCGCCACCGGCTCGGGCCAGCTCGTGGGACCACCCATCACCTGCACGTTGCCACCGCAGGGGCTCACGTTCGATGCTGCTACAGGACAGGTGGCAGGGGTGAACGCTCTCAGTCCGAGCCTGTCGTTCGCGGCGCCCTCGCCGAATCCGGCACGTGACGCAGTGACGTTCCAGTTCTCGACCGCACGTGCGGGCGAGGTGAGCATGGAAGTGCTGGACGTCTCGGGGCGACGCGTGCGCGCGTGGCGACACGATTCGCCCGCGGCAGGTCGAGCCGAACTTCGCTGGGATCTGTGCGACGCTTCGGGCCGGCGGGTGGCCCCCGGCGTGTACCTGGCGAGCGTGCGCAGCGCTGAGGCCCTGCTCTCACGACGCGTGCTGGTGCTTCATTGACCTGCTGATTGCGGGCAGCCACCCGCGGCGGTTCCACCAATTCCGCCGACCCGAGAATATCCCTTGGAGTTGGCGATCGGCTCCCTCACAATGTTCGGTGGGCTGCCGCCGCGCGGGCCCTTCAGTTGCGCGGCCGGCGCCCGCGTTCGATCCGCCCATCGAACGTGCCGGGAGAGCCTCGGAGCGAGCCCCTGACCCGCTTCGACGCGAGACGCGAGGGGCTGGCCACGGCCGGCCCCTCGTCGGCTGTGTGGCCCGGCGCTCGCCGCGCGGCCGCGCCGTTCGCCGACACCCGGCACGCATGGCCTTCGCGAGAGTCGCCCGCTAGGCTGCGTGCTCCACCACCCTCGGAGGCACCGTGAGATCACTGGCACTGCTGTGGGTCGCGTTGCTGACGGTTGGACTCGCCGAGCCTCCGGCTGCGTGGGGGGCAAAGCTCGCGGCCGCGCAGGTGGCCGCATCGGCCGAGTCCCTCGCCACGTCGGTCACCGCCTCGGACATGACGCGCGACATCCTGGCCGAGGCGCGCCAGGGGTTCACACCCGAGAATCGCGAGTACCAGCGTCTGCGCGTGGCGTCCCAGCTGTTGTCACCACTCGTCGGCGTGATCGCGGGCGTGCTGTTGTTGTTCACGGGGATGTCGCAACGATTCCGCGATCTCGCGCTGGCGCGTGCGCGCGGCCGCTGGGCGCGCGTACTCGTGTTCTTCACGCTCTACCTGCTGGCGATGTTCGTGCTGTTGTTCCCGCTCAGCTGGTACGAGGGATACGCGCTGGAGAAGCGTTTCGGCTTCGCCACCCAGACCTTCGGAGCCTGGTGCCTGGACCAGTTCAAGTCGCTCGCATTCCAGTGGGCAGCGGTGGGCGTGCTGCCGCTGCTGGCGGTGGCGTGGCGCGCGGTCGAGACGAGCCCGCGACGCTGGTGGCTATGGCTCGCGGCCGGCGCGCTGCCGGTGCTGCTCGCGAGCGTGGTGTTGCAGCCGCTGGTGTTCGATCCGCTGTTCAACAAGTTCACGCCACTTCGTGACGTACAGCTCCGCGACGAGATCCTGGCGCTCGGCGCCCGCGCGCACGTGCCGGCGAAGCACGTGTACGAAGTGGACATGAGCGAGCGAACCACCAAGATCAATGCGTACGTGAGTGGCTTCGGGGCCTCGCAGCGCATCGTCCTGTGGGACACCACACTCGAGAGGCTCGCGAAGGACGAGATCCTGTTCGTGATGGGCCACGAGATGGGTCACTACGTACTTCAGCACATCTGGAAAGGGCTGCTGCTCACGTCGGCCGGCGCGTTTGTGGCGTTCTGGCTGGTGGCCAAGCTGGTGCGTGTGATGCTGCGCGTGTTCGGTGAACGTTGGGGCGTGCACGAGCCGGGCGACCTGGCCGCGATGCCACTGCTGTTCGCCATGCTGAGCTTGGTGGCCTGGCTCGGGGCGCCGCTCAGTAACGTGGTGACGCGCACCATCGAGCACGAGGCCGATGTCTACGCGTTGGAGATCACGCACGACAACGACGCCGGCGCCCGCGCATTCTTGATGTTGGCCCGCGGCAATCGCAGCGACCCGGAACCGGCCGCGTGGGTGAAGCTGCTGCTTTACACGCACCCGCCGCTGGGCGAACGCATCCGGTTTGCGCTCGACTACCGGCCGTGGCAGCGCGGCGAGTCGAATCGGGCGTTTCGCAGGGACTGAGCCGGCGTCAGCGCGGCCGGCCCTGCCACCACAGCGCGAACATGGCGAGCGCGTAGAGCAGCTGCGAGCGGTCGGCGCGGCCGCTGCGGTGCTCCGCGAACAGCGCGGTGATGGCTTCGAACTTGAACACGCCGGCCTCGTCGGCGCGCGCCTCGCGCCACACGCGTTCGACGTAGCCGCCGAGATCGCCCTTGACCCAACGTGCGAGTGGCACGGCGAAACCCTGCTTCGGGCGGTCCAGGAAGCCCGCCGGCAACCACGGCTCGATCGCTTTTCGCACGAGATACTTGCCGATCGCGCCACGGAGCTTGAGTTTCACCGGGACCGTCGCCGCGAACTCCACGAATACGTGCGACAGGAATGGCACGCGCACCTCGAGCGAGTGCTGCATGCTGGCGCGGTCCACCTTGGTGAGCATGTCATCAGGCAGGCGAACGACGGTGTCGGCGTACAACAGATTCTCCACCGGGTCGCGCGACACGGGGGTCGGGAAGTACGCCGCGGCCAACCGGTCCAGTTCGTCGCCTTGCTCGAGCCGAGCCGCGAAACCGGGGCGGTAGAGCTCCGCCCGTACGGAGCGGGGGGCGAGCTGGTACTTGCTGAAGAAGCGCTGGAACGTCCCGGGCAGCCGCGCGTCGGCGGTGATCTTGGCCAGGCGCTGGCGCAGGTAGTTCCAGCGCGCGATCGGCAGCGGCGGGAGCGCGGCCAGCACGCCGGCCAGCGCGAACAGCGGCCGGCGTGTGGCGAGCAAGCGCTCGGCACGGTGCCGTTCGTAGCCCGCGAACAGCTCGTCGCCGCCGTCGCCGCTCATGGCCACCGTGACCTGTTCGCGCGCGAGCCGAGACACGTACCAGGTGGGGATCGCCGAGGGGTCGGCGAACGGTTCGTCGTAGGCGGACGCCAGCTGCGGCAGGATCGTGGCCGCGTCATCCAGCTCGACGCGTCGCTCGGTGTGGCGGCATTGCAGATGCGCCGCGACCTGCCGCGCGTAAGGAGCCTCGTCGTACGCGCTGTCCGCGAAGCCGATGGTGAACGTGCGCGCCGGCTCGTTCATGACGCGCTGCATGGCCGCCACGACCGCCGAGGAGTCCACGCCACCCGAGAGGAACGCGCCCAACGGCACGTCGCTCTGCAGGTGCCGTCGCACGCAATCCGTGAACGTGTCGCGGAAGCGCTCCACCCATTCGAGTTCCCCCGCCTCCGGCACGGGGCGATAGGCGAAGTTCCAGAAGCGTGTGACGCGCGGCTCGCCCGTGGGGCGCAGCTCCAGCGCGCAGCCGGGTTCGAGCTTGGTGACCTCGGAGTAGATCGTGTGTGGCGCCAGCACGTGACCGAACGCGAAGTACTGGTCCATGGCACGTGCGTCGGGCGTGAAACGCAGGCCGGCGACCGGCACCAACGCCTTGATCTCGGACGCCCACGCGAGGCCGCCGTTCTGGAACGAGACGTGCAGCGGTTTGATCCCGAGAGGGTCGCGCGCCAGGTGTATCGTGCGGGCGAACCGGTCCCACAACGCCACGGCGAACATGCCCTCGAGCCGCGCCCACACTCCCGGCCCCCACTGCTGAAAGCCACGCAGGATGCTCTCGGTGTCGGAGTTCGTCCGAAAGCGGTGCCCCAGTTGTTCGAGCTCCGAGCGAAGCGAGGGGTGGTTGAAAATCTCGCCGTTGAACGTGACGACGAAGCGGCCGTCGCCGCTCGACATGGGCTGGTGCCCGCCCTTCACGTCCACGATCGCGAGCCGGCGCATGCCGAAACCGAAGTCATCCTCGGTCAGCCAGCCCTGGTCGTCGGGCCCTCGGTGCACGATCGTGTCGCACATGGCGCGGATCACGCCCTCGGGCACCGGTTTGCCGCCGCGCGCGTACCAGCCAGCGATTCCGCACATGTCAGCGACGCTCCTTTCGGTGTGCGAGCGCCTGCGCATACACCGCCAGCACGCGTTGCGCCACCGCCTCGATCGACAGTGTGCGCGACAGCACCTCGCGTCCGTTCGAGCGATGGCCCGCGGCAAGAACCGCGGCCGCGGCATCTGCGAACGCGCCCGCGGTGCGCGGCACGACCAGTGAAGGCGTGACGTCTCGCAGCCGCTCCGCACAATCACCCACCGGCGCGGCGACCACCGGCAGGTTCACGGCCATCGCCTCCTTCACCACGTTGGGTGAGCCCTCATGGAACGAGGGCAACAGCAGCACGTCGGCCGCGTTCATGGCGCGCACCATATCGGTCTGCGGCCGGCCATGCACTGCCTCGAGCCGCACATCGAGCCCTCGTCCTGCGAGATTGGCGAGCGTGGCCTCGGCGAGCGGCCAGTTCTTGCGCTCTTCGGCCGGGTCCGCGGCGAATAACAACACGTGACCCTCGGCCCGCCAGCCGAGCGCGGCGCGCGCGGCGTCCCGGGGTTCGGGCACGAACCTCGCGAGATCCACGCCGTTGGGGATGACGTGCACGTCCGGCACAGCCACCAGCACGCGCCGCATCTCGTCGGTCTTGACGATCACCCCGTCGGCACGCCTCGCCGCGAGGCGCGAGACCGGGATCAGTGCGCGACTCTTCAGGGTGAGTCGGCCTCCGGCCGACGGGCGGCCGAGCAAGTCGTCGCCGCAGAAGCTCACCACCAGCGGCAGCGGCACGCGGAGGGCGGCAGCACCCGAGAGTCCATAATGCGCGTGCACCAACTCGGCGCGGCAGGCGCGTGCCACGCGCGGCAAGCTGGCGAACGCCTCGAGGTACTCGGCGGTGGAGCGCCAACCCCGGATCTCGTGGAGCGTGTTCTCGCAACCGGCTGCGGCGAGCGAGTCCGCCTGCGACTTCACAAACGCGCCCCAGTGCGGCCGCTCCGCCGAAGGCCACATGTTAGTCACCACGAGCACTCTCATGACGCCGGCCCCGCTTCCCGCGCGCGCTCGGCTAGGTGGTAGAGCGTCATGGCCAGGTAGCGCGGGTACTCGTTCCGGTCCGACAGCACGGTGTAGTCGCCGCGCGAGAAGCGGGCGAAGCCGCCGTCGGCGCGCTGCTGCGCCAGCACCCAGCCGAACGCGCGGTCGGCGGCGGCCCGGTGATCGCGCCAGCCGAGCGCGCTCACGGTGTGCAGCGCCATCGCCACCGCATCGGCGTAATAGACAACTTCGGGTAGCACGCTCGTGCACGATGCTCGCACCGCGCCCGAGGGCAGCACGCCCGTGGCGAGGAAGTCCGCGAGTCGCTCGGCTACGCGTCGCGCGCGGACGTCGCCGTGCTCCGCCGCGTACCACGCCAGCTTCATGCACTGGAACGCGTTGTACTGATAGCACAGGTAATGCACCCGGGTGTGCGGCTCGTGCGGGCCGGCCAACTCGTACGGCAGCTCACCGGTGGGTAGCTGCACGGCTTCGAGAAACCCGAGCAGCGCCGGGATGCGCTCGAGGTAGCGTGCCTCGCCCGTCGCCTTCGCGAGCCTGCCGAGCACCCAGATCCACTCGCAGGTGTTGTTGGGCACCAGTCCGCGAGGCTTCTGGAAGTAGTTCACGCACAGACCACCCGCATGCTGCTGGTAGCCGATCTCGCGCTCGACGTAGTCGTGCCAGCGCCGCGCGCCGTCGAGCCACGCCGTGTGGCGGTCGCGGCGAAAGCCCTCGAGCAGCGCCACGGCCCCGAAATCGCCCTCGACCGTGGCCACCAGGTGCTTCCGCTCGGGCAAGGGATAATCCCACGCGCCATCCGGCCGCTGCGTGGCGAGGACGACGCGCGTCGCCGCGCGTGCGGCTTCGTGATACGCCGCGTCATGCGTGAGGTCACCCAGCGTCCATGACGCACACGCCCAGTACGCTTGGCCCTGGACGAAGTAGAAACGCTCGGCCGGTCGCAGGTACGGCAGGTAACTCTTGACGAAGCGCCACACGCGGATGTTCCAGCGCACGCCCTGATCGGCGCCGGCCAGCCGGCCGTCGTGCAGATGGCGCGCAGCGATCCAGGAGTGCAGGCGACGGGCGGCCGTGAGCGCTGGCGGATCGCGTTCGGCGGCGAGGTGCGGCGTGACGTCGCTCAACGTTCTCGGGCCTGCCTCGGGAGGTTCAGGGGCGCGCGAGCTGTCGCGCGACGGACGGTTCACACGAGGAAACCACCGAGCCGAGGCCACGTCCAGCGGGGCGCGCGCCGACACTCCCGAATCGGCTACGCTACGTGGCTCATGCGCACCGCTCCGGTTTCGCTTGTCTGGCTCTTCGACGTCGACGGCACGTTGCTGCTCACGCAGGGCGCGGGGCGCGAGGCATTGGTGCGGGCGCTCCGCGAGCAGTTCGGGCTCGAGGACGACCTCGCGAGCATTCCATTCGCCGGCCGCACCGACCCGCTGATCGTCGGGGATATCGCGGCGAAACACGGCCTCGACCTGCGCGACGGGGCGCTGACGCGGTTCTGGCCGAGGGTCACCGCACACATGCGTGCGCTCATGGACCCGCCGCGTGGAGGTCTGCTGCCCGGAGTGTCCGCGCTCCTCCAGGCGGTGGCGGCCGAACCGGCGTGGGTGAGCGCGCTGCTCACCGGCAACGTGAGCGAGATGGCGCGCATCAAGCTCGGCGCTTTCGGTGTGTACGAGCGATTCGCGTGGGGCGCCTACGGCGAGGAGGCGGCCGACCGAGACGCGCTCGCTCGCCTCGCCGTGCGACGCGCGGCGGAGCGGCACGGCGTGCCGCCGAGCCGCTGCATCGTGGTGGGCGACACCGAGCACGACGTCGCCTGCGCCCGTGCCGCGGGAGCGCACGCGGTGGCGGTCGCAACCGGTGGCAGGTCGCGCGAGCTGCTGGCGTCGCACGGCCCCGACCTCGTGCTGGACGATCTTTCGGATCCCGCGCCGCTGTTCGACTGGGCGCGGCGACTCTGACGGCTCAGCTGACGCCGTTCTCGTCCACCCGGCGGCGCGCGTCCTCGAGCAACGCGAGCGCGTCGTCGAGGTTGTGCACCGCGCTCACGCCCGGGAACTCGCGTGCCAGCGCTTCCACCGGCCGGTAGAGCACGGGGAAGTCACAGCTCTTCAAGAGCGACAGGTCGTTGAGCGAGTCGCCCATGGCCGCCACCTTGTAGCCCGCACTACGGAAGCCCGAGACGATGCGCTCCTTCTGGCCGCGGATGCGCAGTTTGAAGCCGGAGATCCGGCCCTCGGCGTCCAGCTCGAACCGGTTCGCGAACAGCGAGGCGTGCCCCAACTTGGCGGCGAGCGGCTCGGAGAACTCGTGGAACGTGTCGGAGATGATCACGACGTTCCCGAGCAGGCGCAGCCGGGCCAGGAAATCGCGCGCCCCGAGGAACGGTTCCACCGCGTGCGCGAGAGACTGGAGGTCGGCGAGCGTCAGCCGCGCGCGGGTGGCGGCCGCGACCCGTTTGCGCATGAGCTCATCGAAATCGCCGATGTCGCGCGTGGTCAGCGAGAACTCCGGCACGCCGAAGTGCGCACCCAGGACGGGCCAGATCTCGGGTGCCAACACGCCTTCTAGGTCGAGGGCGAAGATCATGGCGCGGACACTAGCACGGCGATGGAGGTTGGGAGTGCCGGACCGCGAATCACGCCGCGGGGCCCACGCTCGTGTCGGTCGCGCTCGCGGTAGTGCCCGAGCCGATCGGCCCCGAGCGTGCCCCGAGCGTGCCCGGAGCGTGCCGGGAGCCACAGGGAAGGTATATGCTGCCCGCGGACGGATTCCCCCCGGTCCTCCGCGGAGGGGTTTCCTCGCATGATCGGCCGCCGGCTCGGGCACTACCGCATCGTCGCCGCGCTGGGCGTGGGCGGGATGGGCGTGGTGTATCGCGCGCACGACGAGCACCTCGAGCGCGAGGTGGCGGTGAAAGTGCTACCTGCGGGATCACTTGCCGACGATGAGGCCCGGCGCCGATTTCGCACGGAGGCGCTGGCGCTCTCTCGCCTACAGCATCCAAACGTGGGCGTAATCCACGACTTCGATTCCCAGGAGGGTATGGACTTCCTGGTCATGGAGCTGATTCCCGGCGAGGGGCTTGACGAGCGCATCCGCCGCGGACGAGCGAGTGAGTCGGAGGTGGCCCGGCTGGGCGAGCAGCTTGCCGAAGGCCTGGCCGCAGCGCACGCCAGCGGAGTGCTGCATCGCGACATCAAACCGCAGAACCTGCGCGTCACGGACGGCGGACGGTTAAAGCTCATCGACTTCGGGCTGGCGCGTGCGCTGCCGGGCGAGGGCCATCCGATCGCAACCGTCACCGCACCGGGGCTCGCGAGCATCGCCGGCACGCTGCCCTATATGTCGCCCGAGCAGTTGCGCGGCGAGGCGCTCGACGAGCGCTCGGACCTGCACGCGGTGGGCGCGGTGCTCTTCGAGCTCTCGTGCGGCGAGTCGCCGTTCGCACGCGCCACGCCCGAGGCCATCATGCTGGCGGTGCTCCAGGAAGCCCCTCCGCCGCCTTCGTCCCGCGGCGCGGATGCGGGGCCGGAGCTGGAGCGCATCATCGCCAAGTGCCTGGAAAAGCCGGCCGGTGACCGCTACCAGTCGGCGCGCGAGCTGGCTGTGGACCTGCGCCGGTTGGCGCACGGCTCCGGGCGTGCCCAGATGCGCGAGGCCAGCACCAAGCCACGGCCCCGACGAGCGCCGGCCAGGCCCGCATTGTCCGCCGCACTCGCGGGTGTGGTGCTGTTGGCTGCGGTGACCGGGCTGGCGCTGGATGTGGGCGGCCTCCGCACGCGGCTCCTCGGCGGCGCGCCGAGCCCGAGCAACTCGCTCGCGGTGCTCCCGCTCGCCAACCTGTCGGGTGATCCCGGGCAGGAGAACTTCGTGGACGGTATGACCGACGAACTCATCACCCGGCTGGCTCAGGTGAGCGCGCTGCGGGTGATCTCGCGCACGTCGGTGATGCGACTGAAGGGCACGAAGCGCTCCCTGCGAGACATCGCTCGCGAGCTGGGCGTGAGCATGATCGTGGAAGGAAGCGTGCTTCGGGCAGGCGACATGGTGCGTATCAGCGCGCAGTTGATCGAGGCCCGGAGTGACCGGCACCTGTGGGCCCAGAGCTACCAGAAGGAGTTGCGAGACGTCCTGCGGCTCCAGAGCGAGGTGGCCGGGGCCGTGGTGGAGAACGTGCGCGTGCGCCTCACGCCCGCCGAGCGCTCACGGCTCGGCACCTCGCGCCGCGTGGACCCCGAGGCGTTCGAGGCGTACCTGCGTGGCGTCGCCGAGTTCAATCGCCAATCCACCGCCGGATTTCAGGCGGCGGTGTCCAGCTACGAGGATGCGATCGCGCGGGACTCCTCCTACGCCCCGGCTTACGTGGGACTGGCGCTGGCGTACGAGTACATGTCCGGCATTTACATGAACTCCACCCTGGCAGCAAGGCTGGCGCGCTCCGCACTGGACCGGGCGTTGCGACTCGATCCCGATAACGCCGGCGCTCTTGCGGCGCTCGGTTATGCGCAGATGGCGTTCGACTGGGACTGGGCCGGCGCTGAGCGCTCCTACCGGCACGCACTGAAGCTCAACCCCAACGAGGGCACTGCACACCAGAACTACGGCTTGCTCCTCACAGTGCTGGGGAGGTTCGAGGAAGCGACACGCGAGTTCGAGCGCGCGCGAGAGATCGACCCACTGTCGCCGCTCACGGCGAGCATGTCGGTGTGGCCATTGTTCGAGGGACGTCAGTGGGACGCTGCGATCGCCAAGGCCACCGTCGTCGCGAATGCCGACCCCACCGGCTTCTCGCCCCGCATGCTCCTCGGTCAGGCGCAGTTCTTCCGCGGCGACCACGAGAAGGGCATCGAGAGCATTCGCCAGGCCGCGCGACTCGACCCGAGCAACCCGTTCCCGTTGGGCTGGCTGGGCTACGCCTACGGGGCAAGTGGCCGCAAGCGGGAAGCGCGCGCGGTGCTCGACAGCCTGCACGCCATGCAGCCGGCGCGCTACGTGCAGCCCTACACGCTCGCGCTCGTCCACATCGGACTCGGCGAAGAGGGCGCTGCGCTCGATCTTCTCGAGCGGGCGGTCCGCGACCGAACCGACGAGGTCATGTTGCTGGGTGTGGACCCGGCGGTGGACCCGTTACGCCGCCACCCTCGATTCCAGGCACTGCTGCGCGCCCTCGGGCTCAGCGGCCGCTCCTGACGCTCCCCGACGCGTCTTAAGGGCGTCCAACAGCTTGTGGCAGAGCCGTTTATGCTGAAGCGAACGGTACATTGGCGCCGTGACAGATATTTTACTGATACAGTCAAACATATCAAGAAATATTTCTGTTGAAACTCGCTTCTGCCGATAATATGCTTGAGCCATGGTCAAGAGAGCCACTATCTCGCGGGAACTCGACAGCACCGACCGCCGCATCCTGGCGTTGGTGCAGCGGGACGCTTCGCTGGCGCAGGCCGAGATCGCCAAGCGGGTGGGGCTCTCGACCGCCGCGGTGCACGAGCGCGTCAAGAAGCTCGAGGCCGCGGGCGTCATCAAGCGCTGGACCGCGGTGGTGGATCCCGCCGCCGTAGGCGCGCAAGTGTGCGCCTACGTGGAAGTCTTCTTCGAACACCCGCGGTTCGAGAAGGGCTTCCTCGAGCGCATCAAGAAGATCGATGCGGTGCAGGAATGTCATCACATCACCGGCGAGTTCTCGCTGTTGTTGAAAGTCCGCGTGGCCGACATGCCGGCGCTCCAGGCGCTGTTGCTGGAGCAGCTTTCCGGACACGAGGGCGTGCGCCAGACGCGCACGGTGATGGTGTTGTCCACGGTGAAGGAAGACACGTTTGTCGAGACCACGGCTAAAGGGGAAGACGCATGAACTCGCCGCACATCGCACCCGCCGCGGTGCACGCCACGCTCGCTCGCCACATGCTGGCGGACGGCTACGACATGGTGCTCGACCTGGAGAAGAGCCAGGGTCGCCGCCTGCACGATTCGCGCACCGGCCGTGAGTTTCTGGATTTGTTCTCGTTCTTCGCCACGCTGCCGATCGGATTCAATCACCCGAAGATGAAGGAGCCCGAGTTCCTCGCCAAACTCACGCGCGCCGCACTCGTGAATCCCACCAACTCCGACATCTACTCCACGGAGTTCGCCGAGTTCGTGGAAGTGTTCGGTCGCGTCGCCATGCGCCCGTGGTTGCCGCACTCGTTCTTCGTGGCCGGCGGAGCGCTGGGCGTGGAGAACGCGCTCAAGGCCGCGATGGACTGGAAGGTGCGACAGAACTTCCGCAAGGGCTCGAAGGTAGAGAAGGGCCACCAGATCCTGCACTTTCGCGAGGCGTTCCACGGACGCACGGGCTACACGATCTCGATGACGAACACCGCCGACCCTCGGAAGCACCAGTACTTTGCGAAATTCGACTGGCCGCGCGTGTCGAACCCACACCTGATGTTCCCGGTCACCGATGCCGAACTGGCGCGCATTCAGAAAGCCGAAGCCGACTCACTCGCCGAGATCCGCAAGGCGTTCGCCGAGCGCAAGGACGACATCGCCGCGATCCTGCTGGAGCCCCTCCAGGCCGAGGGCGGCGACCACCACTTCCGCCCCGAATTCCTGGCGGCGTTGAAAGCCGTGGCGCACGAGCACGACGCGCTCTTGATCTTCGACGAGGTGCAGACCGGCGTGGGCCTGACCGGGACGTTCTGGGCGCATGAGGCGCTGGGCGTGAAGCCCGACCTGCTGGCGTTCGGCAAGAAGATGCAGGTGTGCGGCATGCTGGGCGGCGGCAGACTCGAAGAGGAACCCGACAACGTGTTCAAGATGTCGAGCCGCGTGAACTCCACCTGGGGCGGCAATCTCGTGGACATGGTGCGCTGCATGCGCTATCTCGAGATCATCGAGGACGAGGGCCTGGTGGAGAACGCCGCGCGCGTGGGCGCGCACTTGAAGTCGCAGCTCGAGCGCATGCAGGCCGAGATGCCCGAGCTGCTGTCGAATGCGCGCGGGCGCGGCCTCATGTGCGCCATCGACTTCCCCGACACCGAGACGCGCAATCGCGTGGCGGACAAGGCATACGAACTGGGCCTCATGATCCTGGGCTGCGGCCACGTGTCGCTGCGCTTCCGCCCGCCGCTCGACATCACCGTAGCCGAGGTGGACGAGGCGCTGGACCTGATCCGCCGTTCCATGGAACTCTCGCGAGCGTGTAGCGCATAGTCCGTTCACGACGCGTGAGGGGAGGGCATTCGTGAAGAGCGACGCCACGTCGATCAGCGAGTACCTGGCGGGATTGCCTGAAGACCGGCGCAAGGCCCTCAAGACCGTGCGCGCCATCGTGAACAAGCGCCTGCCCAAGGGCTACGAAGAGACGTTCGCCTGGGGTATGATCACTTGGTCCGTGCCGCTCGAGGAGTACCCGGACACCTACAACGGCCAGCCGCTCTGCTACGCCGGGCTCTCCAACCAGAAGAACCACATGTCGCTCTACTTCATGTGCGCCTACGCGGACGGCCCGCATAAGCAGAAGCTGGTCTCGGGTTTCAAGGCCGCGGGCAAGAAGCTCGACATGGGGAAGGCCTGCATCCGATTCAAGACGCTCGAGGACCTGCCGCTGGACGTGATCGCCGAGGTCGCAGCCGCGGTGCCGATGAAGGCGTACGTGGAGACCGCGAAGCAGGCGCACGCGAAGAGGAAGTGAGCGCCGCCGCCAGGACATTCCGCGACGCGGCATGTGTGGTGCTGGTGCGCGGGCAAGGGCGTGATCTCGAGGTGTACTGGGTGCGGCGGAGCGATGCCGTGCCGTTCCAACCGGGGTTTATGGCGTTTCCGGGCGGCAAGGTGGACGCGGCTGACGCCGACTTCCCGGTTTCGGGTGTAGACGACGACTTCGAGCGCGCGGCACGAGTGTGCGCCGTGCGCGAGGCGCTCGAAGAGACCGGCGTGCTGGTCGGCGGGGACGGCAGGGTGGACGCGCGCGCGCTCAGTGAGGCACGCGAGTCACTCCTGCACGGCCGCGCGACGCTGGCCGAGGTCACGCGCGAGCACGGCTGGCGGTTGGCGCCCGAGTCGCTCACGTTCGCGGGGCGCTGGCAGACGCCGGTGTTCGCGCCGGTGCGATTCGACACGCTGTTTTTCTTGAGTCGCCTGCCCCCCGGGCAGGAGCCGAGCATCATCCCGGGCGAGCTCGCGAGCGGCGAGTGGGTGAAGCCGCTGGAAGCACTCGACCGCTATCGCCACGGCCAGCTCACGTTCGCTGCGCCCATCCTGTGGACACTCATCGCGCTCGCCGAGGGCGAGGACGGGCTGGCCGAGCGCATCGCGCAGGGCCCCGCGCGCGCCACCGCGCCGGTGCGGCGCGTGGAGCTCCAGTGGGGCGTGGTGCTGCACGCCATGCGCACGAAGCCGCTACCGCCGGCGCTCTACACGAACGCCTACCTGATCGGCGAGACCGAACTGGCATTGGTGGACCCGGGCAGCGGCGAGCCCGACGAGCTGCGCGAGTTGTTCACGCTCACCGACCATCTGGCGGCCGAGGGCCGGCGCGTGACCATGATCGTGGTGACGCACCATCACCCCGATCACGTGGGTGGCGTGGCGGCTTGTCGCGAACGGCTCGGTGCGCGCGTGGTGGGGCATCGCGAGCTCGCCTCGCATCTGCCGCTCGACGTGGTGGTGAAGGACGGCGATTGGCTTCCGCTCACGCCGGGCTTGAGCGACTGGACGTTGAAAGTTCTCGAGACTCCCGGGCACACGCGCGATTCGATCTCGCTCTGGCATCGCAGCCGCCGCACACTCTTCTGCGGGGACCTGTTGCCGGGGGGTGCGGGCAGCGTGGTGATCGATCCACCCGATGGCGACATGCGCGACTATCTCGCGTCGCTGGAACGTTGCGTGGCGTTGGAGCCGCAAACCCTGTTCCCCGCGCACGGCTCGCCCTCGGGCGCCGCGGTGCGCCGCATGCGGGCGCTCATTCGTCATCGACTGGAGCGCGAGGAGAAGGTGTTGGCGGCCCTGACGCACACGCCGCGGCTCCTCGCAGAACTCCTGCCGGTGGTCTACGCCGACACCCAGCCCGACCTGTGGAGCTGGGCCGAGCGGTCGCTGCTCGCGCATCTCGAGAAGTTGGAACGCGACGAGCGGGCGGAGCGTTCGAACGAGGGCTGGCGCGCGATCAATTCATAGGCGCGAGCCGCGGACGGCGGATCGCGGCGTGCCCTCGTGTTCGCAGATGCGCCGTGGCTTGCGCCCGACGCTTCTCGCCGACGACAATGGCGAAGCACGAATGACCCCCGCAGGAACGCCCCCGCGAGGGTTCGCTCGTGAAGATCGGAGATATGGACTACGGGAAGGTGCTGGAGCTCTTTCGCGCGCTGCGCGAGCACGATGTCGAGTACGTGGTGGTCGGCGCCGTCGCGCTGGGCCTGAACGGAATCCTGCGGAACACTGAGGATGTGGATCTGTTCGTGCGTCCCACGCCCGAGAACATCCTTCGGCTGCGAGCCGCCCTCGCGGACCTGTGGCAGGACCCGGCGATTGACGAGATCGATGCGAAGGATTTGGCAGGTGAATTCGGCGTCGTGCGTTACGTGCCCCCGACTGGGGTGCTGACGCTCGATCTCATCTCTCGGCTGGGCGAGGCGTTTGCATTCGACGATATCGAATGGCGGGAGCTTGATGCCGGCGGAGTGATGGCACGCGTGGCGACGCCGCGCATGCTCTACCGTATGAAGCGGGACACATTGCGCCCGCTCGACGTCGCCGACGCACACGCATTGCGCGAGAAGTTCGGGTTGGAGGGCGACTGATGCCGGTCTACAAGTTCCGCACGCTCGACGAGGCGAGCCGCGCGCTTTGGGCCGAGCCGGGGGATCCACGTCTCGGCGAGAGACTGCAGCAACTCTACGCAAGCGCCGACTGCATGTGTCCCGTCCACCGTCCGCCGGGTGTGCGTCGATTCCGTTCACTGGCGGAGGCCGCAGCCGACCGCGCCACGTGGCGACATTCGGCGCCAGTGGCTCCAACCCGGCGCTGAATCCCACAGGGCCCCATGCCGTTCATGATGGCGCTGCTCTCGTCCGCGCTCTATGGAGTGGCCGACTTCCTGGGCGGCATGGGCTCGCGGCGCGGTCCCGCGGTGGCAGTGACCGCCTGGTTCCAGATCACCGGGCTGGGCTTCCTGCTCGTCTACGCGATAGTCGTTTCTGGCGAGACGCGACTCGCGGACCTGGCGTGGGGCTCAGCGTCCGGCGCCGCGGGCGGCGTGGGCGTATTGCTGCTCTACCGAGCCCTCGCGGGCGGCACGGTGAGCACGGCGGCGCCCTTGATCTCGATGATCGCGCTCACCGTTCCCTTGGCCGTGGGCCTGACGAGCGGCGAGCGGCCCGGCCTGGTGCCGCTGCTGGGAGTAGCGGTGGGCTGCGTGGCGGTCCTACTCATCAGCATGCACGGCGAGCCGCACGCCGGGACGCCCGGCCCCGTACCCGCGCGAGCAGGAGCGCTTGCGGGGCTGGCAGCCACGTTCGCGAGCGGCGTGTTCATCGGATTGTTTCTCGTGTGCCTTGGGCGCGTGCAACCGGGGGCGAGCGGCTGGCCGCTGGTGGCGGGCCGCGGCACGGCCACGGTGTGCCTGTTCGTCATGCTGTTCGCGAGCCGCACGCCGCTTCGACCGCCGCGGGCGACGTTCGCGCCCATCCTGGGTGCGGCCGTGACCGACGTGACCGCGAACGTGCTTTACCTGCTCGCCGTGCAGCGCGCGCCTCTCAGCCTCGTGGCCACACTCGTCTCGCTCGCGCCTGCGACCACCGTGGTGCTGGCGCAAGTGGTCCTGCGTGAACGACTCGGCCTGATGCAACGCTGGGGCGTGGCGCTGGCGTTGGTTGCGGTGGTGCTGCTGGCGCAAGGACCGACGCGATGAAGCACGTCCGACAGGCGGACACGGCGACCCACAAAGTTCCGCTGCCCGCCTTGCCGCCGACATTGCGCGACCCGTGGGCGTGGGGCAGCGTGCTCGCACTGCTGCCACTGCTCGTGCGCTGCATCGGCGCTCCGCTCGGCGAGCCGGCGGCCGAGGACTTCGACTTCCTGCATCGTTCGCTGTTCACCGGCACGGGCTCGCTGCTGGACGGCGGCGGATCCTCCGCGTTCTGGCGCCCGGTCGCGCACCAGGTCTACTACGCCACGCTCAGCCCGCTCATCCTGAGTGCGCCGCGCGTCGTGGCCGCGTTGCACGCGCTGCTGCTGGCGGCCGGCGCGTTACTCGTCTATCGAGCGCTCCGGCCGCAGCTCGGCGGCGGCGTCGCGTGCGTGGCCGCCACGTTTCCGGCGTTCGCCGAATCCACGCGCACGCTGGTCTCCTGGCCCACCCAGTTCGTCGACGTGGGGCTCTACTTCTTCAGCGCGCTGGCGGTGCACGAGGCGTCGCGGCGGCGCCTGCCGAGTGCGATGACGGCCGGCCTGCTGGCGCTCCTCTGCAAGGAGCTGGCCGTCGTCACGCTGCTGCTGCTGCCCTGGATGCCGGGGGTTTGGAAGCCGGGGGAGCGCCGGCGCTGGGCAATCGCGTGCGGCGCCCTGCTGCTGCTGTGGGCAGGTGCGTACATGGCGGTGCGACAAACGGCTCACCTGGCGCTTCCGCACGGCATCGAGCAGGACCCTGCGCTCCTCGCCACGCCGGCGCTGGAGCGCGTCGCGTGGGCATTCCACGGGAGCATTCGCGCGCTGTCCAGCCTCACGCTGAGGCCGGGCGCGCACGATGTCTGGGCGTTGTCGCTGGGCATGACGTTCCTCGCCGCACTCGCGTTCGCGGCCGTGGCGCTGCCCGCCACACGCGCGCGGCTCGTCGCACGTCGCGCGTGGCTCTCGTGGGGACTGGCGTGGTTCGCGCTCGCCTCCACCGCGCTCGCTCCCATTCACCCGCTCTGGCAGCCCAATCGCAGTCACTTCGGTGCCACCGGTGCGGGCATCGCCGCCGCGGTGGTGATGGAGGCGGTGCATCCGGCGCTGGCCGGCGCATTGGTGCTGGCGCGGCTCGGCCTGCTCGCGGCCGCGCCGGCCGCGGCCGACCACATCGCGGAGGAGGCGCCCCAGACCGGTGCGTTCATGGACTTCGAGCAGCTCTCGCGGCTCCAGCGCTTCATGGCGGAGACGCGGCGTGCGCTGCGGCGTGAGTATCCGACCGCTGAGTCACATACGAACCTCGTCGCGATAAACCTGCCTCGTGGGCTGAGCTATGCGTTGGGCGGCGACCGGGCGGTACAGGTGTGGTACCGGGACAGCACGTTGCGCATTGTCACGTTCCGGCGGCTCGCCGCGGATTCCGCGCTCGCGATGCTCGCTGGCGTCCAGTTCCAGCCGCGCGCGGACGTGCAGGTGGTGTTGTTGTCGCCCGCGGCGATGCGCGCGCAGGACCAGGGCTACCGACAGCTACAAGCACGCAACTGGACAGCGGCAGTGGAAGCACTCGCCCGTGCGGATTCGTTGGAGCCCGACGCGGACCATCGCGTGTTCCATGGCAACAACGCGGGCTATCGCTCGCTCGCGCTGCTCCAGGCGGGGCGCACCATGGAAGCCGAACGCGAGGCCCGGCAGGCCCTGACGATGGAAGATCGCGACCCGAACGCGTATCTCGTGCTGGCCTCGGCGCTGGCGCTCCAGGGCAGACTGGACGAGGCGGCGGCGCTGGCGGTCCGCATCGAGAGCATCTATGCGGGGGAGCCCTGGGTGGAGGATCTGCGAGCCAATATCGCCGCCGCGCGCCAGCGCCGAACCGGGCCCTGACCGCGCGTCACCGATGGAGTCGCGCCGCTCAGGCGCGCCGCAGGGAGTCCACGAGCAACGAGTGGAAGCGATGCACACCCGACTCGCGCGCCGGCGAATACCGCCCCCGCTCGTAGAGTCGCGACGCCGTGCCGTGCTGCACGCTCTCCACGATCACCTCGTCCTCGCGTTCGACGCGATCGAGTCCTGCTCCGGCGCCGCGATCCAGCCGCTCCGGATCCCACACGAACGGCAGGAATGACACCTTGGTGCGATTCACATCGAGCGGCCGCACTACGTTCAAGGACACGCCCCACGGGTACAGGTTGAGCATGGTGTTGGGGTAGAGCCACCAGTAGTAGGCGCCCACGCGCGTGCTCGCGTCCGGGTGACCCGCCGGCAGGTCGAAGCAGTCCACGCCCGGTTGCGTCACGCCCAGTTGCAGCGTGCTCCAGCGGAACAGTTCGCAGCGGTAGTTCGCGTAGTCGATGGCCTGCGCCAGTCCGCCGTGCACATAGGGGATGTGAAATCCCTCGAGGTAGTTGTCGCAGTAGAGCGCCCAGTTCGCCTGCACGAGGTACTCGCGCGAGCGGGTGGCGTCGAACACCGCGCGCTCGAACGGGAGGAATCCGCAGCGCGCCTTGAGATCCGCCACCAGTTCGTCGAACGGGCACGCCGGCGAGAGCGAGGCGAACAGTAGTTTGCCCAGCTGGCCGAACGGCACGCGCGGCAGGTCGTCGGACGCGCTGGGAAACCCCTCCACGCCGTCGAACTCGGGCATGGACAGGAACTTCCCGTCCAGCGCGAAGCGCCGGCCGTGGTAGCGGCAGCGCATGAAGTTCTCGACCCCCTCGCGCTCGCACACCAGCGTGCCGCGATGCGTGCACACGTTCGACAGGCAGTGCAGCGCATCGTCGCGGTCGCGCGACAACACCAACGGCTCGTCGAGGCAACCTTCCAGCACGGTCACGGGGCACACCGCCCCCGGCACCTTCACGCGGTCGGCGTCGGTGACCCATTGCCAGCTCTTCAGGAACACGCGCTCGCGCTGGAGCCGGTGCACGTCGGCGTCGGAATAGACCCACGCCGGCAGCGTGCGCGCCCGGCGGATGTCGGGATCGATAGCGAGGGTCGCGAGGCGTTCCATGCGCCGACTTTGCCACAGTATCTCGGCGGGCGCAGCTGGCGGCCAACGTGAGGCCACCAGCGCTCGCAGAGCCCAAACTTGTGCTTCCGATTCCGTCGCGGCCAATGCTAAAGTCGCGGAACATCCTGCGCGTGAGCACGCTACGACGTCCACGCGGCGCACCCGCGCCGCGATCGATCCACGGGAGGGAGACGATGTCGCCAGGCGCCGAGGGAGCGCGCGGAACGCGCAGCCTGAGCAGCGGAACGGCTGGGGGCGGCGCCGTGGCTCCGCCGGCACGCGGCCTCGGCGCACCGCCGGGCCAGGATCTCGGCCGCGGCCTGGGCGATGGCTTCGGCGTCACCGAGCGCACCGACGGCTGGTGGGTGGAGCCGCTGGTGCAGGGGCTCATGCTGCTGGTGATGGGTGGCTACGCCACGTGGGCGGCGTTCCAGGGCAACCACTACGAGTTCAAGAACTACCTGTCGCCGTTCTATTCGCCACTCCTCAAGCCCGACTGGTGGCCCTTCTCGCCCGCGCTGCTCGTGCTGGGTGCGCCGCTCGGCTTTCGCGGCACCTGCTACTACTACCGCAAGGCCTACTACCGCGCGTTCTTCGCCGATCCCGTGGCCTGCGCCGTGGGCGAGCCACGCGGCAGCGGCTACACGGGAGAAGCGAGCTTTCCGTTCGTGCTGCAGAACATCCATCGCTACCTCATCTACCTCGCCATCCCCATCCTGTTCTTCCTGTGGGTGGACATCGTGAAGGGGTTCATCTTCGATGGCCGCTTCGGCATCGGCGTGGGCTCGCTGGTGCTGCTAGCGAGCAACTCGCTACTCACGATGTACACGTTCTCCTGCCACTCCATCCGCCATTTGATCGGCGGGCGGAACGACTGCTTCTCCTGCCTCGCCGCCGGCGGACCGCGCCACAAGGCGTGGGAGACGTCGAGCTGGCTCAACTCGCACCACATGGCGTACGCGTGGTGGAGCCTGTTCGCCGTGTGCGCGGCCGACCTGTATGTGCGGCTGTGCTCGATGGGCGTGATCCACGACATGAGGCTCATGTGAGCGAACGCTACGAGACGCACGAGCATGACGTACTGGTCATTGGCGCCGGCGGCGCGGGGCTGCGAGCGGCCATCGAAGCTTCGGCTGCGGGCGTGTCGGTGGGACTCGTGTGCAAGTCCCTGCTCGGCAAGGCGCACACCGTGATGGCCGAGGGCGGTGTGGCCGCCGCGCTCGCGCACATGGACCCGCAGGATGGCTGGCAGACGCACTTCATGGACACCATGAAGGGCGGCTCGTTCCTCAACCACTGGCGCATGGCGCAGCTGCACGCGCAGGAAGCGCCCGACCGAGTGCGCGAGCTGGAGCAGTGGGGTGCGCTGTTCGACCGCACGCCCGACGGGCGCATCCTCCAGCGCGCGTTCGGCGGCCACACCTGGAAGCGCTTGGCGCACGTGGGCGACCGCACCGGGCTCGAGATGATCCGCACGCTTCAAGACCGCGGCGTGCACGCCGGTCTGGACGTGTACATGGAATGCACCGTGACGCGGCTCTTGAAAGACGGCGACCGCATCGCCGGCGCGCTCGCCTACTGGCGCGAATCCGGGCGGTTCGTGGTGTTCCGCGCCAAGTCCGTGGTGATCGCCACGGGCGGCGTGGGCAAGGCCTATCGCATCACCTCCAACTCGTGGGAGTACACCGGAGACGGTCAGGCGCTGGCCTACGAGGCCGGCGCCGAGCTGATCGATATGGAATTTCTACAGTTCCACCCGACCGGCATGGTGTGGCCGCCGGGCGTGATGGGCCTGCTCGTCACCGAGGGCGTGCGCGGCGAGGGCGGCATCCTCCGGAACAGCAAGGGCGAGCGCTTCATGTGGAAGTACCTGCCCGACGCAAGGCGGCACGAGTACGCCGAGACCGACGACGAGGCGCGCCAGTGGCTGGAAGCCACCGTGGCCGGCACACAGTCCAAGGCGCGCCGCCCCCCGGAACTGAGCACGCGGGACAATGTCGCACGCGCCATCTACACGGAAGTGAAAGAGGGCCGTGGCACGCCGCACGGTGGCGCGTTCCTGGACATCAGCTACCTGCCCGCCGACCGCGTGAAGCGCAAGCTCCCGTCCATGTACCACCAGTTCCTGGAGCTGGCCGACGTGGACATCACCCGGCAGGCGATGGAAGTGGGCCCCACCACGCACTACATGATGGGCGGCCTGCGTGTGGATCCCGACACCGCGGCCGCCACCGTGCCCGGCCTGTTCGCCGCGGGCGAGGCCGCGGCCGGCCTGCACGGCGCCAATCGCCTCGGCGGCAACTCGCTCTCGGACCTGCTCGTGTTCGGCCGCCGCGCCGGCGCCGGGGCCGCGGCTTACGCCAAGGGCCTCGCCACAACGCCCACTCCGAACGACGACGAGATCGAGGCCGAGACGCGCGCCGTGCTGGAGCCGTTCGCGCGCGAGACGGGCGAGAGCCCCTACGACGTGCATCGCGCGCTGCAACAGTGCATGGACCAGCTGGTTGGCATCTATCGCGTGCAGGCCGACCTGGATCGGGCACTCGAGGAGCTGGCCAAGCTCAAGGCGCGCGCCGCCGGCGTGCGCGCGGAGGGCACACGCATGTTCAATCCCGGCTGGCACCTGGCGCGCGACCTCCAGAACATGGTCACGGTGTCGGAGGCCATCACGCGCTCGGCGGCGCTCCGCAAGGAGAGCCGCGGCGCGCACTCGCGACTGGACTTCACCGGAGTGGACCCCGCACTCGGCCAGGTGAACCACTGCGTGACGCAGGGGCCCGACGGCATGCGGGTCACCGCCTCGCCGCTCTCGCCGATGCCGGCGGAGTTGAACCAGCTGTTCGACGCCGCCGCCCCGGCGAAACAGGAGGTCGCACGATGAATGAAGTGGCCGGAGGCCACAGAGAAGCGATCGTCCGGGTGTTCCGCGGCGACAAGAGCGGCGGGCAGGAAGTGGAGTACCGGGTGCCCGTCGAGCCCGGCATGGTGGTGCTCGATGCGATTCATTGGATCCAGGCGCACAAGGCGCCCGATCTGGCGGTGCGCTGGAACTGCAAAGCCGCAAAATGCGGCTCGTGCAGCGCCGAGGTGAACGGCAAGCCATCGCTCATGTGCAAGTCCCGCATGGACCACTTCGCCGAGGGCGAGGCGATCAGCGTGCGCCCGATGAAGACGTTTCCGCTCATCCGCGATCTGGTGACCGACGTGTCGTGGAACTACGAAGTGAACAAGCGCATCGCGCCGTTCAAGCCGCGCGAGGGCGCGGAGTGGAAGTGGCAGCAGTCCGACGTGGACCGCGTGCAGGAGTTCAGGAAGTGCATCGAGTGCTTCCTGTGCCAGGACGTGTGCCACGTGCTGCGCGCGCACGAGCTCAAGCACAAGTTCGCGGGCCCAAGGTTCTTCGTGCGCATCGCCGCGCTCGAGATGCACCCCATCGATGGTGAAGATCGCACCAAGTTCCTCAAGGACACGGCCGGACTCGGACTCTGCAACATCACCAAGTGCTGCACCGAGGTATGCCCCGAGGGCATCCACATCACCGACAACGCCATCATCCCGCTCAAGGAGCGGGTCGTGGATCGGCACTACGACTTCCTGCGGTTGCTCTGGAACAAGCTGCGCGGCAAGCCCAGCGACGCCAGCTGAGGTCGCCTCGGGGGCCGGGGAGGAGGACGCATGTCACAGCCGACCGCCTGCATACGATGTAAGGGCGCGTTGCTCGTGGAAGCCACGTTCGCGGGCGCCGAGGCGCTGCGCCTGGTCGTGGACGAGAACCACTCGAGCCCGGTGGGCGCACGCGTGTGCGTGGCGTGCGGCGCCGTGCTCCTGACAGCATCCCAGCCCGGTGCGCTGCGCGTTGGGCGCGAGCCGGAGGATGGGCTGCAGGAGTTCGACTTCTAGCTCGCGTGCCGAGCCAGCGCGAGAAACTCGATCAGTAACGCGCCCGCCGCCGTGACGAGCAGCGTGCGATGCACGCTCCAACGGAGCCGCAGCAGCATCACGCCACTCGCCACGGCCAGGGCCAGCGTGCGCGGCTCGAGCGTGGCGGGTACGGGCACCGCGAGTTTCACCGGCCCCGCTTGCCAGTCGCCCACGTCCGCGAACAGCACGTGGATGGCGAACCACACCGCGAGATTGAGTATCACGCCCAGCACCGCGGCCGTGATGCTGGAGAGCGCGCCCTGCAGCCGCGGGCGCGACCGCAGCAGCGCGATGTAAGGGGCCCCGGTGAACACCCACAGGAAGCACGGCGCGAACGTGGACCACAGCGCCACGCTCGCGCCGAGCAGGCCGAAGGCGTAGGGCGCGGCGGGGCTGGCACGATGCGCCGCGAGGAAGCCCACGAACTCGGTGACCAGGATGAGCGGCCCCGGCGTGGTCTCGGCCAAGCCAAGGCCGTCGAGCATCTGCCGCGCGGTGAGCCAGCCATGGCGACCCACCACGTCCTGGCTCATGTAGGCCAGCACCGCGTAGGCGCCACCGAATGTGACCATGGCGAGCTTGGAAAAGAACCACGCGAGTTGCGACAGGATGTGCCGCGTGCCGAATACGGCAGCCATGCCGAGCAGCGGCAGTGTCCACACCGCCGTCCAGATCGCGGCCGTGCGGAGCGTCGCTCGCCACGGCGGGCTTGCGGGTGCGGGGCCCGGCGCTACGGTGCGCGAAGGCGTCCACGCCCAGCCAAGCAGCCCCGCGCCGACCACGATGAGCGGGAATGGCACGGAGAGCGCGAAGATCGCCACGAACGAGCTACCCGCCACGACCCACTGCCGCGTGCGCGTGAGCGCGCGACGGGCGATGCGCAGCAGCGCTTCCACAACCAGCACCAGCACCGCCGCCTGGATGCCGCGGAACGCCGCCTGCACGAGCGGCACCTGGCCGACCGCCGCGTAGATCACCGAGAGCGCCAGCACCACCAGCGCTCCCGGTGCCACGAACAGGAGTCCCGCCACGAGCCCGCCACGCACGCCGTGCAGCTTCCAGCCGGCGTACGTGGCCAGCTGCATGGCTTCGGGCCCCGGCAACAACATGCAGAAGCCGAGCGCGTCCAGGTATTCGGCCTCGGTGAGCCAGCCGCGCTCGCTCACCAGCACGCGATGCATCAACGCGATCTGCGCCGTGGGCCCGCCGAACGACAGCCAGCCGATGCGCGCCCACACGCGGGTCGCGTCCGCGAACGTCACGGCATTCGCGGGCGCGACCGGTGCGGTGGGGTTCTCGGCTGCGGGCGCGCTCACGACCCGGCCGGCTTGGGCGCCGGCCAGTTGTGTGTCTCGTCCGCGGCATCGCGGCAGCGGCGGTAGAGCGCGTCGTAGAGCCCCATAGCCGCGTCCAACTGCGCCAGGTCGTCTTTGTACATGCGCGAGTAGCCCACGGACGCCGCCAGGAGTCCCGCCGCCTCGGGCGCCAGGTCCATGCGCGCCGTGTCGGCCCCGCGCACGATCAGCGCGAGCTGTTGCAGCGGTGGCGAGCCGAGCCCGAACTCGTCGAGCATGGTGTCGAACGTGCAGGTGTCGCCGCGATGGCTCCAGTGCACGCCCTCCACGTCGAACGGCGTGGCCTGGAATCGCTCAGCCACCGCCGCCACCTCGGCCGGTGCCACGAACAGGAACACGGCACGTGGGTCCACGAACCGGCGGATCAACCACGGGCAGGCGATTCGATCCACCTTGGGGCGCGCGCGCGTGACCCACACCGTGCGTTCGTGCGAATCACGGCGCGGGAGTTTGCTGGCATCGAGAAGCAGGCCACCCGCCTTCACCCATGCGTCGTGGCCGCCCTCGAGCGACTCGGCGTTGGCACCCTCCTGGCGGAGCCACGCCGCCACGCCGTGAGCGAGCTTGGAACCGCGTTGGCACGTGACGATCACGTGCTGCCCGGCGTGGGTGCGAGCCCACGACTCCACGGTGCGATGGTCGCGGCGGAGCGCGGTGGGGATGACACGAGGGTCACGGGCGAAGTCTTCGTCCACGCGCACGTCGAGGATCGCGGGGGCGTCGGGCGTGCCGACCAAGCGGGCGAGTTGCTGAGCGGAGATCTCGGTGGGAGACGGCATACGTCCTCCTGTGGAAAGTGACTAGAGGACGCGATGTTTCGGCTGTCGCCTCACGAGGTACTCGCGCGGAACCCCTTGGGGCAGTATTCGCACACGCGGGAGTGCCCGGTCAAGGGCTCAGGTAGCCGGTCACCTTGTTGCACTTTTGAGTCAGCAGCCGCATCAGCTTGGGATGCAGGAACAGCTTTTCTCGCCCCGCGACCTGCTTCTCCAGCACTCCGCACGCACCAGGGCTTGGGGTAGCGGGCCGCTGCCTATCGTTGCGCGACGCAGGCCGTGACATCGATCTCGCGACAGCTGCGAAACCCATGCGAAAGTCCGAGCGCGGTCTACTCCTCCGCGAACAGATAGTTGAGCGCGTCCCGGTCCAGCGTCCGTGCGAATCCGTCCTCGCCCAGCACGTTGCGCACCAGCTCGCCCTTGCGCTGCTGAAGCTCCCAGATCTTCTCTTCGATGGTGCCTTGCATCAGCAGCCGATAGGCGATGACCGTGCGGTCCTGCCCGATCCGATGCGTGCGGTCGATGGCCTGCGCCTCCACCGCGGGATTCCACCACGGATCGAGCAGCACGACGTAGCTGGCGGCGGTCAGGTTGAGCCCCGTGCCGCCGGCGCGCAGCGAGATCAGGAACACGCAGGGGCTGTCGTCCTGCTCGAACGCGCGCACGACGCGAGGTCGATCGAGGGTCGAGCCGGTGAGCACGTGATGGCTGACCCGCCGCCGTCTCAGCTCGATTTGCAGCAGCTCGATGGCTTTCACGAACTGCGAGAACACCAGCACCTTGTGCCCCTCGGCGAGCAGCGGCTCGAGCAGCTCGAACAGCGATTCGAACTTGCCGGAGCCCACGCTGGCGTGTCCGCCAGCGAGCCGCGGATGACAGCAGATCTGTCGAAGCCGGGTGAGTGCCGCGAGGATCTCGATCTTGTGTTGCCTCACACCGCCCCGAATGGCCATGCGCTCGACTTGCTCGCGCGCTCTCGCGAGCTCGGCCAGGTAGAGTTTGCGCTGGCCGGGCGACATCTCGCAGTCGCGGCGCTCCTCGATACGGTCGGGCAGCTCGGGGGCGACGTCCTTCTTGAGCCGGCGCAGCAGGAGTGGACGTAGCTTGGCGGTCAACAGGCGGCGGGTGTGCGGGGGAGCGTCGGCGCGGTCAAACCGGCGGATGAACGAAGCCTGGTCACCGAGATATCCAGGGCTGACGAAATGCACGATGCTCCACAGATCGAGCGCGCGGTTCTCGAGCGGCGTGCCGGTGAGCGCCAGTCGATGGCTGGCGTTGAGCGCTCGAGCCGCATGCGAGACGGCGGCGCCGGGGTTCTTGATCTGCTGCGCTTCGTCCGCGATCACGGCGAGCAACTCGATCTCGCGCCAGCGCTCCACGTCACGCCGGAGCAGCGCGTAGTTGGTAATCACCAAGTCGACTCGCGCAAGGTCCTGCATCTGCAGCACTCGGTCGGCGCCCCGGCCAAGCTGCAGCACCCGCAGTTCGGGAGCAAACTGGCGGGCCTCCCGTTCCCAGTTGTGCACGACTGAGGCAGGGCAGACTACAAGGGCGGGTCCGGGCTTGCGCTTCCCACCACGCAGATGAAGCAGCCACGCCAGCGCCTGCACGGTCTTACCGAGCCCCATGTCGTCCGCGAGGATGGCGCCCATGCCGAGTGAGGCCGTATAAGCCAGAAAGTTGAGTCCCTGCTGCTGATAGGGCCGCAACTGCCCAACGAATCCCTTGGGGATCTTGCAGCGCGGCAGCCCGGTGAACGCCGCCACACGCTCGCGAAGTCCGCGCACGGTCGCGATTGCCTGTGGATCCGCGCCCATGCGCTCCAGCGCCTCGAGGCTCTCGGGTCGTGCTTGGGCGAGCTGCCACAGCGTGAGTCGCTGTTCGCCGGCACCGGGTTCTACGCCGAGGTCCGCCAGGACATCACTGACCTGAGCATGCACCTCGAGCGCGTCGCGCCGCACCCAGCCGGCTCCCAGCTTAACCCACGGCGCGGTCGACGCGCGCAGTCGCGCGAGGTCGGCATCCGTGAGCGCCAGTCCCTCGGCCTCCCATTCGGCCGAGACGGCAAGCAAGTCGACTCCGTGGCGGCGAGCGCTGATCCGGGGCACGAGGCTGCGTCCCGGGCCGAGGAGCGCGTGCATATCGCGGTTGCCGAGCCAGCGAACTCCGGCGGGCCGGCGCTGCCACGCCTCGGCGAGCCAGGGCACGGTACGGGGGCCCAGCCTGATCACCCAACCGGCAGCTTCGTCGAGCGATCGCCCTTGCCCGCGCAACACCGTGGAGGCGGGCAGCAATTCGAGCGACTGCAACCATTCCACGACCGGCGCCACGCGAACGGGATCGGGCACGTGCACCCACGCCGCATCCGCCGCGGCTGACGGCGGGCCACTCCCCGCCGGGGCGGTCGCGTTGTCGGGATCGAGCTCGGCCAGCCGATTCACGCCCAATCGATCGACGGCCGCGCCAGCCAGCGCGGACCAACGGCCCGCGGGCGAGAACTCGAACACCCGCGCCGACGCGGGCAGCTCCGGTTCGAGCGGCCACTGGACCCCAGGGCTGTGCGCGAGTACCCGGATGAAGAGCTGATCGTTCGCGTGGAGTTCCAGAAGCACCACGACATCGACCGGCTGCACGGCGGTGATCGAGGCGAGCGCCTCGGTTCCACCTGGCAGCGCCCTGGCCAGGGCGCTCACCAGCGCGACGCCGTCACGGCGCTGGATCGCAACGGAGGGTGTGACGGCCATCTGGCCCAGCACTTCCGCGGGTGGACACTCTGCGACCGGCGACAACGCTCCCTCGCTCAGCACGAAAGCAGGTTGCTGCGAATACGGGTCGATGTTGCCATTCAGCACGATGAGTTCCGCGTAGGGGCGTCGCCGACCATCGGGCCACACGGCGAACAGCTCGAGCCGCGCTTCGTCGCGCCGATCCGTGGCTTCGAGCGCCGGCAACAAGCGCACGGGCATGGGATCGAACTGCACGAGTGCACCCGGCGCCACCCCGCCTCGGGCGGCGAGCTCGGGCGGCAGGGCCCCGCTCCAACTCACGTCCGGCGAGGGCAAGATCGAGTGCAGGAGCTCAACCAGCGGACCGCGTCGGGAATGCTGGCCGAACGGCATGAAACCCGCGGCCTCGAGCCGGGTGCCGAACTCCACCAGGGCGTCGAGGAGTTCGGCGTGCTCACGGGTGAGCAGGTCCGAGTTCGAGTGTACCTGCGATTGCAGCGAACGGAGTTGTTGCGGGGAGCGCGGCTGATCCTTCATGCGAGCCGTTGTGAGGCGCGGTTCGATCCGCACCCGGCAGCCGACGCGAGGCGCCGGGCTCAGGTCCAACGTCACGCGCAGGCTGCGCTCCGCGTGACGGGTGCGCCGGTCGGCCCATGCGATCAGGCTTTGTTCGATCCCGGAGCGGCGCGACCCTGCCGCGCGCGCACCGAGGTCGGATCGGTCTCGGAACGGTTCGAGCGGGGCCGGGATGGATCCGCCGGTGCAGCGAGCGATCTCGTGCGCCAACAGCCAGCCCATCACCTCGGGGTCAGGTTCGTCCAAGCAGTCGCGAGCCGCCGCGAATGCCGCCGGTTCGAGCTCGATGTGCGCTTCGGCGAGCAGGCGCGAGAGGACTCCGATTCGCTCGTGCGTACTCCGCGCCTCGCGCAGTTGATCGAACGTGACCGGCTGTGCAGGCGGCCGCGTCGTCGCCGTCGGGCGCTCACCCGAGTGACGTGCTGTTGATGCGCGTCCCGGGAGGACTCCCTCGAGCAGCTGACCGATCAGGTCGATCGGCAACCCTTCGTCGCTATCGAGCAGGTCGAGCACATGGACTCCCAACGCGTACGCATGCTTGCATACCGGAGCGACCGGACACGTACACGATGGCCGCCAGCCCGATTCCGAAAGGTTCCACGCCGTAGCGTACCGGCCCGACCCACGCACCGTGGCGGAGACACGACCGAGGGTGAACTCGACAGGGCCCACGCGCCCCTGGCGATCGTAGTCGTCACCACGACGGCGTATGGGAGACGGAAAATTCTCGAGCTCCATGAACAGATCGTAGAAGACCTCGTCCGCAAGCGATTCAAGCTCACGGGGGGTCATGGGCGTGCTCATCGAAGAATAGTGCTGGAGGGCCGGCGCTCCGACAAGCCACGGCGCGTCGCCCGGGGGGAGGGCGCCGGGCGCAGCGTGGCCGGTGGCTCTCCAGCATTGGCCAGATGCCCGCAGATGCGGAATCATGGCCGGCGAGCCTGCGCCCCAGCCGCCGCGCCGGACAAACATCGGGAGCCATCATGGGTGAGACACGCGTTGACCTGTTGCACCTACTCGAGGACCTGCGCGACGCCTACATGGGTTCGGTCGAGGAGACCGTGCTCACCGAGATCGTGGCCAACTCCCTCGACTCCGAGGCGACGCGCGTGGAGTTCGAGGCGGACGCCGCATCCACCACGCTGATCGTGCGCGACGACGGCACGGGCATGCAGCGGCGCGACCTGGCGCGCTTCCACGACATCGCGTCAAGCACCAAGACGCGCGGCGAGGGCATCGGTTTCGCGGGCGTGGGCATCAAACTCGGCCTGTTGCTATGCGAGGACGTGGTCACCGAGACGCGGCGCGGCAAGACGCACGTGGCGAGCCAATGGCACTTGGCTTCAAAGCACAAGGCGCCGTGGAAGTGGGTGCCGCCGCCCGGTCGCGTGGCCGAGCGCGGCACCGCCGTGGCGCTGAAGCTGCGCAACCCGCTCTCGCCCCTGCTCGACGTGGGCTTCCTCGAGTCCACGCTGCGGCGGCACTTCCAGCCGCTGTTCGAATCCGTGTTCGAGGGCATCCTCGCGCCGCAGTATCCACGCGGTGTGCGCTTCGTGGTGAACGGCCGTAACGTGCTGGCGGACCCTGGCGCCGACCACGAATCCGCGCCGATCGAGGTGCGCATCGGTCGCAAGCGCAAGCCCTCGGCGATCGGCTACCTCACGCTCGCCGCATCACCCATTCCGGAGGACTCGCGCGGACTCGCCGTGTCCACGCTCGGCAAGGTGATCCGGCGGGGCTGGGAATGGTTGGGCGTGACGCCGTCGGCGCCGGAGCGGATCGGCGGCGTGGTCGAGGTGCCCGCGCTGGCCGAGTGCTTGACGCTCAACAAGGCCGAGTTCGTGCGCACCGGCCCCCGCGGCGGGCTCTACCTGAGCTACCGAAAGGCGCTGCAAGAGGTCGTGTCGCGGCAGTTGGCTCAATGGGGCGCCGAGCGCGATGGCGCCGAGGACACGCGTCGCCGTGTCGCCCGTCCGGTGGAACGCGACTTGGAGCGCGTGCTGGTGGACCTGGCCGACGACTTCCCGCTGCTGGCGAGCCTCGTGGAGCGAAAGGAAGGGGGCCAGCGGCGGCTGCCGATCGGCGGACCCGGCGGCGGAGTCGAGACGAGACGCTTGGTCGCGGCTGGCGTGGTCGCCGCGGCAGAGCAGGTGGAGCATGTGGAGCAGGCGGGGCGGGTGGAGCAGGCGGAGAAGGCCGAGGAGGCAGCTGAGCCTGACAGCGACGCGCTCGCCGCCGAGGCGATGGTGTCGGAGGGCGCGCCTGTGACCGCGGTCGACGTGGAGTCCGCGAATGGCCACACGCCCCGCGCGCCTGAGCCGTTCCCGCACGGTTCGCTGTTCACGCCGCCCACCACTCGCGGCCCGAAGAAGCCGGCTCGCTACGGCCTCTCCATCCAGTTCGAGAGCCGAGCGGGCGAGCCCGAGATGGCGAGGCTCGTGGAGTCGACCGTGTGGGTTAATGACGCGCACCCCGCCTATCGACGTGCTGCCGCATCGCGGTCCGAGGGTTATCACCTGGCGCTGAGCGTGGCCATGGCCCTGGCGCCTCTCGCGGTGGAGGCGCATGACGAGCGCACGTTTGTGACCACGTTCATGGAGCGCTGGGGCGACGCGCTGGTGGCGGGCGGGAGGAAGGGGCGGGGGTAGGGTGGGGGCTCCTGATGGCGAAAGCTGAGTCCCGCCGAAGCCGTTACTTGAGCCTCCGTCGCAGCTCATCATCGATCGCGCGCGCGTCATCGACAGGGGCATACGGCCCGCTCAACAAGAAGGCCGGCACGCCCGCGAGCTCGCCGCATGGGCCCGCTTTGACCGAACGCGATCCCAGCGCGGCGACGGCCGCCTGTTTGAACGCGAACAGCACGAGTCGCGGTCGCCACTCGCGAAGCTTGCCGTGCAGCACCTCGGCGCCTGCCCGAAGTTCGACCGCATCGAGTTCCGCCGCCGACCTTGTGACGCGTTTCACGACATCCGTGAGCCCGTGACCTGCACGCACGAACGCCTCATCCTCGTGTCCAGGCATCGGGTCCGCGAACAGCCCGAGCAACTCGAGCCGCTTCCACAGCCGGCGACCGAGCTTGCCCTGGTAATAGTGCCCGCGCGCCACAGAGGCGGGCGCCGGATTGATGCCCACGAGCAGGATGCCTCCGGGCATGGGCGCAAAGTCGGGGAGTGAATCGTTCCCTTGGCCCGAACTGCGTCGCCGGCGGCGAGGCGACCGCGCTGTGCGGCGGGCCTTGGAGCCCCCTGCACGGTCCGCGTCGTCCGAGACGACGGCTCGCGCGCGGTAGGTCTGCGCATGCTCGGCGACTCGTTCACCCGGCTTGGGCATCATTCGGTCGAGGCGCGCCATCGCGTCGTCCACGTCGATGCGGCGAGCGATCCCGTGGGCACGAATAAGCTCCAGCAGCTCCCAGTGCGAACGGCCGGAGTCCTCGCATGCGCGCCCGATGGAGATGTCGCCGGCCTGATATCGGCTCAGCGCGTGCTTGAGTCGCCACTCAGATAATGCCTCGAGCAGCAGCTTGCGGACCATGCTGCCGCGGTCGAGTAGTTCGGCTTCGGCGGCGGCTTCGATAGCGGCCATGAGCTTGGGCTCCAACCTGAGGTTGACCTGTGTGGTCTTCATGGACTTGCCTCCGTGATGCGTTTCCTGACTCGCAACCAGATTTCTGGCGGCAGGGTGGTATGCCTCGCAATCTCGTCCAGTAACGCGAGCGCTGCGGAAGCGTCGAGGATGCCCGCCTGTGCGCACAGGGCAGGGATCAGAATCGTCTCGACGGTGGCAACGCCCAGACTGCCGCCGGCACGTGTTGCGCGGTGCTCGTCGATGAGCACGTGGTCGTAACGGATCCCGAGGGCGAGCACCTCGCTCTCTCCCGGGCCCAGACGGAAGTCCCTAGCGATCCGGGCCGCGCGCCGACGGAGCTGCGCATCGAGATCGATACGAGCCACAAGACCCGACTTCACCGCCGTCTCGATGCGCGCCACTTCCGGGGCGCCGCGTTGCTCACCCGTCGCCACCGCTTCGCGCCAGACGGCCGGGGAAACGAGCAGTGGCCCGAGCCGGGCGCTGGCCGGAGCCAGTGCACACGCCTTGGCGAGGTAGATGAGCGACGACGTATCTGCTGGAATTCCGATTTTACACATATGCTACGAAATGCTAGCGTAAGAGGAAAGATTCCGCAAGCGGAATGGCGGGGCACACGCAGGCCCCCGCGCCGATGCTACCCTCCCCGTCGGCCGCTCTCGCGACGCACTCCACGGAAGGAGGGATCATGCTCCCGCAACGCAACCCCCTGATCCTCCTCGCCCTCGTCCTGCTGGCACTCGCTTGCTCAGGCTGCGCGAAGCGCGAGGACGCGCCGCTCGCCCCGCCCGAGCGGTTCGCGTGGGTGTCGCAACCGATCGAGTTCTCGCCACCACCCACGACGTGGTACCGCGAGGCCGAGAACAGCGGCGGGATGCTGGGAGTGCGATTCGTCCTCACAGGTGGTGAGGGCCAGTGCATCATCGTGGCGGCGCATCGCCAGATCGCCGAGCGCGATCGCAAGACGGCCCTCGAGAAATTGCTCGCCGAGCATGTCTCGCTCGACGAGAAGCAGTTCCTGAAGCGGCTCTCACTGGCCCGTGCGCGAACGGACGAGCCGGTGAGCGAACGTGAGGCGCAGGTTGCGTACGCCATCAATGCCGCACTCGACCGCGCGATGTCCGATCACCTCGGCGATCATCCGGGGTTCGTGAGCACCGACCTGGAGGAAGCGCTGCGAAGCGCCCGGGCCTATCAACCGACGTTGGCGGAGCTCCTGCCGCGCCTGCGGATCCGACGCGAGGAGCGCCAAGAACCCGAGCGTTGGCGCCCCGGGACCGAACTTGACTCGACCATCAACTGGCGGGACGTGTTCGTGAGCGAGGACACGTTGTTGACGCCGGAACGACCCCTGATCTATCGCGAAGTGTTCTGGGTCGAGGGCGGCTGCGCATTCAGCGCCTCGTTCCAGGGTCTGCCGAAAGAGCGGCGGACGTTCGACAGGTTGGTCGCATCCATCACGTTCCCAGAGGAAGCCAGTGCCGCGCCGCGTTGACGCATTGCTGGTGGCGATCGTGCTGTGCGGCGCGTGTGCACCGCAGGAAGCGCAGCAATTCGCGGTGGGGAGCCATTCGGTGCGTGCCATCCTGCCGTCGGGCTGGGAGCACCTGGACCACGGACGGGAACACGTCCTCCGGAACGGCGAGGCGAGGATCGTCGTGACCGACGCTGGGCTCGCCACACCGGACGCGGCGGTGCAAGCGATCGAGGCCGTGCGCGAGCGCTGGCGGTTGGGGGATGCGCGCGACGCGGCAGCGCAGTTGCGCGAGATCAAGATGCCCGTCCTGGGAGCTCTGACGACTCTGGACCAGCACCAGTTCTGGGCCTACTGGAACTCCGTCGCCTACGACCCCACGCGGCGCGACACGCCCGAGGCCGAGGCGGCATTCGACACGCTGCTCGCGCGGGCACAGGCACTGGAGCCTCTCTCGGAACCGGCCGCGGCACGGTGGGTGTTCGCCAGTCACATGGACACGACGCGCCATGAGATCGCCAGCATCGAGATGCACCCGAGCGGAACCGAGAGCTGGACGGTGCTCCGCACCTGGAACCGCGTCACGCACACGGAACGGCGGTGGCTCGCGTGTCGGGTGAACGCCGGGTCTCTGCTGGTGGTGGACCTGGAACGCGACCCGCGGGGCGATGCCCTGCCGGTGTTCGAGCGCCTGCTCGCGAGCATGCAATTCGGGGACGTCGCACGCTGAAGGGCGAGCGGGTTAGTCTGCCCGGATGAATGCTCGCCACGTCCTCGTCGTGGGCGCCGGCGCCGCCGGGCTGACCGCCGCGCTCCGCGCCGCCCAGGCCGGGGTGCGCGTGACGCTGTTGAACGCCCATCCGCGTGTGGGGCTCAAGATCATTATGAGCGGTGGCACGCGCTGCAACGTGACGCACCGCGCCGTGACCGAGCGCGACTTCCACGGCGGCTCTCCCAACGTCGTCCGGCGCGTGCTGCGCGCATTCACGCCGGAGCAGACGCTCCGCTGGTTCGAGGACGAATTGGGCGTGGCATTGAAGCTGGAGGAGACCGGCAAGTACTTCCCGGTGAGCGACGACGCCCAGACCGTGCTCGACGCGCTGCTCTCCGCTTGCGAGCGGGCAGGAGTGGCGTTGCGAGCCGGGGCGCGCGTGGTGCGGCTGGAACGGTTGGGCAGCAGCTGGCGTGCCGGTGTGCAAAGCGTGACTGGCAGCTCGGAGTTCGGCGAGGGGGTCGCGCGCGCGGGGGAGAGCGAGTTCGCGCTGCCGCCAGTGGAGCCCGGGGAATGGTTGGAGGCCGACGCCGTGGTGCTTTCCACCGGCGGGCTCTCGTTCCCGCGTACGGGGAGCGACGGCACCGGTTACGCGCTGGCACTGGCGCTGGGCCACACGCTCGTGCCCACGATGCCGGCGCTCACTCCGCTCGTGGCCGTGGACCCGCTCTGCCGCTCGGCGCAGGGCGTGACGCTCGACGCGGAGCTGGCGCTGTGGGTGGACGGCCGCGTGGCCGAGCGCATGCGCGGTTCGCTGCTCTTCGCCCACTTCGGCGTGACCGGCCCCGCGGCGCTCGACCTGTCGCGCCACTTCCACGCCGCCGACGGCCGCTCGCGGCGGGTGACGCTGTCGTTCGCTCCCGGGCTCTCGTTCGAGCGCCTGGAACAGGATTGGGTGGACTACGCCGACGTCAACCCGCGACGAGGTGTGCGCACGTGGCTGGGCGAGCGACTCCCCGAGCGAATCGCTGACGTGCTGACCACCGAGAGCGGCGTGGGCGGCGCGGCGATGTCGCAAATCCCGCGCGAACGGAGAACGAAGTTGCTGCGCGCGCTGACCGAACGCAACATCGGCGTGACCGGCACGCTCGGCTACGAGAAGGCCGAGGTGACTGCGGGCGGCGTGCCGCTGGCGGAGGTGGACGCTTCGACACTGGAGTCACGCTTGGCGCCAGCGCTCTGGCTGTGCGGAGAGATACTCGATGTGGAGGGGCGACTGGGAGGATTCAACTTCCAGTGGGCCTGGTCCAGCGGGACGGTGGCGGGGAGGGCGGCCGGGCGACCCTCCATGGCCCCGAACGGAG
>CAYQNV010000051.1:0-4080 GCA_964418975.1 uncultured bacterium | reverse complement strand
CATCTACGAGATCCACTTCCTGTGGGAGACGGGGCTACTGGCGGAGCTTCGAGACGTCCTGCTCGGAAAGGAGGAGTTCGTGGAGCAGCGCGCGGGCGGCCCGTCGGAGTGGAGCGACCGCTGGATCGAGCGAACGACCGGCCCGCTCGGGCGCGGCCTGTGGCACGAGATGCTCTCCGATGCAGAGCAGGCATTTGCGCCGGACGGCGCCGGGAGCAGGGTGCTCTCGCTGCTCGCGAGCGATCTCGCGGCGGTGCCGGCCGCTCGGGCGCCGACGCTTCACCTGGTGGGGCACAGCGCGGGGTCGGTGCTGCTCGGGCATCTGCTCTCGCGCTGGCGCTCCCTCCCCGGGACGGCGGCCTGGCCGTTCGAGAACTTGATCCTGTTCGCGCCGGCGTGCACACACGGCTTCTTCGCGGAGCACGTTCTGCCAGCGCTGCGGGAGCGCACGCTGAAGCAACTCCACCAGATGCTCCTCGACGACGCGCACGAGCAGGGCGACGACGTGGCGCTCGTGTACCGGAAGTCGATCCTGTACCTGGTGTCGCGGTCCTACCAGAAGCACGGAATCGAGGTGCCGATCCTCGGTATGCAGAAGTTCCTGGAGCACCTGGACACGCCGGGCGTACCCGCGAACCGCGTGCACCACCACCTGGCGTCGGACCGTTTGCCCAAGACCGCCGCGTCGCGGCACACCGAATTCGACGCCGATCTCGTCACGATGAACAGCACGCTCGAGATCGTGTTAGGCAAGCGCCCGGCGCGCCTGTTTCGACCGGAGGATATGCAGGGGTACTGATCGACCGCGCGCCCGAAGCCGGCGGCCGGCAGCTTCAGCGGCTTGGGCGGCGGCCGGCGACCAGAGCGACGAGCCCCATTGCCATCAGGAGACCCGTCCCCGGCTCGGGTACGGCGGAAAAGGATAGTGAAAGGCCGTGGTTGACCTCACCGTAGCTGGCCAGCCGTGAGTAGACCGTGTACACCGATCCTGGAACGAGCAAGAGAGATGACGTGGCGATGGTGCCGTCGCTGTCGTTCCAGACAGTCGGTTCTCCCGGGAGAAGGGGAGAGCCTAAGACGAGGGTCGTGCGTTCCTGGCCGAGCTCGAACTGAAGGACCGCCGAGAAGCGAAGGGGGTCGAGATTCGAGGCCACGACCAAGTCGACCATGGGGGCTCCAAACGGGACCTCCAAGCGCACGAATGCCTCTGAGATAGCCAATCGAAACGTGGCGCTCGCCTTGATGTCGACCGCGTGTTGGAAGGAGATGGAAGACTCATTCACCGTCACGGTGGCGTACGAGTCAGCATCGCCGTTCGAATGCGTGGCGGCGGCAAGGGGGCAGCCCGTTGAGCTCGCGAGAAGACGCCCCGGACCCGGGGTACCATCTAGAATCTGAGACCGAGCATCGCGACAGGTCAATGGCGTGGCGGGAGAGGGCGTTGCCGCAAGCGTAATGAGCACGGCTCCCAACGCCACAGATCGGACTTTGCCTCGGACCGCTCGGATCACGCTTCTCCTCTTCAAGCCGCGCAACGCCCTGCGGTTCAGCGGCCGGCGGGCCAACGCGCTCGCAGGTGGAAGCGAGCTGGCTTCCCACCTGTCCGCTCCAACCGCTTGTTAGAAGCCGGCGGGCGTTACTCGCCTGCGACGATCGTGCAGAACCGCGAGTACACCCCTAGCACGTTAAGCGAGTCGTGGTCAACGGTTGAAACTGCCCCGATGCCGCCAATGCGCTTCGCCTCGGCGATCGAAGCGTCGCCCACCGCCACGATGCCGATGATGTTGCTCGCGCATGCGCGGCCTTCCTTGGACGCGCTTGAGGCGGTGCCTGTGGTGATAGGCCCCCTGACGCCGGTATAGATGGCCGCGTTCCCGACTGGAGAAGCCACGACGGCGCAGCCGCTAAGGAGGACGGGAGCAAGAATGGCGAGTGAGATGGAGCGGATTCGCATGGTCGAGAACTCCTCTTTTGTTTGCGTCGGATGTCAACACTGACCCCGCCGCCTAACGTTTTCGTTCAGCGGCTCGCCGACGGCGAGTCCGCTGGAACGAAGGGTTGGGCTACGACTCGCCAGTACGACCGACATACATTTCCTGCCCAGTGATTGGGTTCAGGTATACATCAAGGCCATTTTCGTGGCGAAGATATTTCGCGCCCTTCTCTGCGTGCTCGCTTGGAACGAAAGCGAAAGTTGAACTCAACGAGCCTTCGAATTTCCAGTCAGGTGGGGTGACCACCTGCTCTACGCGGCTCTCGACTAAACGACACGCAGCGACACGTGGTCCGCTTCCATCCATGTTTACATGGCCGAACTCAAGCCACGTGCACTTCGAAGTGAGGCCCCGTGTTTGGTCGGCCACAGCAATGTCAATTGCCTCTCCGTCACGCAAGAACTCCAAGCCAACCCGCTGCAGCCGTTTTATGAAGAACTCTACGTCTTGAGGGACCATGAACCCAACTCTGACGATCTCGTTATCGGCGCACAGGGTTTGATTCGGAACAATGCCTTTGAAGGCGTCCCAGCCACCGGGAAAGCATTTCAGCAACATGTCGGCACGAATGACGACGGAAATAGCTTCGATCAGAACGGCCATCAGTTACTCCTCGTAGCCCAACTTTGTATTCGACAGGTCTGTCTAAGGCCGCCACACTGCGGCAGCGGTCTGTGTATCACGGACTCCCCGAGACGTATACCACGGGCGAAAAGTCCTCGTATCGCCCGCGGTTGCAGGCCGCGAGTGGCAAGGCGTCCCGGCTTAGACAGATCTGCGTAACGCGGCCAAGTCGCGGGGCAGCCCCCCCCGCCAGCGCGGGGCGCCCACTCGTTGCGGCGCCCGAAGCCCCGCCGGCTCGCCGGGTCGGTCCGAAGGGTCACGTTCCACCTCCGAAGAGGCGATCCGCCGGGCTCGGGACGCCGGCCGGGCCACGGTTCAGAACGTGCGTGTAGATCATCGTCGTCGCGACGTCCCGGTGTCCGAGGAGCTCCTGAACGGTCCGGATGTCGCTCCCATCCTCCAGCAGGTGCGTCGCGAACGAGTGGCGCAGCGTGTGGCACGTCGCTCGCTTCGCGATCCCCGCGGCCAGCACGGCCCATCACCGTCTGCTGGACGAGGGCCTCGTGGAGGTAATGGTGTCGCCGCTGCCCGGTCTCGTGCACGACGCGGATCCGCGTCACTGGAAGACCCACTGCTATGCCCACTCGCGCCCGGCCGACGGGAGCTTGCGTGCCAGCGCGCCGGGCAGCTCGACCCAGCCGGCGCCCAGCGCAAGGTCGTGTCGATGTTGCTCCCGCGCTTGTTCCAGATGCGCCGCCAGATCGGGCTCGACGGTCTGCGGCAGCATCGTGGCCGACGAGAAGTAGGACTCAGGTGCGCCCACCGAGACCGAGCGCCTGACGCGCCACCACCCCGCGCATCACCTCGGACGTGCCGCCGCCGATCGTCTCCCACAGGCTCTGGCGCCACAGGAGCTCGACCCGCTCGCCCACCACCAGCGCGGCGGGGCCACCGAAGTCGAGCGCCGCGCGCGCGATCTCTTGACACACGACCGTGTGGAGGACCTTGTTCGCGGCGGCTTCGACCGCGCCGCTCTGGCCGCGCAGCATCGCGTCGAGCACGCGCAGCCCGCACGCCTCCGCCTCGGCGACGCGCACGGCCAGGTCGGCGAGCGCCGCGCGTACGCGCGGGTCGCCGGTGAGCCCATGGTCGCGCGCCCACGCGATCACCTCCTCCAGGTCGCGGCGCACGCGGCCGGGCGGGAACTGGATGTGCCGCTCGTCGGCCAGGGCCTCGCCCATGACCTTCCACGCGCCGTTCTCCGGGCCGATGAGCTGCTCTACCGGCACCTCGACCTGATCGAGGTGCACCTCGTTGAGCTGGTCGCCGTCGAGCGTGGGCAGCGGGCCGACGCGCACGCCGGGGGCCTTCAGATCGACGATCAGCAGCGATAGACCGTTGCCGCGGCTCTCCGGCGTGCCGGTGCGGCACAGAAGCCAGAGGTAGTCGGTGTGCTGCGCGTAGGACTGCCAGCATTTCTCACCGCTCACCACGTACACTTCGCCGTGCCGCTCGGCCCGGC
>CAYQNV010000050.1:0-9715 GCA_964418975.1 uncultured bacterium | reverse complement strand
CTGAACAGTTCGCGGCGGGCATGCGCGGCTACATCATCCCGCCCGAGATCCTCGAGCTGGCGACGCGCGAGCGCAATGCGTATCGGCAGCGCGCGGGCGGAGCTCCGCACTGAAATCCGCGCTCGGCCGTCTCGAGTCCGCAATCGCCAGCGCGGCGTTGGTGGTGATGGCGCTGCTGCCGTTGCTCGAGATCCTGTGGCGGGCAGTGTTCCGAAGCGGCATTCCCGGCTCGGGTCCGTTCGTCCAGCACTTGACGCTATGGGTCGGGTTCCTGGGCGCCGGGATCGCTGCTCGCGAGGGGCGCTTGCTCGCGCTGGCGACCGGAGCACTCATCCCCGAGGGGCGATGGCGGCGCGGGGCCGAGGTGGTGGCGGCCGCGGTGGCGGCGGCGGTCGCGGCACTGCTCTGCCGAGCCAGCATCGACACGGTGCGGGTCGAGCGCGAGTTCGGTTCGATCATCGCGGCGGGGGTTCCGGTGTGGATCGGGCAACTGGTGCTGCCGATCTCGTTTGCGCTCATCGCCCTGCGCATCTGCTGGCGCGCCTCGTCACGCTGGCCGGGGCGACTTGTTGCCGTGCTCGGCTTGGTCGCCGGCGCTTCGTTATCGCAGTTTCCCGAACTCCTCGCAGGGAGAAACCCGTGGCCGGGCGTGGCGCTGGTGCTGGTGGGCACCGCCCTTGGCGGACCTATCTTCGCACTGCTCGGTGGCGTCGCGGTGCTCCTGTTCATCAGGGACGCCATGCCGATCGCCGCCATGCCGGTGGCGGCGTACCGGCTCGCGGTCTCGCCCTATCTGGCCGCGATCCCGCTCTTCACGCTCACCGGCTTCTTGCTCTCGGAGAGCTACGCCTCGCAACGCCTGCTGCGGGTGTTTCGTGCGCTGTTCGGGTGGCTGCCGGGCGGCACTGCGATCGTGGTGGCCGTGGTGTGCGCGTTCTTCACCGCCTTCACCGGTGGATCGGGCGTGACCATCCTCGCGCTGGGCGCCCTACTCTACCAGGCGCTGCGCCAGGAGTCCTACCGCGAGGACTTCTCACTCGGGCTGATCACCGCCTGCGGTTCGCTCGGCCTGCTGTTCCCGCCGTCGCTGCCGCTGATCCTCTACTTCGTCGTCTCACAGCAAGTGGCGATCAAGGACCTGTTCATCGGCGGCCTGTTGCCTGGCATGCTGCTGCTGGGGCTCACCGCCGCCTGGGGCGTGCGCGAAGGGATGCGCTCGAAGGCACCGCGCACGAGGTTCCGCGGGCGCGAGGTCGTGGCCGCGCTCTGGGAGGGCAAGTGGGAGCTGCTGCTGCCGGGCATCATCATGGTGGCGATCTTCGGCGGGGTCGCGACGCTCATCGAGGCCTCGGCGCTCGCCGTGCTCTACTCGTTCGTCGTGCAGTGCTTCATACTGCGCGATCTCTCGGTGCGCCGCGACCTGCCGCGCGTGCTGGCGGAGACCGTGGTTTTGGTGGGCGGCGTGCTCGTGATCCTGTGCGTCGCGTATGGGCTCAGCAGCTACATGGTGGGTGCAGAGGTGCCCGCACGGCTGGTCGCCTGGACGCAGGCGCACGTCCATTCGCCGTGGGCGTTCCTGCTCGCGCTCAACCTGTTCCTGCTTGTGGTCGGCTGCCTGATGGACATCTTCTCGGCGACGGTGGTGGTCGTGCCGCTCATCATCCCGATCGCGGCCACCTTCGGCATCCACCCGGTGCACCTGGGCATCATCTTCGTCGCCAACCTGGAGCTGGGATACCTGACGCCTCCGGTGGGGCTTAACCTCTTCCTCTCCTCCTATCGGTTCGGACAGCCCTTGCTTGTCGTGACACGCGCCTCGCTGCCGATGCTGATCATCCTTGCGTTCGGCGTGCTGTTGATCACCTACTTGCCGTGGCTCACCACCGGGTTGCTGACGGCACTCGAACGGCGGTGATCGCGCGAGCGCGCCGCCGGATTCGGGAAAGGAGCCGAATGCGAAGCCCCGCTAGAATGTCCCGCATGGCGGGAACCGTCGATCGGTCGGTACGCTCCCTGGATACAGGACAAATGCCTGCGTTTTCCGGGAGGCGGATGTCGGGCGCGCACCATGGTCGCGTCTCACCGACAGTCATGGTTCTGCTGTTGCTCGTCGTGGCATCCGGATGCACCAAACGGACGACTGCCCCGTCGGTTCCCTCGGGCCCCGGGCGAATCGTCTTCGCCAGCAATCGCGACGGTGATCACATCCACTCCGATATCTACGTCATGAACCCCGACGGCTCCAACCCTGTTCGGCTCACCGACAACGCCGTATCTGACCGTTCTCCCTCGTGGTCGCCCAACGGGAGCAAGATCGCGTTCAGCAGCACCCGAGACGGGAACGTAGAGATCTACGTCATGAACGCCGATGGCGCCAACCCTGTTCGGCTCACCGACAACGTCCAGGGCGACTTCAATCCCTCGTGGTCGCCCAACGGGAGCAGGATCGCATTCACCAGCCACCGAGACGGGAACGTGGAGATCTACGTCAAGAACGCCGATGGCTCCAGCCCCACTCGGCTCACCAACAGTCCCGCGCTGGACACTTCACCCTCGTGGTCACCCAACGGGAGGAAGATCGCGTTCATGAGCAATCGGGAAGGGGAGCCAAGCATTTATGTCATGAACGTCGATGGTTCCAGTCCCACCCGGCTCCCAACCGGCATCCTTTATGGCTCCACCCCCGCGTGGTCGCCGGATGGCAGGAAGCTCGCGTTTACAGGGGGAGACGGCTCCGGCAGCGCCATCTATGTGATGAACGCCGATGGCTCCGGTGCCACACAACTCACAATCCAGGCCGCCAGCCCCTCTTGGTCCCCGGATGGCAGCAGGATCGCCTTCGAGACTTTGCAGGACAGTAACGGAGGCAACGACATCTACATCATGAATGCCGATGGCTCGATGGTCCGCCGACTCACGAACGACCCCTGGTTCGACGGCGAACCTCACTGGGGCGTGAGTCGATAGCACACGGGCCGTTCGCAGCAAGGAGCATCCAGCACATCCGGGCACCCCGCTCCCGACATTGGCCCGCCGCCCGCGATTCCAGCGCACGAGTAGAAGCGGGCACCTCCGCCCCGTAGTGACTCGAGCGCTTTGTAACCGGGGAGCGACCCAATGACCTCTGCGAGCGACTGGACGAGGCTCAAGGATCTGTTCGACCAGGTCGCCGGACTCGACGCCGCCGAACGTGGTCTCCTGCTCGATCGCGAGTGCGCAGCGGAGCCGGAACTCCGGCGACGAGTCGAGGAACTGCTCGCGTCGCACGACGCGGCAGGCGGATTCCTGGCGGCGCCCACTGGCCAGACGATCGCCTCGCCCGACGAAGCGCGACGCGGGGCGTGGGGGCTTGGCCCCGGTTCGATCATCGGCCCTTACAAGATCCTGCAGCAGATCGGCGAGGGTGGCTTCGGCGTCGTCTACATGGCGGAGCAGCAGCATCCGATCGTTCGTCGGGTGGCCCTCAAGGTCATCAAGCTGGGTATGGACACCAAACAGGTGATCGCGCGGTTCGACGCGGAGCGTCAGGCCCTGGCGCTCATGGACCATGTCAACATCGCGCGCATCCTCGACGCCGGTGCGACAGACGAAGGCCGGCCTTTCTTCGTCATGGAGCTGGTCCACGGGATTCCGATCACCGAGTACTGCGACCGAGAGCAGCTCCCGGTTCCCGAGCGACTGAAACTGTTCATTCCCGTCTGCCATGCGGTGGCCCACGCGCACCAGAAGGGGGTCATCCACCGGGATCTCAAACCCTCGAACGTGCTCGTCACGCTCCACGACGGCCAACCCGTGCCCAAGGTGATCGATTTCGGCGTTGCGAGGGCCATCCACCAGAAACTTACTGAAAGGACCCTGTTCACCGAGTTCGGGCAGTTCATTGGCACGCCGGAGTACATGAGCCCCGAGCAATGCGAGATGAGCGGCCTCGACATCGACACCCGCACCGACATCTATTCGCTGGGGGCACTGCTCTACGAGTTGTTGACCGGCCAGAACCTGTTCGAGTCCCGCCGACTGCGCTCGCTGGCGCTGAAAGAGATTCAGCGGGTGCTGCAGGAGGAGGAGCCGCCCATGCCCTCCACGCGCGTCATGAGTCTTGGCGCCACCGCCGAAGAGGTCTCCGGCCACCGCGCCGTACCGGCCAGGCACCTGGTACGCCTTCTGCGCGGCGACCCGGACAAGATCGTGATGAAAGCCATCGCCAAGGACCGGCGGCGGCGATATGACTCGGCAGGCGCGCTGGCCGAGGACGTCTCACGATTCCTGCGATCCGAGCCAGTGTCTGCGAGAGCGCCACAGCTCACCTACCGGGCGAGCCGCTTCCTGCGGCGCCATCGGGTCGCCGCGGCTGTCGCGACCGTTCTGCTCACGGCGCTGGTCGCCGGCGGCAGCCTGGCGCTCATCGGTCTGGTCCGCGCACGGAAGGCCGAGGCCATCGCCCGGAGCGAGGCCGCGCGGAGCGTGCTCGAGGCTGACGCCTTACGAGCAATCGTGCGTGGCGATGAACAGACCTACGTCGCGATTGCGCGAGAGGCGATCGCACTCAGACGCGCCGCCCGTCGCGATCCGCCTCGGGTGCTCGCCCATTACCTCGCGGACGTTGTCTGCATGCTCGGTGCGCTGAAGTTGGGCGACTTCTTCTTCCCGCCCGAGCTGGATTCGCTTCTCCGCGAGCTCGAGTCCGAGGCGATGGATCGCGTGCTGCGGCTTGAAGCGATTCGTGAACCTCGCGAACTGCAAGTCGTGGACGCCTTGGTCGAGTACGCCACGCATCATCGCCCGGATCGACTGCTACCCCTGTATCGTAGGTCGGTCGCGCTGCGCGGCGACCTCGCTCCATCCGATTCAAGTTTCGTCGAGGCTCGAAGGCGGCTGGCGGCGGAACTGGAGGCCGAAGGACGACGCGTCCTCGCAGCGGGGCACGCCGCCGATGCCAGGACATTGCTCGAAGAGGCGATCGTCCGGGTGCGCGAGGCCTCGCACTGGCCCGATCCGCCGCAGCTGGCGAGCGCGCGGGGCGCGCTGGGTGCCAGTCTGGTGGAACTGGGCGAATACACGGCGGCGGAGTCCCTGCTGGTGACCGCCTGGAAGCGCTTGAACTCCCGCGAGTCGCTCGAGCAACTCGTGAATCTCTACCGACGCTGGAGCAAGCCAGAACTGGCTGAGCGCTATGCCGAGCAGCGGTTCGTGGACGCGATCCGCGAGGTGGGAGTCCTGCCGAGGTGGTCGGGCATCGAAGACCAGGAGCGGTGCAACAGCGGCGAATTCCAGGGGCGGGCGGTGTGGTTGTTCGGACGCACGATCGTACGTTCCAACTCCAGCGCCCCCGTTTGGATTCCGAATACCTGGTGTTGGTCCAGGGATCACGATGCGCGCGACGGGATCGCGCTGCAGCAGCTGACCGACGCCCTCGGCGCGCCACGGCAACTGATTCCCTACACGCCGGCGGAGCGCGCGCAACTCGAAACCGACACCACGGACGCGATCCTGCTCCAGCCGGGATCGCTGATCGAGGATCCCGCCCGCGGCCGCGCCTTGATCCTCTACACACGCGGCAATCAGGCGCGGAACGTGTTCTCCCCGCAGCGGGAGATTGGCAGCTCTATCGCGCTGTGGACGGATCCGACCGCGGCTGCAGTGCGTCCTGCGCTGCGTCCCGGCACCCCCGAACCCACGCTGCTCTTCCAGGGTGGCGAGCCCCAGTTCTCGGCCGGGGCCGTGGTCCGGGAGGACATGCTCTATCTCTACGCCTCACGTCCGAGCTTTCTGACCAAGTCCATCCTCGTGGCTCGCGCGCCGCTCGCTCGGGCGCTGGAGCGCGAAGCCTGGCGCTTCCATTCCGAGAACGGTCGCTGGGTCGCCGACTGGCGGCGTGCGACCGAGATCATGCAGGGTGGTACGGAGGTGTCCGTTCACTGGAATCAACACCTGCGACGCTACCTCGCGATCACGAGCCAGGGGCTGAGCGGCGAGATGGAACTGCGGACCGCGCCTCGCCCGGAAGGTCCGTGGTCCCGCCCCCACGCCATCGGCACCGGCCTCCAGCCCGACGAGCGAAGGCAGTGGAGCGGCGGGGCCATCGCGCACGCTCACCTGGCACGCGACGGTGGTCGCCGTCAGTACGTCACTTTTCGACGATCCAGGGGGGCTTTCGGGTCCGAGATCCGCGTGCTGGAGATCGTCCTTCACTAGGGAATATCCCATGGACCCCACCGCCATCTCACGCGAGCTGCGTGCTGTCGCCGAGGGCGATCCAGCCGCTTACGGGCGGCTGCTGCCACTGGTCTACGAGGAGCTCTGCGCGATCGCGCGCGCGCGCATGCGTGGCGAGCGGAAGGACCACACGCTGCAAGCCTCTGACCTGGTGCACGAGGCCTGCCTGCGCTTGATGCGTGACGCGGGTGCCGACTGGCAGGGCCGCGGCCACTTCTTCGCCGCCGCCGCCGAAGCCATGCGCCGCATCCTCATCGAGCATGCCCGCGCGCGCGGGCGAGTGAAGCGGGGAGGCGATGCTCAAGGCAGGCCGCCGCAGCGCCTCACCCTCACCGGCATCGCCGACCTCGCGGCCGAGATGGATGCCGACGAGATCGTGGCGTTGGACGAGTCTATTCAGCGATTGGAGGCGCAGGATGCCCGCGCGGCGCAGGTCGTGCGCCTTCGCTTCTACGCCGGCCTCAGCATCGAGGAGACAGCGGAAGCACTCGGCATCGCGGACCGGACCGTGAAGCGCGACTGGGCCTTCGCGCGGGCCTGGCTCTACCGGGATCTCGCGGGCGAGGGCGGGTGAGCCGTGCCTGCGCGTTGCCGGAGCTACCCATGCCCAGACCTCGGTGGCCCGCGATCTTTCGGCAGGGCGTGGCTCGCGGTCATGGCCATCGCCGCCATCAGCGTTCCCGGGCAGGTCTCGGCGTCTTCCGTGGAGCGCGTGGAGTCACCTGTCCACCGGCGCTTCGAACTGCGCGCGGGTCTCCTGCTCGTGAAGCGCGGGAGCCTGGAGCGGTGGGCCGAGCGGTGGATGGAAGGCGCAGACCTCGGGGACGATCTCGACTTTCGCCCCTACTCCTACCAACGCTTCCCCATGAGCGCCACGGGCGATGCCGGCTCGCTCGGGATCAGTCTTTCCTACCGCTTCGCTCCTCGACACGCCGTGGCCCTGGCATGGGAGCATGAGGCGCTGGCCCGCACACTGGGTCATCACACCGCTCCGAACCCGTCCTATCTGGACACGTCTCGCGACCTCTTTCTGGAGACCGCCGTGGAGGTCACGACGGTGAGCGCCCGGATCTGCCTGGGTGGCGCACCGCTACGTGCCGAAGCCGGGCCGGCGCTCCATTTCGTCGAGATGCGGGACAGGCCCGGCCCCGGCACCGGAGAGACCACTCGCGAGACGAAGTTCGGATTCGTGATGGGGGCGGGTGCGAGCATCCCACCCGACTCGCGGGTCTTTCTCGATGTCGGCGTCCAATATCGGGGGCTGGGAACGGTGCGGCGCGGTGTCCTCCCAGCATCGTTCCCCGGCGATTCCTCGAGTACCCTGACGCTGCCTGGGCGCAGCATCCCTCTCAGTCATGCGGTCATCACGATGGGGCTGGGGGTGCGCTGGTGAAGTGAGGCGACCGACGAGCCCCGGGCACTCTCACCGCCGGCGCGGCTCCATGTGTCGCAGCGAGACGCCCGCAACTGGCTCGACCAGGTAGCCGCGCAGGCGGAACCTCGCCGGGCTCCGAGACTCAGCGTTCCGACGACCCGCCCTCGCCCGCCGCGGCCAGCACGCGCTCGATTCTCGCGAGCCCCTGCTCGATCGCCGCCAGCGACACCGCACCCACCGACAGGCGGAACCAACCGTCCTCGTCGGGCACGCCGAACGCCTGGAACGGCACCACCGCTACACCCGCTTCGTCGAGCAGCAGCCGGCGCATGTCCTCGTTCGTCGCGAGCGGTCGGCCCAGCACCGTGCCGCCGAGTGGGAAGCGCACCGACAGATAGAGCGTGCCCTCCGGCGTCACCGCCTCGACCGGCAACCCGGCGCGACGCATGCGCTCGAACCCGGCGTGAAGCGCGCGCAGGCGCACACCCAGGCGCTCCGCCATCTGTGCGCGGAACTCGCCGAACGCAGTCTCGTCCGCCAGGAACGCGGCCGTCGCCACCTGCTCGGGCCGGGGTGCCCACGCTCCCACGTGACCCAACAGGTCGGACATGCGCGCCGTGACCGCGGGGTGCGCCAGCGACCAGCCCACGCGCAGCCCGGTCGCCGCGAGCGACTTGGAGATGGCGTCGATCAGCACGGTGTAAGGCGCCACCTCCGGCACCAGCGCCGGCGGCGAGAGCGGGGGGCCGGTGTCGAACGTGGTGGCCCAGTAGACCTGGTCGAACATCAGATACACCGGCCGCTGGCCGGTTGGTTCTCGTCGCAGGTTCTCGTCCACGACCATGCGGCAGATGGCGGCGAGCGCGTCCGGCTCCATGTTCGTGCCGGTGGGGTTCAATGGCGAACTCAGCGCCAGCAGTCGAGCGTCCGGCAGCACGGCCGCGATCTGTTCGGGCGTGGGGTGGAACCGATGCTCGCGCTTGACCGCGAGCGGCACCGCCGTCGCGCCGACCATGTAGATGTAGTGGTTGTTGTTCCACGACGGCACCGGGAACACCACGCGGTCCCCCGGGTCCACCAGCGTGCGATAGGTGGCATAGATGAGCGGGCGTGCGCCGCCGGCCACCAGCACCGACTCGAGCGGGTAGTCGAGTGACACCTCGCGCCGGTAGAAGTCCACCACGGCCTTCCGCAGTTCTGGCATGCCGATGGCGGGCGGGTAGTTCGAGTGGCCGGCGTCGAGCGCGGCCTTGATGCCGTCGCGCAGCTTGTCGGGCAAGGGGAACTCGCGCGGGTCGAAGTCCCCCACCGTGAGATTGCAGATGTCGCGACCCGAGACGATGGCGGCGCGCACCTCGCCGGCGATGCGCAGCACCTCGGAACCGATCAGGCCCTGCGAGAGTCGCGAGAGCGAACGCGCGGTCAGGTTCGCGGAGTCGAGGCCGAGGTTCTGGGAGGCGCGCAAGGGTCACCCCTCGGGGAGAGTGTCGAGTCTCGTGCGGCAGGTCCGGGCGATGCGTTCCATCGCCATCATAGCCGCGAACGATCGTGAACCGCGAGCCGCGAGCGCGTTGTAGACTGCGCGGCTCATGCACCCCTCCCTCCGCTCGCATGCGTCCGACCTGTGCCTGGCGATCGTGGTGTTCCTGTCGCGGATGCCGTTCCTTGGCCCCGGCGCGGGCAACGACAACGACGCCTGGTTCCTGGTGAACGCCGCGCGCGAACTGGCGGCGACGGGCCGCTACACGACCTCGCGCTTTCCCGGGTACCCGGTGCAGGAATGGCTGTGCTCCTGGATCGCTCGACTCGGTGGCGGCCCGGTGGCGATGAACGCGCTGAGCGCCGCGGCGGGCGCGGTGGTGGTGTGGCTGTTCGCGCGATTGCTGCGCCGGCTCGGCGCGCGTCATGTGTGGCTCGGCGCACTGGCCCTCGCCGGGCTCCCCTCGGCGAGCGTGGCGAGTGTGTCGGCCATGGACTACTTGCTGGCGGTGGCGTTCGTCCTGGCCGCCTGCCATGCGCGGCTCGCGGGCCGCGACGCGTGGGCAGGGCTCTGGCTCGGCCTCGCCGTGGGAACGCGGCTCACGTCGGTGGTCCTACTGCCCGCTCTGCTCCTGCTGCCGTCAC
>CAYQNV010000049.1:0-27699 GCA_964418975.1 uncultured bacterium | reverse complement strand
TCGTTCTGGTGCACGTCGATGCCAATGTACTCCATGGCTGACCTCCCAGCGTGCGGCGAAGACCGCGTGAGACACCCTGTGGACTCCGCGAGGGGTACCACGTTCCAGCGGGGGTCAGCCGCTTCATCTCATCTATCCTTGGATCAGCTGGTGCAACCAAGGAGGATGAGAGATCGGTTCGCCCCGAGGCTGCCGGCGCGGCGGCGTGAGCCCAGGCGGACTCCCTTGGATCATGGGCGCCGATGGAGGGCAGGATGAGCGATCGCGCGGACGACCGGCACAACGCCGCTTGGATGCGGCGACGCAAGCGGGGAATCCTCGTCCTCTGCACGCTGGCGGTCGTGGTCATCGCCATAGCGGCCGATGGCTTTCGGGAGTCTCGTGGTGGCGTCATCTCACATGGCGCCGATTCCGCCAGCTTCGACTCGGCGCTGGCCCGGCATCCGTCAACGCCCGCCTCCGAAGAAACCGCGGCGACCGATCCGGATTCGAGCATGTATCGAGTTGTCCGTGAAATAGCGAGGCTAACTGTAAGAATGATGAAGGATCAGATAGGAACGGCCATCAACGAGTTGAGAGCCGCTTTCCAAGCGTACGGACCTTTCCTGAGCCTTCGGCCCGTTTTCGGTGTGGACGACGTCTTCGACCCGAATTTGCCGGGAACGTGGGTCGCCGAGACGGAGGACGATACGACCACGTTGCTCATCGAGAAGGCCGGTCCGCGTGCCAACTACTACCGGTGGACTTCGGACGAGGACGCACCACACGAGATGCATCTCACACGCATTTCCGGTTCGATATATCTCGACCTGAAACTGCCCGAGGACGACTTCATCGGGCACACGAGTCATTGGGTGATGCGAGTCTATCAAACGACTCCCACGCTCAGGCTGGGGATGGCGAGCAACAACTCGATGCGGTCGTTTCTGACCATGTTACCGTTCCCTCACACCGACAAGGACAGCATGTTGGTCCTGGGCGGGTCGACGGCAGCACTGCGGAGGCATGTCGCCCACTTCAGTAGAATGCCCGGGGCGTTCGCCGACGAGGTCGTCGAGTTCCGGAGGGTCGAAGAATAGGCCGTTTCCGGGTGGCCGGCAGCGGCCTACGCCCGCGGGCGGGCGAAAGGGAATTCCTATCCTTACCGAGGAGGGGATGCCAATATGATGCGTTTCGCTCGCGCCTTGGTGCTCATCGTGCTCATCGTGCTCATGGTGCTCAATGGCTCGAGCACGGCCGCTTCGTGGGCGGCCGCCGAGAGCCTGACCGGCGACCCCGGAAGTGTCCGCCGGCCGGCGATCGAGCTGGTCGTGGATGCCGGATCGGGCTCTCCACTCGACTTCGGCGGGGCTGGAGTCGGGTTCGGATCACCCGTCTCGGTCCTGAGCCAATCCTGGCGCAGGAGCCTCGCACTCTCGGGGGGCGCCGGGTTCGCCCTCGCGAACTCGAGGATGCTGATGGTCTCCGTGCACTACGGATCCTACGAGTTCCAACCATAGAAGTTCGCCCGCAACGTGAACAAGCACAACGAGTACACCAACGTCCGCGGAAGCAAGGCCAACTCGTTCGCCACGCTCGTCGGACTGCGCTTCCACAAGGACCTTCCGAACTCTTGGCCGTACTTCGAGATGGGGATCGGGTACGGGCGGATCGCACTCCCCGCGGTGACCGCCGCCACGGCCTTTTCCCCGACGGTCCTGTACGACTACCGCGCTTCCGGCGTGAACGTGCTCCTCGAAACGGGTGCGGAGCTCCGGCGTCAGTCGCGGGTCGGCGCTGTCGTCAGCTTCGGGATCGACTTCTTCGGAGGTCCCGACGCAGTGAGACAGCGTATCGCGACTGCGCGCATCGGCGCTGTCTATCACTGAGTCGGCGGCACGTACGGGGTTCGAAGTGCGGGCCATATGCGGAAGGCCATGGTGCCATGGCGAAGTGAGTCCCGCGCTTAAGATGAGAGGAAGGTCTGTATGCGAAGTCGCATGATCCAAGTGGCCGTCGCCGCCTGTCTGTGCTTGGGGCCCGCGCCCACTCGGGCGGACCTGGGTCCAATTCCGAAGGAGGTCGCGGTCGGGGATCTCTCGGATCCGAAGCAGATCAAGCTCCTGGCGAACCACATCTCCATCAGGCTCGGGCGAGACCGGGCCATGGTGCGTTCCTGCTTCCGGTTCCTCATCACACGGCAGCTCCCGAGCGGAGCCACAGGCCCGATGGGATTTGCATGGCCGATTCCGGACCGCGCCCCGGACCCGGTGGACTTCGAAGCCACGGTGAACCAGTTGTCGGCCAGTTCACCTGAGGAGGCGGCACAGAAAGGAGCGCTGGACTGCAGCGGCCGATGGGGCCTTCCAGAGATGACGTCGCGGGCCGTCTCCTTCTCGAGCCTGGGAATCAGCCGTTGGATTGCGCTGCAGCATGAGATGTTCCTGTGGGGGCGTCAGCCCGCGTATATGACCCCCGAGATCCAAGTGAGCTATGAGCAACCGTATCGACGCCTCGGACCATCCGGCGGCGGAAGAGAGTTCATCTATGTCCTTCGGACCGGGGCCCAGTGGGCAGGACCGATCGAATTCCTGCAGGTGGATGTCACCGCGGAGCCCGGCGTCAAGATCGTTCGGAGCAACTACAGGCTCAGACTCGGGACCTACCGCGCCACGTCGGTCGAGCCGACGGAGGACCTGCGAATTCGCATCTCCCAGTAGGTCGCTCAACGGTATCGTCGGCATCAGACGGGAGTCTCCCGCCGCGTGGAACATGCGACGGGGGAGGCTGCGGCACCCGTCGTGATGCGCTCGACGCTCGCTCGGCCGCGTCGTCGGCTCCCGCATCACTGCCCTGCGACGCGCCGCTCTACACGCCGCGCCGCCTTGGGCGAGTAGGACGCGGTGCCGGGCGTGGTGAGCCTCGCGAGGAGCTTCGGTTCGCTCGCCCATTGGCATCCTCACATTCACCTCGTCGTCACCGACGGCGCGTTCCGGCGTGACGGCAGTTTCGTGGCGATCCGCACGCACGACGCCGAGGTGGACGACCGACTCGTTTGGGACGTGGTCGAATCCAAGGTTCCCTTGCTGTCGAGAGAAGTCGAGGCGCTGCTGAAGTCGCCCTAGACTTTCGCCAGGACGAGGCGCTTCGCGCCGGCAGCGGCCATCTCGCGCATCCTCGCGCACCCTGAACGGCGCGGCGTCGATGCGCGCACCGGACCGTGGGCGGGGGCGGCGGGGTAGAGCCGGGCCGCCGCGGAGCGCAGGCGATCGAGCGGAGCAGGCAAGCCACGGGGGCCGCCGGTGGGAGGGGTGTGCGCGGTTAGGCCGAGAGGCTGTGTTGTGATGGCGTCCGCGGCACCGGGCAGCGGGTCTCGAGGGGTCCTCGGTGCGTGGGCGGGCGATACGGGGGCTTCGGCGGCGATGCGGCGGGTGAACGGGGGAGCAGGCCATTGCCGCGAGGTCGGGAGGGGCTTACGCTTAGCGGGAGCGGGAAAGAGAATTCCTATATTCTTATCCTTACGCAGGTCCCGCGCGTGTGCGATCCAGAACTCACCCTCGTCGCGTACACCGTCCCGCCGGCAATCTCTCGCACGTATCGCCCACGCGCAGCGCTGTCCACTCGCGATGGACAGGTTGTGCCGATCTCGAACTGGAAGGAGCTCCCCGTGAAGCGACTCGCGCTTCCACTGATCCCGCTGTTGCTCGCCGGGCTGATGAGCTGTAGTTCGGTGACGAGCCCAAGGAGCACTCCGGCGAGCCTCGAGATCCGTTCCCTCACCACCAGCGGCGATACCCTGCTGGCGGGCACCAATGGTGCCGGCGTGTTCCGCTCCATCGATGACGGTCTGACTTGGACGGCAGCCACGACGCAGCCGACGAATCTGAACGTCCTTTCACTCACCGCCAGCGACAAGACCCTGCTGGCCGGGACCTTTGGCGCGGGCGTGTTCCGCTCCACCGACGGCGGACTCACCTGGACGGCGGCCACAACACAGCCGAAGAACCAGGGCATCCTCTCCCTCATCGCCATCGGCACGACCCTGGTCGCCGGGACCAACGGCGCCGGCGTGTTCCGCTCCACCGATGGCGGCCTCACCTGGACGGCGTCCACGACGCAGCCGACGGTTCAAGTCATCTTCTCCCTCACCACCAGCGGCACGACCCTGCTCGCCGGGACCTTTGGCGCCGGCGTGTTCCGCTCCACCGATGGCGGCCTCACCTGGACCGCGGCGACGACGCAGCCGACGAACCTGAGTGTCCGTTCCCTCGCCGCCAGCGGTACGACCCTGCTCGCTGGGACTCTTGGCGGCGGCGTGTTCCGCTCCACCGATGGCGGCCTCACCTGGACCGCGGCCACGACTCAGCCGGGAGAGCTGCGGATCTGGTCCCTCGTCGCCAGTGGCTCGACCCTGCTCGCCGGGACCAGCGGTGGCGTATTCCGCTCCACCGATGGCGGCCTCGCCTGGACGGCGGCTACGACGCAGCCGACGAACCTGACGATCTACTCCCTCGCCGCCCGCGGCGCGACCCTGGTGGCTGGGACCGAGAGTGCCGGCGTGTTCCGCTCCACCGATGGCGGCTTCACCTGGACCCCGGCCACGACTCAGCCGACGGACTCCGGCGTCCTCCCCACCACCGCCAGCCGCGCAGCCCTGCTGGCCAGGATGGGTCCAGCTGGTATCCGGCAGTCTGCGCGGTGATGACCGTGGCGGTGACCGCGCTGGCGACGCGGCGACCTTGAGCGACTCTGAGCGGATGATCTGAGACCTCGCCGCTTCCTCTGGGAGCGACGGATCTGGACCCAGGGATCGGGCGTCTGACGATGCCGGAAGCGTTGAAGCCGCAGCAGCTCGTTCATCGTCACCACGCCTCCGCGAGCAGCCGGAAACCCGTGGTCATCGCCGACGAGTTCGACATCCTCGAGAGCCCGAAGCTCGGCCCGCACCGGACGCGGCGCCGAGCCTGACGCTCCAGAGCGATGTGCAGCGGTCCCTCGTCGAGAGAACTGACACCCGGCGCATGCAGCCGAAGGCAGCCCCAGCCTGCCGCGACCGATTTCACGGCTTGCCACGCCCTCCGGTGTCCTCCCTCGCCCCGGCTGGCCGAGCTTCGTCTTCGCTTTTCACCCGAACGAGGAGGTTGGACCCGTGATGCTGGCCCGTATCGCGAAGCAAACGGGGCTCAAGCCCCGCGACCTCCAAGGGGTGCGCCCCGTCGCGCGCCTCGCCCCGCTCTGCTAGCGTTCTCGCATGTCCGTGTCCGCGCTTCGCACGCTGCCGTCGGTCGAAAAGCTTCTCGGCCGCGATGAGCTGGTCGTCGCGTGCCGAGACTTGCCACGCGTCGTGGTCGTAGACGCCGTGCGCGCCACGCTGGCCGAAGCGCGCGGCCAGCTGCGGCGCACCCGCAACGGCAGCGCCCCCGACGCCGCCACGCTCGCCGCGCACACCGCCGCCCGGGCGCGACTCGAGGCGCTGCCCACGCTCCGCCGCGTGCTGAACGCCACCGGCATCGTGCTGCATACCAATTTAGGTCGGGCGCCGCTGGCGCCCGCGGCCCGCGAAGCTTTGGCTGAGATCGCCGCAGGTTACAGCTCGCTCGAGTATGACTTGGCACTCGGGAAACGCGGCGACCGGGGGCTCGGCTGCGAGCGTTGGCTCACGCGGTTGACCGGCGCCGAGGCCGCGTGCGTGGTGAACAACGGCGCCGCCGCCATCCTGCTGGTGCTCGCGGCACTCGCCGCTGGCCGCAAGGTGCTGGTTTCGCGCGGCGAGCTGGTAGAGATCGGCGGCTCGTTCCGCGTGCCGGAGATCATGGAGATGAGCGGCGCCACGCTGGTGGAGGTGGGTGCGACCAACCGCACCCACACTCGCGACTACGAACAGGCGCTCGCCAAGCATGGCAAGGACGTAGGCGCCATCCTGCGCGTGCACCGGAGCAACTTCCGCATGCAGGGCTTCGTCCGGCAGCCGGACCTGGCGGAGCTGGCGCGGCTGGCGGACAAGCATCGCATCCCGCTGTTCGAGGACTTGGGCAGCGGCGCGCTCGTGGACCTCGCGGCATTCGGCCTGGAGCACGAGCCGACGGTGGGTGAGAGCCTCGCCGCGGGAGCCAGCGTGGTGACCTGCTCGGGCGACAAGTTGCTGGGCGGCGCGCAGGCCGGGCTGGTGCTGGGGCAGAAGGCACTCGTGGCGAAGGCGAGAAAGCACCCGCTCGCACGCGCCCTCCGCGCCGACAAGCTGGCGCTCGCCGCCCTCGAAGCCACACTGCCGCTCTATTCCGATCCCGAACGCGCGCGCGCCACGATCCCCACGCTCGCCATGCTGGGAGCGAGTGCGGCCGAGCTCTCGGCCCGCGCCGAGCGACTGGCGCGCGACCTCGTTGCGCGGAATCCCGGAGTGGTCGCCGACATAGTGGCTGGCGCAGGCGAAGTGGGTGGCGGCTCGCTGCCGCTTCAGCAGTTGCCCGGCCCGGTCGTGGCGCTCTCGCACCCGACGCTCGCCGCGGCCGAACTGGAGCAGCGCGCGCGCGCCGCCCAACCGCCGGTGATCGGCATCATCCGCGCAGGGAAGTTCCGGCTCGACCCGCGCACGCTGGCCGACGTCGAGGTGGGACTGGCCGTGCGCACGTTGTCCGCCGCCTGGCAGGGCGACTGAACTTCGTGAAGGGTCGGATGAGGACGGATCGGCGACGCATGAGCATCGTGACACGCATCGCCACGTTGGGCCTCGCACTCGCCGCACTCCTCGCAGGAGCCTCACCGCGCGCCGCAGCGGCACCCGGCCAGCCCGGGCTGGTGCTCGGCGGACTGGACCCGGTGGCGCTCTCCGAAGGTCGCGAGGAGCCGGGTGTTTCCGCGGCCTCAGTCGTCTCGGGCAGGTACATCTACCGATTCAGCTCGCCCGAGCACCGTCGCACGTTCCTCGCCGACCCGCTCCGTTGGGGCGTTCAATACGGCGGCGCGTGCGCGAAGATTCGCGTGCTCGGCGGTCAGGGCTCGCCCACGCGCTGGCACGTTCACGAGGGGCGGCTCTATCTGTTCGCGTCGGACATCTGTCGCGACCGTTTCCGCGCTGATCCCAAAGCGTTTCTGGATCACGCCGACGCCCCGGCGGCGCCCACGCCGCGCGAGGCCGCCGCGGCCCGCACCGTGCTCGACCGGGCCGCGCGAGCCTATGGGCCGGCGTTCGATCGCCTGCGCACCCTGGAACTGGCGCACTCGGCGGACTACACCAACCGCGACTCCAGCGTGAGCACGGCCCGGCGCTTGGCCCAGTGGGCGTTCCCCGACCGCTATCGTGAGCACGAGGAGTGGCCCACGCTGACCCACGGGCACGCGTCCGACGCTCGTGGCTCGTTTCAGTTCGACGGGCCGGTCGAATGGCGGCACGACGCGGACGTGCGGCGCATCGTCGAGCGCCGCAAGTGGCGCGAACCGCTGCTGCTCGTGCGCGCACGCCGCGATCGAGCGTTCGTGGCGCGCTGGGCCGCTCGAGAAGAGCTCGCGGGCGAACTGGCGGACGTGGTCGAGGTGTCGGTCCACGGCGCGACCACCGTGCTCGCGGTGGGAACGGCCTCGGGCCGTGTGCTCGAGGCCCGCTTCCGCGCTCCCACGAACACGGGACAGCGCCCGATCGTCCTGCGCTATTCCGAATTCCGCGAGCACGAGGGCCTCACGCTGCCGCATGTGATCGACCAGGTGGTGGACGGCAAGGTGACCCGTTCGCCGCGCCTGCGACTCGAGGCGGTGCGCCCCGACGTCGCACTTCCCGCGGGGCGGTTCAAGCCGGGCAGCTGAGCGCGCCACGCCGCTGAGGGAGCGGTGGCGACCCGTGGACGGCGTTGACCGGAGGCCCCCGGAACCACTACCTTGCTCGGCGGCAGACCCACCTCTAGTTGCTCGAGCCCGCGGCCCGGGCCGCCACACGCGGAGGCCCCAAGCCTCCGGCGGACCGCGCAGCGCGTGCGGCTCGGGGTCGGGATTGCCATCGAGACAGCGCTCACGCAGCCAGGACAGACACCCGAGGTCTCGCCTCGGACATCGACCCGCGGGCCGACTCCCGCGACCGGTGCTCGGGAGTGGTCCAGCCGTGGACGGACCGACTGCGCGCAGGCACTGCCTGTTGCGGGGTCATCCCATGCCCCGGCCCGCCCATTCCCGCGTGCCCGTGGAGTGCATGGATGTTCCTCTACAAGCTCGAGATCCAGGGCTTCAAGTCGTTCAGTGACCGCACCGAGCTGCAATTCGGCGACGGCATCACCGGCGTCATCGGACCGAACGGCTGCGGCAAGACCAACGTCTCCGACGCCATCCGCTGGGTGCTCGGTGAGCAGTCCGCCAAGCAACTGCGTGGCGACTCCATGGAAGACGTGATCTTCAACGGCTGCCCCACGCGCAAGCCGCTCGGCATGGCCGAGGTGCACGTCACGTTCAAGAACGATCGCGGCATCCTGCCTACCGAGTTCTCCGAGGTCACGATCTCGCGACGCGTGTTCCGCTCGGGCGTGTCCGAGTACTTCCTCAACAAGACGCCGTGCCGCCTGCGCGACATCCGCGACCTGTTCTTCGACACCGGTATGGGCAGCCACGCCTACTCGGTGATCGAGCGCGCGATGGTGGACAACATCCTGTCCGACAACACCGGCCATCGCCGGTTCCTGTTCGAGGAAGCGTCGGGCATCACCAAGTACAAGCAGCGGAAGAAGGAAGCGCTCAACAAACTGGACGCCACCGAAGGCGACCTCACCCGGTTGAACGACATCGTGTTCGAGATCGAGCGCGAGCTGCGCTCGCTGGCGCGCCAGGTGGGCAAGGCCCGCCGCTACCAGCGCCTGCGCGACGAAGTGCGCGACCTGGACCTGGCGCTCACTGCCGGCAGCATCAACGCGCTGAGGCTCCGCGAGGCGAGTGCCAAGGAGGAGTGGCAGGAAGAGGCGACGCGTCGCGAGGGCATCACCGCCGAGCTCGTCAAGGCCGAGGCCACGCTCACCGACCGCAAGCTCTCGCTACTCGAACTGGAGCGCGAGCTGCTCACAGCGCAGGGCGGGCTCAAGGATCGCGAGGAAGCGCGCGTGGCGGCCGAGCACCAGGTGGTGCTGCTCGGCGAGCGCGCCTCGGGGCTATTGCGTCGCGCCGAGGAGGCCGAGCAGGAGGCCCAGCGCATGCGCGAACGCCTCGCCGAGACGCAGGCCCGCGAGCAGGAGGTGCAACTCACACTGCGCTCCACGCGCGAGCAGCGCGAGTCGGCGCACGCCGAATCCGAACTGGCCGAGACCGCGCTCGGACAACTCGAGCAGGAGCTGCGCGCGAGCCGCTCCCGTGCCGCCGAACACAAGCAGCTGTCGCTCGACCTGTTCTCGGTCGAGGCCGACAAGAAGGGCACGTGCGAGCGCATCCGCGAACGCCAGAGCTCGCTCGGCGAACGACGCGCGGCGGCCGAGACGCGCCGCACGGAGTTGCTGGAGCGCGCGGCCGAAATGGAGCGCGCCAAGGTCGAGGGCGAGGACCGCCGCCGCGAGCTGGAGGAGTCGCTCACCGGCGCGCGTGGCGAACTGGGCGCCAGCGAGGACGCCATCCGTGCCGTCGAGGCGCGCATCCACGACGCCGACGCGGCGCTGTCGCGCCTGCGCCAGGACGCGGCCGCGGCAGACTCGCGCCTGCGCACGCTGCTCGAGTTGAAGGCCAACTTCGAAGGCGTGTCCGAAGGCGGCAAGGCGCTGCTCGCCGAGCGCGAGTCACTGCCGGGCCTGGTGGGGGTTGTGGCCGACGTGCTGGAAGTGCCGCCCGCGTACCTGGACGCGCTCGAGGCCTCGCTCGGCGAGGCGGCGTCGTTCGTGCTGGTCGAGGATCGCGCCGCGATCGAGCCGTCGCTCGACCGCCTGCGCCGCCCCGATGGCGGTCGGGCCACGCTGGTGGACCTGTCGGCGCTTCAGACGAGCGCGCCGCTCGACGTTCCCACGGTGACGGGCGTGGTGGGCCGCGCCTCGGACCTGGTGCGCTGCGATGCGCGCTTCCGTGGCCTCGCCGAGCGGCTGCTCGGCTCGGTCATCGTGGTCGAGTCCCGCGATCTGGCGCGACAGCTGGCGCACGAGTCGTCGGGGGGGCTGCGCTTCGTGAGCATGGACGGCGAGGTGTGGGAGCGTGGCCGGGTGCGTGCCGGCGCCGGACCCGCGCAAAGCGCGGGTTCCCCGGGCGCGGGGGGCCTGCTCCACCGCGAGACGGAGCTGCGGGAGCTGTCCGGCCGGCTGGCCGAACAGGGGCTGGCGGTGGAAGGCCTGCAGAACCAGCGGGACGCCGAAGACGTCGCGCGCACGCGGGCGCTGGAGCAGCGCGACCACGCGCGCTGGATGGTGGATGAGACGCGCACCGCACTGGAATCCCAGGTGCGCGAGATGGCCGGCCTCGAGCGCGAGCGCACGTTCGCGGTGAACGAGGCGTCCGAGCGCGTGCGCGAGACGGACGGCATCGCGCTCGAGATCGAGACGCTGGCGCGCTCGCTGACCGAGGCCGTAGCCGAGCTGGCGCAGTTCCAGGGTGAACTGGACGCCGTGCGCGCGCAGCTTGCCGAGACCGACGGCGCGGTGCGAACGCTCGAATCGCGCCGGGACGAAGCGTCAGTGCGCGCCCAGGCGGCGCGCGAGTCGCTGCTGCAGCTGTCGCGCTCGGCCGGAGATCAGGAATCGCAGTGGGCGCGCCTCGAGCAGACCGTACAGGAGCTGGCCACCGGCATCGCGTCGCGCGCGGGCGAGGCCACCCAGCACCGCGGCGGCATCGCCGGACTCGAGGCCGAGGTGTCCGGCCTCGCGGCGGGCCTCACCGGCCTGCTCGAATCCGAAGGCTCGCAGCGCGACCGCGTGGTGGAGCTGCAGAAGGGCTTCCTCGCGGTGAAGGGCGAGGTGCAGGCGCTCGACGACCGGGCGCGCGACCTTCGCTTCCAGCAGACGGAGCTGGGCGAGCGGCTGCACCAGCTGGAGCTGGACCGCGTGCAGGCTCGCGCCGAGCTGGACCGCACGTTCGAGCGGTTGAAGAGTGAATACGAGATCGACCCCGACTCGTTCACGCCGCAGCCGCTGCCCGAGGGCTTCTCGCTCGAGGACGGGCCGGCTCGACTCGAGGACTCGCGCGTGAAGTTGCGCGCCCTCGGCCCCGTGAACCTGCTCGCGCTGGACGAATACGGCAAGAAGAAAGAACGCTTCACGTTTCTCACGCAGCAGCGCGAGGACGTGCTGCAGGCCAAGACGCAGTTGCTCGAGGCGATCGACAAGATCAACGTCACGGCGTCGCAGCTGTTCAGCGAGACGTTCGAGAAGGTGCATGTCCACTTCAAGGACATCTTCAAGACGCTGTTCGATGGTGGCGACTGCGAACTGCGGCTGCTCGGCGAGGATCCGATGGAGGCCGAGATCGAGATCGTGGCCAAGCCGCGCGGCAAGCATCTCCAGAGCATCACGCTCATGTCGAGCGGCGAGCGTGCGCTCACCGCGATCGCGCTGCTGTTCTCGATCTACCTGGTGAAGCCGTCGCCGTTCTGCCTGTTGGACGAGGTGGACGCGCCGCTCGACGACGCCAACGTGGAGCGCTTCCTCAACATGCTGCGCCGCTTCGGCGAAAAGACCCAGTTCGTGGTCATCACGCACAACAAGAAGACCATGGAGGCGGCCGGCTGTATCTACGGCGTCACCATGCAGGAGCTGGGCGTGTCGAAGCTGGTGTCGGTGAACCTCGATGGCGTGGACGTGAGCCACTCGTCGCGCCGCGAGACCGCCGAGGTGGCGGCCGGATAGTGTAAGCGCGGGCAGGCCCCAGTAGGGTCCGCGCCGCGCGCGAGGTTCCCGAACTCATGAGTCTCTGGGATCGCTTCCGCCGTGGCCTGGAACGCACGCGTGAGGCGCTGACGAGCGCCGTGGGCGTGGCGCTCGGCCAGCGCACGGTGGATGCCGCCACGGTCGAGGCGTTGGAAACCGCGCTGCTCGCCGCCGACGTGGGCCCCGCCACCACCGACCGCCTGATCGCCGATGCGCGGCAGTTGCTCCAGCGCGACGACACGCTCGACCTGCGCGGAGCGCTCGAGCGCGCGGCCACGAAAATCCTGTCGGGTCCACGCGCGACGTTCGAGCCGGGCGGGGAGAAGCCGTGGGTGGCGCTGCTCGTGGGCGTGAATGGCGTGGGCAAGACCACGTTCGCCGGCAAGCTCGCGGCACACCACGCGCGCGAGGGACGGCGCACGCTGCTCGTGGCCGCGGACACGTTCCGCGCCGCCGCTGCCGAACAACTCGACGTGTGGGCCGCGCGGGCCGGTGTGGAGATCGTGCGAGCGGGCACCCCCGGGGCCGACCCCGCAGCGGTGGTTCACGATGGGCTCGCCGCCGCGCGCGCGCGCGGTGCCGACGTGGTGCTGGTGGACACCGCGGGCCGGCTCCACACCAAGCACAACTTGATGGCGGAACTGGAGAAGGTGGCTCGCGTGTGCGCACGCCAGGTGCCCGGCGCACCCCACCATGTGCTGCTCGTGCTGGATGGCACGCAGGGCCTGAACGGCCTGGCGCAGGCGCGCGAGTTCGCGAAAGCGGTGCCGATCACGAGTCTCGCCGTGACCAAGCTGGACGGCACGTCTCGCGGCGGCGTGGTGCTGGCGATCGCCGGCGAGCTGGGATTGCCGGTGAGCCTGGTGGGTCTGGGGGAGGGGCTAGACGACTGGCAGCCGTTCGATGCCGAGGCCTACGCCCGCGGCCTGTTCGACTGACCGCCGTTCCGAGTGATCAGCGTGGCTTCGGCGCGGCGGAGCGGGCCGGTCGCGTGGCGGCGCGCTCGGCGGCCTGTTGTTGGGCGAGACTCCGGCGGAGGTGTCGCGGCAGCAGCCGCGCCTCGAGGCCATGGCCGAAGTCGAGCAGCTCCGCCGTGCCCTCGCCGCGGTCGCGGGTATTCATCGCGGTGGCGTCGCCCGAGCGACCGATCAGCCACGACTTCCGCGTCGAGATGGTCATGATGTCCTCGCGCGCGAGGTGCGTGATGGGGACCTCGGTCGTGTACCAGCTCGTGCGGTCCTCGCGCAGCTCGGTGTAGATGGAGCTGTCGCCCACCGACGAGGTCACGCCCGTGCCCTGCTTGAACAGCACCTTCGCCGCCCGGTACCTGCCCTTGACAGTCTGCAGCGTGTCCACGCCGAGCGTGTCACGCGACCAGCGCACCGGTTTCTTCACATCGTGCCGGGCCTTGAGCGTGCTCGAGGCGGGCTTGTTGATGTCCATCTTCGCCGTGCCGTCCTCGTTGAGCATGGTGATCATCTTGCGCATGTACAGCATGAGCCTCTCGGTCGCCGAGGTGTCGCTGAAGATCGCGTACGACATGAGCGACGCACGGGTCTGGGGTGGCTGTCCCGGCATGTCCACCCAGGTCTCGACCCAGAAGCCCGGATCGCCCCAGAAGTCCTCTTCGCCGGCGATGAGCAGCGTGAGCTCGTAGTTGTCCTTCATGCCCATCTCGCTACTACCGGTCATCTTGTACTTGGCCCAGTCGCCCACCTTGAATGTGGGCTTGCGCGAATAGTCGATGAGCCCGATGCCGTTGAAGATGACGCTGCCCTGGGCGCGCGCGGGCGCGGCCCAGAGTGTGCTCGTGACGGCGGCGGCGGCGAACAGCAGTCGGATGGCACGACGCATGCAGCGGAATCTCCCTGGGCTTGGGCCCGCCCGCGGGCGGGCCGGCTGGTTTTCGAACTGGGCGTAGCGCCCACGGGGGCGCCGCCTGAGCCTCCCATTATGGCAGCCCAGCGAGCCCCGAGTGAAGCAGCACCATCGCCCCCGTGAGGTTCTGACATGGACGTGGACGACCTGACACCGCCGGAACCTCTGGGAGCCATGGGTGGTCGAGCGCTCCGACCGCGCGAGCGGCTGCGAGAGCTGGGTGCGGCGGCACTGGCCGACGGCGAACTCCTGGCGCTCGTCCTCGGCACCGGGGTCGCCGGACGGAGCGCTTCGCGCATGGGCCGCCAACTGGCCCGACGGCATCCGTCCGAGCTGGCCACGTGGCCACTCGCACGCTGGCTGGGATTGTCCGGCGTGGGGCCGGCGCGCGCCGCGGCGCTGGTGGCGGCATTCGAGCTGGGCCGACGCGCGCACGATCGACCCACCTGCCGCGCGCCGATCCGTGGGCCCGAGGACGTGCTGGCACACGTTCGCGACCTGCCGCGGGCACGGCGCGAGCACTTCGTGGTGCTGCTGCTGAACGCGCGCCACGAGCTGGAGCGGCGGGAAACCGTGAGCATCGGCTCTTTAAACGCCAGCATCGTGCATCCGCGCGAGGTGTTCCTTCCGGCGATCCTGCACTCGGCCGCGAGCGTCGTGCTGGTGCACAACCACCCGAGCGGCGACCCCGAGCCGAGCGAGGAGGACCTGTCCATCACCCGCCGGTTGCTCGAGGTGGGCGAGTTGGTCGGCATCGGCGTGCTGGACCACGTCATCGTGGCGGCGCGAGGAACGGTGAGTTTCCGGGCGCGTCAGCTGTTGTAGGCTTGGCCGCCCGCGACCCCGTGACCGCCGGAGGCACCATGCCGAGCAAGGACCCTCGAATCGACGCCTACATCGCCCGCGCGCCCGAGTTCGCCCGTCCCATCCTTCGCCACCTGCGCGGCGTCGTGCGCGCGGCCTGCCCCAAGGTCGAGGAGACCTTGAAGTGGGGAATGCCATCGTTCGAACGCGATGGAGTGGCTGGCGCAGGGCAAACGGCGGAACTGGAAGTACGAGAAGTGCTAGCTTTTACGAACTGATGCCCGACCCCGAACTGACGCCCGCCCTCACCGCGCTGCTCGACTCGCTCCGGCCCGTGAACCTGGCGCACATGGCGCTGCATCCCGGCGACCCGCCCCGGCGCCAGCCGGTGCACGTGGTCTACGGTGGCGGCCACCTGTTCCGCGCCGATACTGCAGCCAGGCTGGGCGAGGTGGCGCGCCGCGCGTTCGCCGAGTACGCGGCGGACCCCGCCGCGCTCGATGCCGCGCTCGGACTGGGTGTCCTCGCCGGGCCCGTGCATGCGCGCGTCGCGGACAAGCTCGCTCGCGAACCGGTCGAGGACTTTCGCATCGACTTCGAGGATGGCTACGGCACTCGCCCGGACGCCGACGAGGACCGCGACGTGGCCGCGGCCGCGCGCGAGGTGGCGCGCGGGCTTGGGGCCGGGACGCTGCCAGAGTCGATCGGCCTGCGCGTCAAGCCGCTCACCGAGGAACTTCGCGGGCGCAGCACGCGCACGCTGCGGCTGTTCCTGGCCACGCTGCTCGAGGAGGCGGGCGAGCTGCCGCCGGGATTCGTGGTGACGCTTCCCAAGGTGACGGTGGTGGAACAGGTGAGCGTGTTCGCGGCGCTGCTCGCCGAACTCGAGCGCGAGCTCGCGCTCGACCAGGGCGTGCTGTGCTTCGAGGCCATGATCGAGACGCCCCAGGTGGTGCTCGGGGCCGACGGCACGTCGCTGCTGCCGCGGCTGATCCCCGCCGCGGCGGGGCGGCTGCAGGCGGCGCACTTCGGCACCTACGACTATACCGCGTCGCTCGGGATCACCGCCGCGCACCAGCACATGCGGCACCCGGCCTGCGACTTCGCCAAGCACATGATGCAGGTCGCGTTCGCGGGCACCGGCGTGTGGCTGTCGGACGGCTCCACCGCCATCCTGCCCGTGCCATTGCACCCCGCGGCCGCAGGCCGCGAACTGAGTGCGGCGCAGCGCGCCGAGAACCGCGCCGGCGTGCACGCCGCGTGGCGGCTGCACGCGGACGACGTTCGGCACTCGCTCGCCGGCGGCTTCTACCAGGGGTGGGACCTGCACCCGGCGCAGCTCGTGTCACGCTTCGCGGCGGTGTTCGAGTTCTTCCTCTCTGGGCTCGACGCCGCGAGCGAGCGGCTGCAGAACTTCGTGTCGAAGGCGGCACAGGCCACATTGGTCGGCGACGTGTTCGACGATGCCGCCACCGGGCAGGGACTGCTCAATTACTTCCTGCGCGGGGTGCACTCGGGCGCGATCTCCGAGGCGCAGGCGGTGGAGCGCTCCGGGCTCACCGTGGAGGAACTGCGCGGCAGATCGTTCGTGGCGATCTTGAAGGCGCGAGGTCGCGTGTGAGCGTTGCGGCGCCAACGCGGACCGTAAGCCGACCTTCATCGCCTCGCGCATGACCCGACGTCGGCCAGCGCTTCGGACCCCGCCGCCGCCCGACACGCTGCCGCCCATGCGCGGCGTTCCCTACGCGGTCGTGCTGCTCGTGGCCGCGTGCGCCGTGCTTGCGGCCGTGACCTATCGCCTCTACGACCCCGACCTTTGGCAGCACCTCACGGTCGGCCGCGAGATCTGGCGGACGCACGCCATTCCGAGTACTCAGCTGTGGACGTGGCCGACGCATGGGGCGCCCGACGTCCTTCCGAGCTGGCTATTCCGTGCGCTCCTATGGCCGTTCTGGAGCCTGGGCGGCGAGGCCGGGATCTTCGTTTGGCGCTGGCTCACCACTCTCATGGGGTTCGCGCTGCTGCTGTGGGCGGCTCGCCGAGCGGGCGCCACGGGTGTTGTGCCATTGCTGGCGTTGCTTTGGTGCGCGCTGCTGTGGCGTCAGCGCTCGCAGGCGCGCCCGGAAACGCTCGTCCTCATCCTCATCAGCGCGCAACTGCTCCTGTTCGAGGCTCGCCGGGCTGCGCGGGCGGGCGGGCGGGCCAGCGCTCATGCGTGGGGCTTCGTCCCGCTGGCGTTGGTCTGGGCGAATGCCCACATCTCCTACTACCTCGGGTTCGTCATCGCCTCGGGCTATCTGCTCGACGACCTGCTGCACACGAGGCGGGGCGGTCGGTGGGGTCTCGTGCCGCCGATGCTTGCTGGCGCCGCGGCGAGCTTCGTGAATCCGTTCGGCTGGCAGGTTCTGGCGCAGCCGTTCCTCTACTTTCTTGTCTGGCGTCACGAGCCGATCTACAAGACCATCGGCGAGCTGCAGCCGGTGGACTGGACCATGAACGTCACTAACGGCCTGCCATTGTTCCTTCCGCTACTGGTCGTGGCGGCTGTGCTGCGCTGGCGAAAGCGCGGGATCGACGGAGCGCAACTGGCGATCCTCATGGCATGCCTGCCGCAGGCGCTCACCACGCAGCGATTCGTCGGTTACCTGGCGGTGTGCGCCGCACCCTTCTTCGCGCGTGACCTCGGCGAATGGGCTGCTGCTTGGCGATGGCCCGCGACGCTGCGGGCGCCGGGACGGCGCGCCCTCGTGGCATCGCTGGCGTGCGTCGCGATGGTGGTGCCGGAACTCACCCGGCCCGGGTTGGGACTGGGCTATGGATTCGTCTGGAACCAGTATCCCGTGCGTGCCTGTGACTGGATCGAGAAGCACGGTGTGCGCGGGCGGGCATTCAACCCGTTCAGTTACGGGGGCTACCTCCTGTGGCGCTTCTACCCGGACTCGACGCGGCTGCCCTTCATGGATATCCACCAGGCCGGGACGCCGCGCATTCGCCGGGAGTATGCATATGTCGCCCAGGACTCGCTCGCCTGGCGCGTGCTGGACGCTCGGTGGCGATTCGACTGGGTACTCATGATGCGCGGTCTGAGCACACGGGTCGGCGTGCTGGACTTTTTGGATGCGGACTCCGACTTCGCGCTGGTGTTCGCCGACGACGTCGCGACGATCTACCTGCGTCGGGACGGCCGCGATTCCACGCTGGCGCGACAATGGGGCTATCGCCTGATGCCAGGCGGCTCCCGCGCCATCGGCGCGCTTGGCGAGCGTGCCTGGCAGGATCCCGCGGTCCGCGTGGAGCTGGACCGAGAGCTGGCGCGAGCGATCGCGTCCAGCGAGTGGAACGGTCACGCGCGGGCGCTCGCCGCGAACATCGCGCTACAAGATGGCCGATACGAGGACGCCGCGAATCACCTTGAGCGTGCCATCCGCCTCGAGACCCAGGAACAGCTGCTGCACGGCCGACTCGGTATCGCACAGCTCATGAGAGGCCATGCGGCCGAAGCGCTCGCCGAGTTCGAGACCGAGCATCGCGCGAACTCCACGTGGGACGAGTACGACCTGCGTCGGGGACAGGCCCTGCTCGCCATGGGCCGCAGGGCCGAGGCGCAGGCGGCATTCGTTCGCGCTCGCGAGGTTCCAGCGACGAGCGCCGAAGCGGGGGACTCGCTCGCAGCGCTCGAAAGTCGGTGAGTGGAGCGCGCCCCGAGCGCAGCTCAAGTACCGCGATAGGTCGAGTAGCCGAACGGCGAGAGCAGCAGCGGCACGTGGTGGTGCTGCCGCGCGTCGCGCACCTCGAACGTCACGCTGATCTCCGGGTGGAAGCTCGCCACGCCACGCGCGGCGAACCACTCGCCCGTGGCGAACGTGAGCCGATGGCGACCCGCGGCCCCGAGCGCCGGGAACCCGTCGCGCACGCGGCCGTCGGCATCGGTCGTGGCGCGGCCCAGCATGGCCCAGCCGGTGGCCTCGGCGCGTTCGAGCGTCACGCTGACGCCTGCGGCGGGCACCCCCGCCGTGAGGTCGAGGATGTGCGTGGTGATGCCGGTCATGGAGCCTCCTCGCGGGCGCTGTCGCCCGCCATCATTTTCTCGAGTCGCAGGCGCGTGATGCCGTGCAGCTCGCGCGCCGTGATGGCACGCTCCGTGTCGGCGTCATGCGCCAGCCGCTCGTGGAGCGCCTGCAGCATGTCGCTGGCGCTCTGGCCGCTGGCGCAGAAGATGAACCTGTGCCCGAAGCGCCGCTCGTAGTCGGCATTGCCCCGGGCGAGTGCAGCGCGCGTGTCGTCGCTGGCTGCGACGGCGCCACGCTGCTCGCCGGCGGACCAGCGGCGCGCGCGCTCGTCGAGCGGTACATCCGCGGACGATTCCCCGAGCCGCGGGTGGTGCGCGATGGCCTCGGAAAGCTGCGCGGGCGTGAGCGCCGCCCAGGCTCGGTCGGCGGCCGCGCGCAGGCCGTCGCGGTTCCGCCAGGGCCGCGCCGCCAGCATGCCGGTGACCCACGCGCTGGCGCCGCAGCAGGCGGTGAGCAGCGCGCGCGCTTCGTCAGCCGGCAACGCGTCCAGCTCGCGCACGCTCATGCGCTGCTCACGTGACGGCGCCCAGCACACGCAGTCGCGCCACGCCGCCGTCCGGGAAGATATTGAGCCGAACGTGCGTCGCCGTGATGCCGGGGGCCACAGCCCACGCGTGCCGCGCGTGCGGCTGGAGCGGGGTGTCGGGAAGCAGCGGCTTCCAGATCGCGCTGGCGGCGAGCGCTGTGGCGTCTGTGCCGGGCGAGTCACACCACTCGAGCGAGCAGCTACCCGGGGCGTTGCCCTTGAAGTGATCGGTGTCCAGCTCCAGCCGCCGCAACTCGCCGCGCGCCGCCAGCCGCACGATGCTCCAGTCGTGGCCGGGGCCGCGGCGTCGGCGCGTCTCCCAGCCGTCACCCATGTGCGTCGAGCGGCCAGGCAGGATCAGGTTCTGCCGGTGGCCGAAGAACATGTCGCTGCACTGGAGGACGAAGCCGCCCTGCTCCATGGCAGCCAAGTCGAGCACGCGGCCCGGCGCGAACACTCGAGCGTCCGGTCGCCCTTCCCCGTGCACGCGCAGTCGCGCCACGCCGCCGTCGGGATGGATGCGGAATCTCACATGCGTGACGCGCTCGGCGCTGGAGACGGCAAACGTGTTGCGAGAGTCGCCGGTCAACGGCGAGCGCGCCACGAGCGCGTGCCAGCGCACGGCCGGGTCCATCGCGAGCGACTCGGGGTCGGGCACGCCCTCTACCTCGGCACCCTCCAGCTCGCATGCCTCGGGGAAGTTGCCGCGGAAGTAGCTCGTGTCCACCACCACGCCGCGCACCACGCCCGGCAGGCCCAACCGTACCAGGCACCAGTCGTGTCCCGGGCTGCGGCGGCGGCGCGTCTCCCAACCGTCCATCCACTTGCCGCGGTCGGTGTACTCGTGCTCACGCCACTCGGGCGCCGCCGCCTTGAGCAGCGCTTCCTTGGGCGCGAAGAACTCGTCGTTCGCCAGCAGCACGGCGCCACCCAGCCGCTCGGCGGCCAAGTCGATGAGATCGGTGAACGTGGGCTCGCTCATGCGTGGACGGTCTCCCGGTGCAGCAGTTGGCCGTGGACGCCGGTCACGCCGGTCGCTTGAGCGTAGACGCGATTCCCACGGAGATAGGTGGCGAGAACGACGCCGAATAGCCGTGCGCCGAGGTAGGGGGTGAGCGGATGGCGATGCAGCAGGTCCTGGGCGCGAACGGTGAACTCGCGCTCCGGGTCCCACAGGACGAAGTCGGCGTCGTGGCCGGGGGCGATCGCACCCTTCCGGTGCGCGAGTCCCACGAGTCGCGAGGGGGCGGAGCACATCCACTCGGCCAGCCGTTCGAGCGGCAGCCCGCGCGAGCGCATGCCGGTCCACACGGCGGGCAGCGTGAGCTGGAGCGAGGCGATGCCGCCCCACGCCGACATGAAGTCGCCGCTGGCGCGCGCTTTCATCGCCGGCGGGCAGGGCGAGTGGTCCGACACCACCTGGTCGATCGCGCCGTCGGCTAGCGCCGTCCACAGCGCCTCGCGCTCGAGGCGGCCGCGGACCGGCGGCGCGCACTTGTACTCGGTCGCGCCGTCCGGCACGTCTTCCGCGGCGAAATAGAGATAGTGCGGGCAGGTCTCGACCGTCGCACGGACGCCGCGCGCACGCGCTGCGGCCAAGTCCGAAAGGGCGGCACCACTGGAGAGGTGGACGACGTGCACGCGCGCCGCATGCTCGGCGGCAAGCCGCAGTAACAGCGCCACCGCCTCGGACTCGGCCGCGGCCGGGCGCGTGGCCGCGTACTCGGCGTAGGAGCGCGTGTGCTCAGGAGTGGGCGCCGCGGCGATCGGGCCCGGCAGTTCGGCATGTGCCATGAGCAAGGCTCCAAGCGGCGCCAGCACGGCGAGCGCGCGCGACAGGTCCTCCGCCCCGACCGCGGGGAACTCGTCCACGCCCGAGGAGACCAGGAAGCACTTGAATCCCAGCACGCCCGCCTCGTGAAGCGCGGCCAGTTCGCCGGCATTGCCGGGCACCACGCCGCCCAGGAACCCCACGTCCACCGCGCACTGGTCCCGCGCGGCGTCGCGCTTCCGCGTGAGCGAGCGCACGTCAACGGTGGCGGGGATGCTGTTCAAGGGCATGTCCACCAGCGTCGTCACGCCACCGGCGGCAGCCGACCGCGTGGCGGTCGCGAAGCCCTCCCAGTCGCTGCGGCCGGGTTCGTTGACGTGCACGTGCGTGTCCACCAGGCCGGGCATCACCACGGCGTCACCCACGTCGGTGATCTCGAGTCCGCTGGGTGCGGCGCTGTGCGGATGCAGCGCCGCGATCGCTCCGTCGCGCACCTCGATCACCGCGGCCCGCACGGATTCGCGCGTCACCACACGGCTCGAGCGCAGGCCCCAGGCGGTCATGCGGTGGCGGCCCAGAACTCGCGCACGAGATTCGCCGACACCTCGCGCCGGTAGTCCGCGGTCGATCGCAGGTCGTCGATGGGGGCGATCTCGCCGCGTAGCACGTCCAGCGCGGCCTCGATCGGCTCGCCCGAGGCGAGCGACCGTTCGGTGCGCGGCAGCCGCACCACGGTGGGGCCGACGCTGCCGAGAGACAGCCGCGGTGAGGAGGCGCGCACGCCGGCGAACACCACCTTTGAGATGGCCTGTGCTGCGCGCGTTCCCACCTTGCGGAACCACTGCCGTCCCTCGACGGGGGGCACTTCGACCGCGATGAGCAACTCGTCGGAGCGCCGCACGCTGGCGCGGTAGCCGGTGTAGAACGACGTGAACGGCACGCGCCGCTCGCCCTCGGGGCCCTGCAACACAACCTGCGCCTCGGCCACGGCGAACACCGGCAGCGTGTCGCCCGCGGGCGAGGCGTTGGCAAGGTTTCCACCCACCGTGCCGCGGTTCTGGATCTGAAGGCCGCCCACCAGCCGCGCGGCTTCGACCAGCATGGGGAGGTGCGCGCGCACGAGGCGCGACCGTTGCAGGTCGGTGTAGGTGGCGAGCGCGCCGATCACCAAGTGGCCGTCGCGCGTGGTGATGCGCTGCAGCGCTTTCAACGGTGTGAGGTCGAGATAGCGCTCGCCCGGGCGCTGGCCGAACTGGAGCGCGACGTACACGTCGGTGCAGCCGGCGATCGGCACCGTGCCGGGCTCGTCGCGCAGGATGCGCACGGCGCCCTCGAGCGTGCGCGCCCGCCGCAGCGTGAAGTCGCGGGTCGCGGTCCTCACTTCGCGTGCCGCTCCGCGTGGGCCGCGAGCACGGCGCGGTGAATGGCCTCATAGCCCGTGCAGCGGCACAGGTTGCCGGCGAGTGCCTCGCGCATGCGGGCGAGCGTGGGTTTGCGATCGGCGTCCACCAGCGCGAGAGCTGCCAGCACCACGCCGGGCGTGCAGATGCCGCACTGGGCCCCCACCTCGGCCATCATGCTGCGCTGGAGCGGGTGGTCGCCGCCCACGCCCTCGATGGTCACCACGTCACAGCCTTCCACCTGTACGACCGGCACGAGGCACGACACCACCGGCACGCCGTCCACCAGCACGGTGCACGCGCCGCACTCGCCCTCGCCGCAGCCCTCCTTGGTGCCGGTCAAGCCGCAGTCCTCGCGCAGCACGTCGAGCAGCCGCCGGAGCGGATGCGCGTCGAGCTCGCGCGCCTCGCCATTCAGCGTGAGTTTCATGCCTTGCTCGCCTCCGGCCCGCCGTTCCGCAGTCGTGGCGCCTTGTGCAACAGCTCCGGCGTGGCCGGGATCGAGCGCACGTCGAGGCCGGCGTGGCGGATGGCGTTCACCACCGCGGGGGCGGGGCCGTCGATGGGCAGCTCGCCCAGCCCCTTGGCGCCGAACGGGCCGCCCGGGTAGCGGTTCTCGAGCATGACGATGTCCATGGGCGGCGTGTCGAGCGTGGTGGGGATGACGTAGTTCGTGAGCTGGGCGTTCACCATCAGGCCGTCGCGCATGACCACGTGCTCCAGGAGCGCCCAGCCCAGGCCCTGCGCCGAGGCGCCCTCGATCTGTCCCTGCGCCATGGCGGGATGGATGGGGCGGCCGAATTCCTGGACGGCGGTGAACTTGGTCACGCGCGCCTCGTGCGTGACCGGGTCCAGCTCGACTTCGGAGACGTCGCAGCCCCACGCAAACGTGGCGTAGGCGTCGCCGCGATAGGTGGTGTCACTCCATTGCCGGCCTTCGGGCGCGGCGTACTGCTCTTCCACGTGCAGCCGGCCATGTCGCGCATGGTGCTCGGCGGGCGTGGCCGCGCCCAACCGGGTGCGCATGCTCGCGGCGCAGCGCTCGAGCAGCCCGCCCACCACCATGCACGTGCGCGACGCCACGGTGGGGCCCGAGTCGGGCACGACCGACGTGTCGGGCTGCGCCACGTCCACCTGCTCGTACGGGATGCCCAACCCGTCGGCGACGATCTGCGCCAGCATGGTGCGCGTGCCCTGGCCGATCTCGGTGTTCGCCACCAGGATGCGCACGCCGTGCGGTGTGGTCTCCAGGCCGGCGCGCGAGCCCAGCATGACCTCGCCGCTGCCGGTGAAGCCGGCGCCGTGATAGAAGAGCGCCAGCCCGATGCCACGGCCGCTGCCCGCGAGGCTCGCGCGCTTGCGTTTAAAGCGCGTGCGGCGTACCGCCTCCTTCAGCACGGCCACCGCACTGGTGTCGGCCCCCAGCTTCTGCCCGGTAGCGGTGGTGTCGCCCGGTTTCAACGCGTTCTTGAGCCGCAGCGTCACGGGGTCCACGCCCAGTTGCTCGGCGATGCGATCCATGTGGACCTCCATCGCGAACTGCGTCTGCGGCGCACCAAATCCTCGAAACGCACCGTTAGGCGGCGTGTTCGTCATGACGGCGCGGCCCTCGATGCGCGTGTTCGCGCAGCGGTAGGGACCGGCGGCGTGGATGACGCCGCGCGACAGCACGACGGGTGACAGCGTGCAGTAGGCGCCGCCGTCCATGAGCACGTCCACCTCCATGGCGGTCAACCGGCCGTCGCGCGTGAGACCGGTGCGGTGCCGCACCACCGATGGGTGGCGCTTGGTGGTGGCGATCATGTCTTCCGTACGGTCGTACACGATCTTCACCGGGCGGCCGCTCTTCAGGGCCAGCAGGCAAGCGTGCGCGGCGATGATCGAGGGGTACTCCTCTTTGCCGCCGAAGCCCCCGCCGGTCTCGGTCTGGATCACGCGGATGTCCTTCACTGCGCTCCCGAGCAAGACTCTCAATGCCTTCAAGACATAGAAGGGGCACTGGAGCGAGCCATGGAGTGCCAGGCCGCCCGGCTCGGGCACGGCGATGACGCCGTTGGTCTCGATATAGACGTGTTCCTGGGAGCCGGTCGAGTACGTGCCCTCCACCACCACGTCGGCCCGGTCGAAGCCGCGGGAGAGGTTGCCCTTCTCGATGGTGATGTGCTTGAACACGTGCTCCGACGCGGCGGGATCGAAGAGCGGCGTGTCGGTCTCTTCGTGAAGTGTGACGGGCGCCGCGAACAGCGTGTCACGGTCCTCATGCGCCAGCAGCAGCACGGGTTCGGCGGCATGGTGCACCGCGCCGGCGACGAGGCAGGGCTGGTCGCGTTCGATCAGCGCGATGCAGTTCTCGCCGGGGATGTCGCGGTGGTCCACCACCGTGAACCCCGCCGAGTCGAAGCCCAGCGTGAAACCGAGGAGACGGCCGCGCGCAATGCTGGAGCGTATCGTGCGCCCGTGCAGCATGTCCGGGAAACGCAGGTCATCCGCGTAGAGCGCGGCGCCCGTGGCCCGGGCCATGCCTTCCTTGCGCGCGACGTTCGTTCCCACACTTGCCATCCGGCCACTATAGCGCGAGTCGGCGAGGCTTGTCCGGAGTGCTCGCGCCCCGTGGCGCGGCCGTGCGCCGATGTTCGGCTAGGGGGCGAGGACCAGTCGACGATCGACCTGCCCGCCCGGGAACCGGTAGCGCACGAGATAGATCCCTGCCGGCGCGGAGCGGCCCGAGAGGCGTGCCGACCACTCGAGGGTGTGGCGTCCCGCGGGGCGCACGCCCTGTGTGAGCGTGGCGACGCTGCGTCCCTGCACGTCGAACAGGCTCACGGCCACCTCGGCCGCACGGGGGAGAGCGAACTCGATGTGGATCGGGCCGCCCGCCGGGATCGGTGAGATGCGGACGATGCGGAATCCGGCCTCATCGCGGGCCGCGACCTCGATGGGTGCCGCGAGCTGCGTCTCACGACCGTCACGGCCCCGTGTCACGAGCCGATACCAGTAGGCGCGCTCGGGGAGCGCGGTCCGATCCAGGTCCGAGACACCTTCGCCGTCCATCGCCCGCTCGGTCGCGACGTTGCTCCACGCGCCAGCGTCGTGTTCCGCGCGATCGAGCGACACGTCGTCGGGCGGCAGGCTCGGCACGCGCCAGCGAAGCCGCACGCCTTCGGCCGTGCGCTCGGCGACGAAACGTTCCACGAGCGTAGCCGTCACCGCGCAGCCCACGCCCAGCGCGCCGATCAGGCCGCAGCCCGGCTGAGTCACGAGCGGCGAGACCGGGCTCGGGTGGAAGTCGCCGCCCGACGCATCGCAGAACAATGGATCCAGGACGAAGTCGCCGGGCGAGAGCGTCCCGCCACCGACCGCGCCGAGCTGGTTGCCGAACCAGTCGTTGCAGGTGACGGTTCCCACTGCGGGAACACGCCAATCCAGCCCGTAGCCGCCATTCCCGAATCCGATGTTTCGGTCGATCTGGAAGCTGGTGCTCGGGAAGTCGCTCCAGACTTCCGAAGCCAGCCCGGCACCCGCGTTGAAGCAGGTCGTGTTGTGGTGCACGCGCCCGGTCCCCGCGGCGTACCCGGCGATCGAGATGCCATCGCCGCCGCAGCGCGCGACGACGTTGTCCGCCACCGTCAGTGCGCCGTCGAAGATGGCGAACAAGCCGACGCCCGAACCGTCCAGGACCCGGTTCCCCGTGACCTCCTGCGAGCGGCCCTCGGATCGGATCCCCGTCCCGCACCGGCGCACGACGTTGCCTTCGATCCGCACGTCGTCCGTGTTCTCGACGAGGATCCCCCACCTGCAGTCCTCGATGGTGTTGCCCAAAATGACCGCGGAGTGCTCGGCCTCGACGATGATCCCGACCGTGAATCCCTGGATCCTCGTGTCCGAGACGGCGAGACTCATGATGGGACGGCCTGCCCCGATCCCGGCACCCGCGCCGCCTCCCCGGATCGTGCTGCGCATGACGCGGAGACGCGCGTCGAACCAATTGACCGAGATCCCTCCCTCGACCTCGCACGAGTCGAACACGCACTCGCCGCCGGGCTGGAGCTGCGCACCCGCCCGGAGCAGGCAGCGCTGGAACGAGAGGGAGAGCAGTCCATCAGAGCCGCCGCCGGCGACGCTCGCATCGAAGCGGCAATCCTCGAACCTGATCTCCGAAACCGTCTCCACGGGCCCCATGTTCACGGGGCCCGAGCGACGCACCCCACTCCAGGAGTCCAACCATGAAGAAGTCCTCGCTCGCCCACCTTTGGGAGATGATGCGCCTGCGGCACGGCATCGGCCTGCGCTGCGTCCAGGCCCTGCCCGCCGACCAGATCGATTCGCATCCGATTCGTGACATGCGCACGCCGCGCGAGTTGGTCCTGCACATGTACGGCTTCCTACGCTCCGCGACCGAGAGCGTGGTCGCCGGCACGCTCACCATGGACGCGAAGTCCGATCTCGAGCAGGTGAAGACGAAAGACGACCTGGTCGCCTACGCGCAGGCGTGCTGGAAGGCAGCCGATGCGGCGTTCGCTGCGATCACCGACGAGCAGTTGGCGGCGACCGTGAAGGCGCCGTGGGGCGACCGGCCCGGCGCTCGCATGATCAGCGTCCTCCCGGACGAATACCTGCATCATCGCGGCCAGCTCTATGCTTTCCTTCGCCAACTGGGCGTGGAGCCGCCGATGAACTGGGACTTCGAGAACAGCGCGCCGGAGCTGCAGCCCAGCCAACACGCGTAGTTTGGCACAGTATCTCGTCACCGGCGCCACGGGTTTCGTGGGAGGTGTCGTCGCGCGTCAGCTTCGCGAGGCGGGGCATAACGTCTCAACCGTGGCGCGTGACCGCGCGCGGGCCGGGGCGCTGGTGGCGATGGGTGCGGAAGTGCATCGCGGCGACATCACCGACCGCGCCTCGCTCGTGGCCCCGATGCGCGGCTGCGATGGCGTGTTCCACTTGGCCGGCTGGTACAAGGTGGGGGCGCGTGATTCGCGGCCAGGCGGGCGCACGTCGAGGTGGCGGAGCCATTCATGCGCGCCGGCCTACCACTGGTGATCGTGCAGCCGGGCGTGGTGTACGGCCCGGGGGACACGAGCGCGGTCGGCGCCACACTGCGACAATTCCTCAAACGCAAACTGCCGTTGGTGCCGGCGCGCAGCGCCTATTGCTGGGCGCACGTGGAGGATGTCGCTCGCGGACATGTGCTGGCCATGGAACGTGGTCGCTTGGGCGAGAGCTATCACCTGGCGGGGCCGCCGATGACGCTGCTCGAGGCACTCAAGCTGTGTTCGCGCTGGAGCGGAGTGCCCATGCCCGGATTCGTGGCGCCGCCCTGGCTGTTGCGTGGGCTCTCCGTGCTGCTCGCGCCGTTCTCGGGAGTTCTCAACGAGCAGAATCACCCGGAGAACCTGCGCGTGATGGCGGGTTGCACCTATCTCGGCACGGCGGACAAGGCCCGGCTCGAGCTGGATTGGATCGCGCG
>CAYQNV010000048.1:0-2986 GCA_964418975.1 uncultured bacterium | reverse complement strand
GTGAACATCGCTGATTCCTCTCCTCCACCTCCTTGCTCAATTCGTGGTGTAGCAAAGGGTGCGGCTCTCAACCAACTTCAGGTCGCGGCGTGATGTCGTACTCGATTCGTGTTTCACCAGAATTCCCGAGCGCGTCAGGCGGGAGTGGGTCGCAGGGCCCGTGGAACCCCAAAAACTACGCTCCTCCGTGCAAGTCCAGTGCCTTTCATCGTGAATCGTGCAGTTCTTCCACGGCGTCGCTGTCAGACCCTCCGGATGCCCATCGAGCCATTGCTCTACGAGAACGGTGCGGTTGTCTCGGTCGGCCACTGTGGGTTCCGTAAATTCCGATCGCCCCTTTTCCGGAAATTCTGATCACATCCCTTCCGGAAAGTCTGGCCACGTAGAACCGACCTCTACGGGTCGCACACTCGCTGCACCTAGCAGCGAGGGAAGGGATGATCAACATGCTCAAACGGCACGAAATTCAGATTCTCAGAAGGGCGGGACACGCCCAACGCGAAGTGGCCAAGCTCGCGGGCGTCTCGCTCGGAAGCGTGCGACGGGTCGAGCGTGAGCCCGACGTCCGGCACATCGAAAGCGAACAGGACCGAGAGCGGCGAGCCATCGGTCGGCCGGCCAAAGCGGAGCCGTTTCGGCCGTTCGTCGTCGACGTGCTGACGCGAGAGCCGGAGGTGCTCTCGGTCGAGATCTTCCGGCGCGCCAAGCTGGCCGGCTATAGCGGCCGGAAGACGGCGCTCTATGATCTCGTCAGCGTCCTGCGTCCGACGACGGTCCGTCCCCTCGTGCGCTTCGAGGGGCTGGCTGGCGAGTTTTCGCAGCACGATTTTGGGCAGGTGGACGTGCGCTTTCTCGATGGCTCACGGACGCGCGTCCACTTCTTCGCCTCGCGTTTGAAGTATTCACGCTGGGCGGAGGTCACGATCGTGCCCGACGAGCGCGCGGAGACGCTGGTCCGGGCGCTGGTCGATCACTTCGCGGCGATCGGCGGGATTCCCCTGTTGGCGGTGTTCGATCGTCCCACCACGATCGCGATGAAGTGGACCACGGATGGACAGGTGACCGAATGGAACGCGCTCTTTGCCGGGGTGGCGCTCGATCTGGGCCTGGGGATCGAACTGTGTTGGCCCGCCCGTCCGGAGCAAAAAGGATCGATCGAAAATCTCGTCGGTTGGGTCAAAGGATCCTTCTTCAAGCAGCGTCGCTTCCTCGACGACACCGATCTCCTCACCCAGCTCGCCGAGTGGCGCACGGAGGTCAACACGCAGCGGCCCTGTCGGGCGACCCGCGTGATCCCCGCCGTGCGGCTCGAGGAGGAGCGTCCGCGGCTCCGGCCGTTGAAAGTGGCCCCTGCGGCCCTCGCGTTGCGCGTGCCGATCGTCGTCGGCCCGACCGCGGCGGTCCTGCATGACACGCATCCCTATTCGATGCCGCCCGATGCGATCGGCATTCCTGGCACACTGTTTCTGTATCGCGACCGTGTGCGCATCCTCGCCGGCCGCTTCGAAGCGACCCATCAGCGTCTGTTTGAGCCGCATGCCAAGTCCACGCTGCCCGAGCATCGGGCCGAGCAGGTGGCCGCGGTGTCGGGCAAACGCGCGAAGCGCTATCTGCAGCGCGAGCATCTGCTCGAATTGGGTGCATTCCCTATTTGTTGTCAGGGGGCGTGACAGTCTGCGTGGCGGTGTAGTCGGCGAAGACGTGCGGGAAGGTGCCGTTGTAGATGGCGCAGCGGATGCGAAGCATCGCGTTCCCGTTGCCCTCCAACCACCACGCCCCGGAGCGCTTCAGCCGGACATGACAGATCAGCGTGTTCGCGGACTCGATCCCGCCGCTGCCTCGAGGCAACCCGCGGCGGCGGAGCTCGTCGTAGCCAAGGCGCTCGGTTTGGCCGGCGAGGTATACCGCGAGCGTGCGGATCGCCTCCGCGGCCGCCGGGCTGCGTGGTGTCATCCGTGTGAGTCCGCCGAGGGTGCGTCCCAGCTCGTTGAGCGCCAAGCGGGTCAAGACGGCTTCGGTCCACTCGTGCGCCTCCAGCGTGCCCTCGCCGAATTGCGCGTGCGCGGTCGCGTGGACATGCTCGGCACAGTGGTAATAGTCGAGGATCTCCTCGCCGTCTGGAAAGTGCCGATGCATCACGTCCCAGGGCCACTCCGCGCCGTCGGCCACCAGGGCGGTGCGGACGTGGTCCCGCGGAATGCGTGACGCGATGATCCCGAGAGCCGTCGCGATCTGTTCCTTGTCGCCGATCTCGTGCCAGCTCGCCACGTGGATGATGCGATGATCGCGACCCAAGAGATAGAGTCGGGCCCCCTTGGCTTCCTTCCACGCGCCCGGCCCGCGTTTCTTCTTTCGCCCACCCGCGGGGCGCGTGGGGGCATGCGCGCCATCGCAGGCGACCACCAAGACCGGACGGCGGGGCGACCCAGCACGGGCCTCCTCGATCCGACGGCCGATCTCGTCGGCCGGTGGCACGACGCGCTCCAGCCGGGCCACCTCGCCGACCGCGTTCAGGGTGTCGTGGATAAAGTGCGCGGACGCGTGGACGCCCGTGAGCCGCTCGAACTGCTCTTCGCTGAGGCCGAACGGGATCTCCGCGCCCAGCCGGGTCGTTCGCTCCTGGATGTCGAACTGGTGGGTGCCCGCGGCGAGTTCGAGTTGCGCGTCCAGTGGATGCCACCCGGTGCCGCACGCCCGGCAGTAGAAGTACGGCCGGTAGAGGAGGATCCGCCCGTGCAGCGTCGAGAGTTCCTTCGGGTCCGACCGCCACGAGCGCAGCGTGCGGCCACACGCGCACGTCCACGCCTTCTGCGCCAGCTCGGTGGCGAAGCGCCGCGTGAGCACCGTCTCCAGGCACGTCGCCAAGAGGTGCTGCCGCGAGATCAGGAGCCGTTCGCTGAGCGCGCGGAGGGTGGGCGCGTGCTCGCCTTCCGCTTCCAGGTCGTCCAGCAGCGTGTCGAGAGCGTCGTGCGCCATCTTCCGAGCA
>CAYQNV010000047.1:0-14646 GCA_964418975.1 uncultured bacterium | reverse complement strand
GGCGCGGCACGCCCTGCTCCACCCACTCGCGGAACTCGCGCTCGTCACGCACCAGCTCCGCGAAGTCACTCCCATCCCACGACGGCACGTAGCCCTTGAATGAACCGGGATTCGGGTGCGCGAGCCGGCCTCCCGCTCCATGGCAACTGGTGCAGCCCAGCTCGCTGGCGCGGTCGCGGCCCGAGCGGGCGAGTGAGTCCTCGGGCTCGGGGCTGTCCGACACCAGCAGCACGTACGCGACCAGGTTGTTCAGCTGCGCGTCGGAAAGTGCGCCTCGGTAGGCGGGCATGCTCACGGCGCCGGAGTCGCGCTGTGCGAGCCAGGTCCGGCTCGCGCGTTTTCGCGCCGTGGAACCGTCGAGGATCCAGGCGCGCACGTCCGCAGCGTCGTGCGCGTACATCATGAGGTCGCCCGCGAATGTGGGCACCGTGCGGTCCAGCCGTCCGGGATTCGCCGCACCCTTCCGGCCGGCGGGACCATGGCAGGTGAAGCAGCCGTGCGTCTCGGCGAGACGGCGGCCACGCTCCGCGGCCGGGAGCTGCGGGCGCGTGACGGCTGCCCAAGCCAGCACGCCGGCGGCGAGCGCCAGGAGCGAGAATCGGAAGAGACGCATGCCGGGGCACGAAGAAGCGCGTGGGACCCGCGGCCCCACGCGCCTCGCGCAAAAGCGTTACTTCGCGACCGCCGCGACCGCGGCCTTGGCGCCGGTCACGTCGATGCCGCGCACGCCGCCGCGCTCGTTGAGCGTGCCCGTCACCACGGCCATCGAGCCCGCCAGCGTCTTGAGCGTGCCGTAGGCGTCGGGGTTGTCGTGGTTCGGCGTGAGCAGGATGGCGCGGCCTTCCTTGGTGAGCAGCATGAGTGGCATGCCGTTCGCCGCGCACTTGAGCGCGCACTCGGCGTGCTTGCTGCCCATCGCGCCGCGGCCAAGATAACACCCGGCATCGAGGATCTCCCCGGTCCAGGAACCCGCCTTGGTGGCGGCGGCCGCCGCGTTCGCGTTGGCAGGGGCCTTGGCCTTCTGGTCGCCGTGGTTGTGGCCGGCGTGGTCGTCGCCGGTGAGCGCAAACGCGACGGCGGCGACGGCAAGCGAACCGGCGGCGAAGAATGCGATAAGACGCTTCATGGGTGATTCCTCCTCAGGGTATCGGCTCGCGCCCGGGATCCGGTGCGCTGCCGGGGTGGTGCTGCCTCGGCTTCCGCCGCACGCCCGCGTGCGACGCGGGAGCGCGGCCATGTGCTCAGGTCAGTTCCAGGTGGCGCAGGTCGAGCGGGGCGTAGAGCCCGCCCCCCTGGCCGCCGAACCACTCGCGCCCGCGACGCAGCGACTCGCTGGGCGCGTCCACGATCGGCAGTCCGAGGTCCTCGACCGCCGCCACCCGTGACGTCGTCGGAAGCGCATAGCGTTCGCTCGCGAGATAGTCCTCGAACTCGTCGAGCGTCCACGCGAACAGCGCATCCACCTCCCACACCAGCTGGACCTCGCGGCCCTTCAACAGGTCGGGCGGATCGTCCGGCGCGGCCGGCGCCAGTTTGCCCACGGCGCAGCAGTCGCAGCCGAACCAGAAATCCAGGTCGCCCTGCACCACGAGGTTCTGCGCCACGCGCCCCTCGGTGGGAGCGTCACGCCACACGTTCCCCATGAGCTCGCTCATCGCGAACAGGTAACGAAGCAGCGCGCGCGGATCGTCCGAGGCCGCGCCGCGCATGCCGGTGGACAGCACGCGCAGGTTACGGATGGCCTCGAGCCGCACCCACGGCGAACGCCGGTTCGTGAGCGCCGACAGGTTGTGGAGCGAACCGTCGAGGCGCTCGCGTGCCACGGCGAGCAGCGAGTCGAACGTACCCTCGCTCTTGTCGAGGAACTCGATCGTGCGCCGCATGGCCTGGTTCAAGGGCAGGTAGGCCGCGCGCAACGTGGCCCAGTCCTCGGTCAGCCGGTGCTTGGCGATGACATCCCAATCCGCCATGCGAGGGGTCCTCTTTCGGGAAAGCTGCGGTCGATGGACGAGCCGGGGACGTCAGGTGCCGCGGAGTATAGCCACCCCGTTCTACGCGGGTCCACCCGCGGCCGTGACGCCTGACCCAGGATTCACAGGCGCGGGACGCGCCGTCAGGCCGGGGTCACGGCCGCGACGGGCGCGGCTTCCACCGCGACGCGCGCGCCGGACTCGCTCGAGAGCCGACAGGCGTCGAGCGCGCATTGCACGGGCACGGCGTCGGCCGCGAAGCTCGGCGACAGCGGCTCGCCGTGCGCTATGGCGCGATGCAGGCGTTCCACCATCACGCGAAACGGTGCGAGCAGCGCGGGATCCCCCTCGAGCGGCGCCAGCGCGTGCGGCTCCGGCAACGCAAGCTCCTCCGGTTCCTGGCCGGCGACCAATCGCCAGAGCTGGTAGCCGGTCTCGTTCCAGCGGAGCGATGCCTCCTCGCCGTGGATCTCGAACCGCTCCCAGCGGTACGGCACGGCCGCGGACAGGTCCACGCCCGCGCTGGCTCCACCTGCGAACTCGTAGTGGATCGTGCAGGCATCATCGGCGGTGGCGGTCGCCTCGCCTCGCCGCGGCTGATCCACGCGCACGGTGGCCGACACCGAGACCGGCTCGCCAAAGAACGTGCGCAAGCAGTCGGTGTGGTGCGAACCCAGTGCGCCGAGGATGCCTCCGCCGCGGCGCCGGTCGGCGAGCCACGTCATGGGGCGCGAGTCGGCGCGCGCCCACAACGGGTAGCGCCCGAGGATCTCGCCGCGGCGCGGCCGCCCGATGGCGCCCTGGCGCACGAGGTCCACGGCGTGGCGTCGTGCGGGGAAGAACCGGAACTCATGATTGATTCCCGCCACGCGTCCGGAGGCGATGGCCGCGTCGCGCATGGCGACCGCTTGCCAGCGATTCAGCGCCGTGGGTTTCTCGCAGTGCACGTGGCAGCCCGCCGCGACCGCTTCGAGCATCATGGGATGGTGCAGGTCCGCGGGCGTGGCGATGCTCACGAGGTCCGGGGTCTCGCGACGGAGAAGCTCACGCCAGTCGCCGTACGCGGCTGGGATGCCGAGTTCGTTCGCGACTCGGCGCGCCTTCTCGACGTCGCGCCCGGCGATCGCCACGAGCTCGAAGCCGGCGTGGCGCTGGAAGCCGGGGGCTTGCACGAGCCGGCCGAACGAAGTGCCGAGGATGGCGACGCGGATGCGCGACATGTTCCCTCCCGAGACGAAGGATGAGCGAGCCATCGTCGTGGCATGCGCGAGGGGCGTCAACCGGCCTGCAGCCGCTCGCGTGTGCTAGCTTCGACGCCGCCCCTGTCCACGCCCACCCCACGCCCGGAGGCCCCATGCGGGACCCGCGCACGCGCCAGCTCGCCCGGCTGATCGTGAACCACTCCTGTCAACTGAAGCCCGGCGAGGCCGTGCTCATCGAGGCGTTCGACCTGTCCGCGGGTATCGTGCTGGACCTCATCGAAGAGACGCACGCCGTGGGCGCCATTCCGGTGGTGTCGTTACGCGACCAGGCGGTGCTGCGAGCGCAGCTGCGGGGCGCGACCGAGGCGCAGCTCCAGGTGCAGGCCGCGATCGAGCTGCACCAGATGCAGCAGGTGAAAGCGTATATCGGGATCCGCGCCTCGAATAACGTGAGCGAGCTCGGGGACGTGCCCGCGGACCGCATGAGCCTCTACCAGCAGATCGTGGCCAAGCCCGTGCACCTCGATTACCGCGTGAATCACACGCGCTGGGTGGTGCTCCGCTATCCGAACCCGTCCATGGCCCAGCTTGCCAACCTCAGCACCGAGGCGTTCGAGGACTTCTACTTTCGCGTGTGCAACGTGGACTACGCGCGCATGCGCGACGCGATGCAGCCGCTCGTGGCTCGCATGAAGCGCACGGATCGCGTGCAGCTCAAGAGCCCGGGCACCGACCTGCGCTTCAGCATCAAGGACATCGGCGTCATCCCGTGCTTCGGCGAGCGCAACATCCCCGACGGCGAGTGCTTCACCGCCCCGGTGCGCGACTCGGTCGAAGGCGTCATCGCGTACAACACGCCGTCCGTGTACCTGGGCACGACGTACGACCGCATCGTGTTCACATTCGAGCAGGGCCGCATCGTCCGGGCGTCGGGCGATCCGCAGGACAAGCTCGAGGCGCTGCTCGACACCGACGAAGGCGCCCGTTCCGTGGGCGAGTTCTCGCTCGGCTTCAATCCGCACGTGCTCCACCCCATGAAGGACACGCTATTCGACGAAAAGATCGCCGGGTCGCTCCACTTCACGCCGGGGCAGTGCTACGAGACCACCGACAACGGCAATCGCTCGCGCGTGCACTGGGACTTGGTGCTGATCCAGCGTCCCGAGTACGGCGGAGGCGAGGTGTGGTTCGACGGCGAGTTGATCCGCAAGGACGGCCTGTTCGTGGTGGACGACCTGAAGGGGCTGAACCCGGAGCACCTGGGGGCACGGTGACCCCCGCGTCGCACGCGTTCCCGGGCGGCTGCTTGCCCGGTCGCCCGCCCCGCTCGAGATGAGCGGCGGGATCAACGATCGAGGAACAGCCTTGTCGCAGCTGCACCCGAGCGCGTGACGACACGCACGAAATAGAGCCCGCGCGTCACGCGCGTGCCCGACGCGTCGCGTCCGTCCCACGGCACCACCTGCGCGCCCGCCGCGAACGAGCGGTCGGCGAGCGTGACCAGCCGGCGTCCCTGCAGATCGAACAACTCCACGCGCGCGTCGCCGCGCTCGGCCAGGCCGAACGCGATCACCGGCCCACCACCCAGTGGCGAACCGCGCAGCACGCGTACGCCGCTCGGGCCGGCGTCGAGCGCGGGTGCCGTGCGAGATGCCGGGGAGAGCGGGATGGTGTCCTCCGGGATCGGCGGCGGGCCGACGGGCGGTGGCGGGTATTCCTCGGGGGCGGGATCGGGCACGGTGCCGCCGGGACCCGGGAATGGATGCTGCCCGATCGAGTTCTTATAGACGCTCAGCCACCCTGTCGAGGCGGTGGCGTCGCCCATCGCCACGCGGACTTGCATCGGCTGGCTGGCGGGCAGCCACGAAGGCCACCGACGCGTGAACCACGGCACAAAGACGCTGTCCGCATCCAGCTCCACGCGAGCCGGCAGTCCGAGGCTGTCGAGCGGTGCGGGCATCTCGAAGCCCGAGCCATCGCGCACCCACGCCACGAGGGAGCCGTCGAATGCAGATCCGTTCGCGCTGCGCAGCCGCAGGCCGACGTACTGGTTCTCGCGCACTTTGGGGCGCGTCCAGTCCATGGACACCATGTGGAAGAGCGAGGGCTCGGTCAGCGAGAACACATCTCCCACGCCCCACTCGATGCGGCGGATCTCGATGCGGTCGTCCGCGGCGAACGCGAACAGGTCGTGGTTGCCGTCCCGCAGGCTCTCCGATGCGAACCACGGCGACGTGTCATAGCCCAGCATGTTGCGCAGACGCCCGCGGTAGGTCCACTCGGCAGGCTCCCCGAGCGGGTTGGAACTCACGTAGAACGTCAGTGCCTGGCCCGCGTTCGAGGTGATGAACATGAACCAGCGTCCGTTGTGCTCGAACAGGTGCGGGGACTCGGTGATGACGTTGTACGTCAGGCTGCGGTGCGTGATCCACAGCGACTTCTCGTCCACCCACTCGCCGGGATCGCCCGTGGGGCTGCGAGCCACGCCCACCACGGTGGCGAGGGTGTCGCTCGCCGGCGACGCCGTGTAGTACATGAGCCATCTGCCGGGCGCGGCCGGGTCCGGCATCACGAACGGGTCGCGGCAGGCCATGTTGCCATCGCGTGGCGCCCACCAGGCCCACGCTGCGGCCTGCGTGCTCCACACCGGAGCGACGAGGATGCGATTCCACGTCATGAGGTCGTGCGAGACGGCGGCGCCGATGCGCTGCGTGCTGTGGAACTCACCCGGATCGTCGGAGACTCCGGTATAGAACATCCACCACAGCCCGTCCCACTTCACCACGTGCGGCGCCCACACGTGCAGGTTGTCCCAGCCGTAGGGATCGAGCCCGAGCACGGGCGGCAGTTGCGTCCACTGGTGAAGATCGGTCGAGACGGCGTGACCGAAATCGATCTCGGTCGCCCACGGCGGCAAGTAGTCGTTGTGACGGATGTAGAAAAGGTGGTAAACCCCGTCCTTCTTCACGAACGCGAAGTCCTTCGGACGGTAGGTGGCCGGAGCGGTCATGGCCGCTCCCTGCGCGGGCCCGGGTTGGAGCAGGGCCGCGACCATCAGGACGAGCGCAAGGGAGCCGAGATGTCGGAGCAGGAGTTGCACGTGCGTGCGCGATCGCCTTTCGAGCAAGACCACAGCTGCCATCGTGGCCGGCGGCCACGGTGTAGGGTGCGGACAATCGATTATCCGGGCGCGGAACCCGTGCGGTCAACGGGAACCCGGGCCGCCCGGGCGTGCTTCTCGCGAGCCCGAGGCGTCCTGCACGCCCCCGCCCGTGCCCGGGGGGCTACCCGGTGATCCAGCTCCAGAACCTCCGCTACAGCATCGGCGAGCGCGTGCTGTTCGAGGATGTCAGTTGGGTCATCGGACCCGGCGACCGCTGCGCCCTGGTGGGCCCGAACGGCGCCGGCAAGACCACGCTCATCCGCCTGATCCTCGGCGATTTCACGCCCGAGAGCGGCCTGTGCGTGCGTCCGCGCGGCACGCGCATCGGCTACCTGCCCCAGGAGGCCGCCGAGCGCTACGACGGCACCGTGCTCGATCGTGCCATGGAGGCGCACCGGGACCTGCTGGACCTGCGCGTGGAACTGGACGCGTTGCACGACGATCTGGCGAGTGTGCGTCCGGACGACCCGCGCCTCGAGGCGCTGCTCGAGCGTGCGGGCGACTTGCAGCACCACCTCGAGCATCACGACGAACACACGCTCGGCCCCGAGGCGCGCCGCGTGCTCTCCGGGCTCGGGTTCTCCACCGCCGACCAGGACCGGCCGCTCGCGGAGTTCTCGGGCGGATGGCGCATGCGCGCGGCACTCGCCGCGCTGCTGCTCGCCGACCCGACGGTGCTGTTCCTGGACGAGCCCACGAACCACCTCGATCTGCCGGCCATGGAGTGGCTGGAGGACTACCTCGAGGAGTTCCGCGGCGGGCTCGTGGTGGTGTCGCACGACCGCGTGTTCCTGGACCGCGTCGCCACCGAAGTGCGCGAGCTCGACCGCGGACTGCTCACGCCCTACAGCATGCGCTTTTCGCTCTACCTCGAGGAGAAGGAGCTGCGGCGCGAGCAGGCCGCCGCGAACAACGCCCAGCTCGACGCGAAGATCGCCCAGCTGCAGCGCTTCGTGGAGCGCTTCGGCGCCAAGAACACCAAGGCATCCGCAGCGCAGAGCAAGCGCAAGCAGATCGAACGGCTCAAGGAGCAGCACGTGGTGATCCCGCGCTCGGCGCGCAGCCTGCGGTTCGCGTTTCCCGCGCCTCCACACGCCGGCCGCACGCTGGTTCGCCTGCGCGACCTGTCGTTCGGTTACGAAACGGGTCTTGACGTCATCTCGCACGCTCGCGTCGAGATCGAGAACGGCGAGAAGCTGGCCATCGTCGGTGCGAATGGCGCCGGCAAGACCACGTTATTGCGGTTGCTCGCCGGCCAGCTGCAAGCGCGCGGCGGCGAGCGCGAACAGCCGCCGGCCACCCGCATGGGCTACTTCGCGCAGCATGCGGCCGAGACGCTCGACGGCACGCTCTCGGTGCTCGAAGCGCTCGAGGACGTGGCGAGCGACGCGTGGCGACCGCGGCTGCGGAGCCTGCTGGGCACGTTCCTGTTCTCGGGCGACGACGTGTTCAAGCGTTGCCGCGTGTTGTCGGGTGGCGAGCGCCAGCGAGTGGCGCTGGCGCGGCTGCTGCTCACGCCCAGCAACCTGCTGCTCATGGACGAGCCCACGCACCACCTGGACCTGGCCGGCAAGGAGGTGCTCGAGGACGCGCTCGCCCAGTACCCCGGAGCGGTGGTGGTCGTGACGCACGATCGCTCGCTCATGGCCCGGGTGGCGACGCGCGTCCTCGAGGTGAACGGAGGCCGGGTCGTGCTCTATCCGGGCGGCTACGACGACTACGAGGGCACGCGCCTGGCGCGCGTCGCGGAGGCCGACGACGCTCCCAAACGTGCGGCGCCCTCGACCCCTCGCGGCGGCGCGCCCGCGCTCGCTCCCGACCATCCGCAGCAGGCGATGGCGGCCACGGCGACGGCGAAGCCCCGGCCGGACCGGGCGCGGCTGAACGCTGGCCGCAAGAAGGACCGCGAGCTGGCTCGACTGGAATCGGACATCGCCGCGCGCGAGCAGCGCGTCCGCGAACTCGAGACCCAACTCGCCGACCCCGCGCTCTATCACGATGTGCCGCGTTCGCAGGGGATCGTCGCGGAGTACGAGCGCGTGCGCTCCGAGCTGGAATCGCTTTGGGCGCGGCTGGCCGAGCTGGGGTGAGTCGCGACGGACTGCGGGAGTCGCGGCCCGCGCGTTGACGACCGTGCCCGCCCTGCGTAGGGTGCCTCGCCATGGCCGACGTGACGCTTCGCACGTACATCTTTCTCGACGCGCTGCAGCCGCAGCTCGCGGCGTTCATCGGCACGACGGCGCGCGGCTTTCTGCCCGTTGCGGGCGACGCGTCCCTGTTCATCGAGACCGCGCCCGGGCTGGTGATCAACCGCATCACCGACGTGGCGCTCAAGGCCACGGCGGCGACGCCGGCCATCATGGTGGTCGAGCGCGCATTCGGCCTGCTCGAGATCCACCACCGCGACCAGGGGCAGGTGCTGGACGCTGGTAAGGCGGTGCTCGCGTTTCTCGGCCTGAGCGAGCGGGACCGCCTGCAACCGCGCGTGATCTCGGAGCAGGTCATCCGCGCGGTCGAGCCCTACCACGCGCAGGTCATCAACAAGATGCGGTATGGCGACCAGCTGATCGCCGGCGAGTCGCTGTTCATCGTGGAGAGCGAACCGGCGGGCTATATCGCTTACGCCGCCAACGAGGCGCTGAAGGCGGCGCGCGTCAAGCTCATCGACGCCTCCCTGTTCGGCGCCTACGGCCGCCTGTACCTGTCCGGCTCCGAAGCCGACATCGACGCGGCGCGCGTGGCTGCGATCCGTGCGCTCGACTCGGTCAAGGGACGACCCGAGCCGGCAGCCTCTGCGCGCTAAGTACAACCCACGACGCTCCGGTGGCCGCGGCTAGTAGCAGCGGGCGCCTCACGCCAGCGGCGGTGGGATCCCCTCGGGTGAACGGCGCGTGGCGTGCAGGGCCATGGCGAATGCCGCCACCAGCAGCAGCGCGCCACAGAAGAACGGGGCACCGGGCAGCGCGATCCCGGCGTGCGGCTGGAGGAAGAACGCGAACACCTGCGTGAACAGTAGCGGGCCCGCGATGCCGGCGATCCCCATGACGCTCGCGTTCGTGCCCTGCAGCAGTCCGTACTCGTTGGGCGCGACGCGCCGCGCGAGCAGGCCTTGGAGCGGCGGCCCGGTAAAGAACATGACACCGAACACCGGCACCGAGGCCATGAGCGCCGCCCCCGTGCCGGCAACACCGTACGCGATGAAACCGACGATGCCGCCGGCGAGCCCCAGCAGCAGCGTGCGCCGCTCCCCCATGCGCCGCACCGCGGGCCCCACCAGGGCGCCCTGCACGAGGATCGTGCAGGCCCCCACGCCCGCGAGCATCAGTCCCACGGTGCGCGCGTCCCAGCCGTAGCGATGCTCGGTGTAGAGCACGAACGTGCTCTGGAGCGCCTGGTGCGCGAGCATGTAGAGGCCGTACACCAGCACCAGTTCGAGCAACCCCTTCCGCTTGGCGAGCAGCGCCAGCGATCCAACCGGGTTCGCCCGCCGCCAGTCGAACGCGCGCCGGTTCTCGGGTACCAGCGATTCCGGCAGCACGAACCAGCCGTACAGCACGTTCACCAGCGCCAGCGCCGCCGACGCCCAGAACGGCGCGCGCGGCGACAGCTCACCGAGCAGCCCGCCCACGGCGGGTCCCAGCACGAAGCCCGCGCCGAACGCGACCCCCATCAAGCCGAAGCTCGCGGCGCGTTTCTCCGGCGGCGTCACGTCCGAGATGTAGGCGAGCGCGGTTGAGAAGCTGGCCGAGGTGATGCCGGAGATGACGCGGCCCACGAACAGCCAACCCAGCGTGGGCGCCAATGCCATAAATGCGTAGTCGAGCGCCAGCCCCAGGCACGAGAGCAGCAGCACCGGACGGCGCCCGAAGTGATCCGAGAGCGAACCCAGCAAGGGCGAGAACACGAATTGCATGAGCGCCCAACTGGTGCCGAACAGGCCGAACATACCCGCCGCGAGCGCGGTGTCACCGCCCATGAACTGCTCCACCAACCGAGGCAGCACCGGAATGATGAGTCCGAGCGCGAGCACGTCGATCAGCACGGTGACGAAGATGAATGCCACCGTGGCGCGCCGAGGTCCGGGCGCTGACGTCGCGGCGGCGGGCGCTCCCGGCGAGGCGGACCCGCTCAGAACAACTCGCCCTGCGGCCAGTTGTCGCGCGCTTCCACGGCGACGAGCCCGAGGCGACGCTTCATCTCGTTCGCGCTTGCGGGCGAATGACCGGCCCAGTGGTTGTTGAAGTAGCCGTACACCTCGCTCACCCGGCCGAGCGCGCCGCTCAGGTCCGTCTCCCAGGCGGCAAACGAATCGGCGCGGTCGACCTGCACGCGGTCGTAGCGCTCGATCTCGCGCCGGTCGCCTAGCCAGCGCAGATAGAGGAAGTCGGCGGTCACCTCGGTCACGCGCGGCAGCTCCCGCCACTCGGTCCAGGCCGCCGCCACGCCGTGCCCGCGCAACAGGTCCCACACCTCCGGCGCGTGCCACGAGGCGTGCCGGAACTCGATGGCCAGCTTCACGTGCGCGGGCCGCGCGGCGAGGAACGCCGCCAGGTCGCGCTGCGTGTCGTGGTCGCGCGTGAACTCGGCCGGCATCTGCGCCAGCAGGGGCCCCAGCTTGGCGCCGAGCGGCTCGAGCGCGCGGGCGAAGTCCGCGAGCGCGCCGGCCGCGTCGCGCAGCAGCGCGTCGTGGGTGATGGCGCGCGGCAGCTTGGCGGCGAAGCGGAAGCCCGCGGGCGTATGGCGTTCCCACGAGCGGGCGATCGTGCCCTTGGGCGCGTGGTAGAACGTGGTGTCGAGTTCGACGGTGTCGAAGACGCTGGCGTAGAACGGCAGCCGGTCTTCCTGCTTGGAGCCCGGAGGGTAGAACACACCATTCCAGTCCGGATACGACCACCCCTGTGTGCCGAGGTGGACCGTGGCGGTCACCGACCGTCCTTCTTCTGGAACGGCTTCGCCACCGTCCGTCCCACCGCGCCCGCCCCTGCGCGAGCGGCCCGTGTCGCACGCTTGGCGAGACTGGGCGGCGAGGGCTCCGGTATTCCGAGTCGCGTGCGCAGGAACGTGCCGACGCGCTTCTCGTAGTCTTGCGGTTGATTCACCCAGGCCTCGGTGTGCTTGACGTCGGCGAGCGTCCACGACTCGCCCTCGAGACCGAGCGAGTGGGTGATGCGCTCCACCTGCTTCTGCGAGAACTTGTCCTCGACACGTGTCTGGATGACGAGCACGGGCCGGCCGTTGAGCGCGCGCAACGACTCTGTCGCGTCGACCGCGCCGGGATCGTGCCCGGTGATGAGGCGGCCCACCTGCCGTGCGAGCGGGGCAAACGGGAACGCTGGCACGTGTGTCACCAGGCGCAGGCCGTCGGCGATGGCCTCGTCGCCGCTCGCGAATGGGCAATCCGCCACCACCGCGGCCACGTCGGGCCGCTCGACCGCCAGCTGCAGCGCGACCACGCCGCCGAGCGACTCGCCGAACAGCGCCACGGGGTGACGGCCGAGGCCGGGTCGCGCGCGCACCCAGTCGAGCGTGGCGCGGGCATCGCGCAGCTCCCAGTAGCCGAGGGTTGTGGGTTTGCGCCGCAACGTCCGGGCCGAGCGGAAATCCACCGTCACAATGTGGAAGCCGAGCTTGTGGAGGAAGTGAGCGTAGCGCCACACCCTGCGGTGATCGCGGGCGTAGCCGGCGAACAGGATCACCGTGGCGGGCTGGGTGCCCTCGAGGTACCAGCCATTGAGGTGCTCGTCCTCCCCGACCGGGATCTTCACGTGCAGTGCTTTCGAGTCGAGGTTCTCGACGCCGCCCAGGTCGGCGGGCACCGCGGGGTAGAGCGCGATCCAGGCCGAGCCTGCCGCGAACAGGAGCACGGCACTCAACAGCAGCAGCAGGACATGTCGCATGGCGCGACACCCTAGCAGAACTCGTGCGCCTCGCGCCTGACGCGTCGCGAGCGCGCGGGCGGCGCGCCCTAATCGGCGCGGTTCCCGCGCGTCGTGTCACGCCTCGGCGGGTCCCACGCGTCGCGGTCCACGCCCGAGCGCGAGTGGAGTCGGGGGCTTGCGCCGGTGACCCCTGGCCCACTCACGCCCGGCCGCAGGTCCACGCGGAGCCGCCACACGCCGTCGGCTGCACGCTTCACCACGAAGCTCTGCTCTGGCGTCGGCGAGCGTCGCCCCCCGGGTCGCAAGTTCACGAACCCGGCCGAACCCCCTGGCGCGAGCACTTCGAAGTGCACGTGCGCGGCAGCGCTCATGTTACGACCCCGCCCGGCGCCTGCACGCTCCAACTCCTTGCGTGCAAAGCACTCCCGGCGCGACGCGAAGAAGCAACATGAACCTCGTGCGATCCTTCGTGACCCGCTCGGGAGCGGCCGCAACTCGAAGCGCCGCCCCCGCGAGGGGACGGCGCCCGGAGCGTTTGTTGACCGACGGCGGATCAGCGCTGGACGGTCAGCCCGCGCGGGCCCACGTATTCCGACATCGGCCGGATCAGGTGATCCTCGGCGTGCTGCTCGATGACGTGTGCTGCCCACCCCGCGCAACGGCCGCAGGCGAACAGCGCCACGAACGAGTTGGGCTGGAGCCCAAGCGACTGCAGCACGAGTGCGGTGTAGAACTCGACGTTTGTCTTGAGGTTGCGACCGGGCTTCACGTCGTCCAGCACGCGCAGCACCGTGCGCTCTACCTCGCGCGCCAGGTCGAACAGGTGCTTGTCGTGCAGCACCGCGCCGCCCATCTCCTCGGCCACGGAGCTCAGCACCTCGGCGCGCGGATCGCGCACCTTGTAGACGCGATGCCCGAATCCCATGATGCGGCGTCCCGCGGTGAGTTCATTGCGCACCCACGGTTCGGCGTTGTCGGCCGACTTGATGTCGAGCAACATGTCGAGCACCGGGCCGGGCGCACCGCCGTGCAATGGTCCCTTCAGAGCGCCGATCGCGCCGGTCACGGCGCTCACCATGTCGGAACGCGTACTTGCGATGACGCGCCCCGCGAACGTGGACGCGTTCATGCCGTGGTCGATCACCGTCACCCAGTAGGTATCGAGCGCCTTCGCCGCGATCGGGTCCGGCTCCTTGCCGAACACCATGTAGAGGAAGTTCGCCGCCAGTGACAGGTCGGTGCGCGGCGCGATCGGCTCGAGGCCCGCCAGCAGCCGCGTGTGCGCCGCCACAATCGTCGGGAAACGCGCCACCAGCATCTTGGCGCTGTCGAAGTCGGCGCCCGGCGAGATGTCGCTGGGGTTGTGGAGGTCCAGCGACAACGTGGCGCAGGCCATCCGCAGCGTGTCGATGGGCAACGCGCCCCGCTTGGCGGCATCGCGCACCAGCCCCAGCGTGGTCTCGGGGAGCGCTCGCTGTGCCGCGATCGCCCGCGTGAGCTCGTCCTTCTCCTCGAGCGAGGGCAGGCGGCCCTTCCACAGCAAGTGCGAGGCCTCCTCGAACGTGACTTTCCCCGCAAGTTCCTTGAGTTCGTAGCCGCCGATGATGAGCACGCCGTTCTGGCCGTCGACGTGGCTCATGCGCGTCTGCGCGGCGACCACCCCGTCCAGGCCGCGAGGCTTGGCGACGGAAGGTGTGCCGGACATAGGGACTCCTTGGCGTAGAGGGACGTTCCGTGCGGGAACGATGGATTGGTGATCGGTTCGCGGCACTATCGCACCGCCCCGCGGCCTCCGCAATGCGCCGCCGGACGCGTGTCCGGTCGCAGCGAGGGCGTCCGGAGGTTGGCAGGATCTCGTTCACTCAGCCGGTGGAGAACTCGCGCAGGAACTCCTGCGTGTGTTGGCCGAGCGCGGGCGGCGGCAGCGCCAGCGGCGGTCGCTCGCCGTCGGCGCGCCACGGCAGCGACAGGAGCGGCGTCACGGTGCCGTCGGGGAGCGCGTGCGGCGCGACCATGCCGCGTGCCGCGAGCGCCGGATCGGAGACCGCCTCGCGCACGTCGCGCACCGGCCCCGCCGGAACGCCTGCGGCGCGGAAGCGCTCGAGCCACACCGCGCGCGGCTCGGCGGCGAAGCGTGCCGCGAGCCAGCCCACCACTTCGGCGCGGTGCAGCACGCGGCCCGGATTTGCGGCCCAGCGCAGGTCGGCGCCGCGCTCGGGCTCGCCGAGTGCCCCGCACACGCGCCGCCACTGGGCGTCGTTTCCCACCGCCAGCACGAACGCGCCATCCGCGGCAGTGAACGTCTGGTAGGGCACGATGTGCGGGTGCGCATTGCCGTGGCGCCGTGCCGGCTGCCCAGTGGACAGTGCGCCCTGTGCGACGTTCACCATCGAGTGCAGTCCCACTTCGGATAACGCCAGGTCGAGGTGTGC
>CAYQNV010000046.1:0-6625 GCA_964418975.1 uncultured bacterium | reverse complement strand
CTGGTGGGGCACTACCGGCTGAAGCGTCCAAGCGACGGTGGAGGACGATCCGCCGCCTGGCCATCACACGGTCATCCGACGACGAAGGATTGACAGGCGCGTCACCGACTGGCCACTGACGCTTCCCACTCTGCCAACGTGCGTGAGACACCGCCCCGCCGGAAGTTCAATGGAGAGTGCGGATTTCGGTCCATCGTGAACACCCAGATCGGTCGATCGTGAACACTTGGATCGGTCCATCGTGAACACCGGGATCGGGATCGTGAACGGTCAGATCGGCATCGTGAACACCTGGATCGGGATCGTGAACAGGTGGTCCGGCCGCCGTGAACAGGCCATCCTGCCCGACTGACCGGGCGGGTGCCTGAGCGGGTCGCGACACTGGGGAGTCCAGGCGTCCATCCGCCCCTCACCGAGGGGCCAGGATGGCGACCGAGCGACTGTCCATGCGGAAGATCCGAGAGATCCTGCGGTACAAGTGGTCGCTGGGGCGGAGCCACCGCGAGGTGGCGGCCAGCTTGGGCGTCAGCGTCGGGGCGGTGTCCGGGGTCGAGCAGCGGGCGCGCGTGGCCGGGCTCGACTGGCCAGCGGCGGAAGCGCTCGGCGACGAGGCGCTGGAGGTCCGGCTCTACGGGGACAGCGCCGCGCAGCGGCAGCGACCGCTGCCCGATCCGGTCTGGATCCACACCGAGCGGAAGAGGCCCGGCGTCACGCTCGAGCTGCTGCACATGGAGTACCGCGAGCGGAACCCGGACGGCTACGGCTACACGCAGTTCTGCGAGCACTACCGGCAGTGGTGTGCGGAGCGGCGGCTGTCGATGGCTCAGGTGCACCGCGCCGGCGAGAAGCTGTTCGTCGACTACGCCGGCAGGAAGCCGCACCTGACCGACCCCTCGACCGGCGAGGTGCGCGAGGTCGAACTGTTCGTCGCGGTCCTCGGGGCTTCGAACCTGACGTTCGCCGAGGCCAGCGAGACGCAGCAGATCGCCGACTGGATCGCGAGCCACGTGCACACGTTCGAGTACCTGGGCGGTGTGACCGGGGCGGTGGTGCCCGACCAGTTGAAGTCCGGCGTCACGCGCGCCTGCCGCTACGAGCCGGAGATCCAGCGCAGCTACGAGGAACTGGCGCGGCATTACGGCACCGTGATCCTGCCCGCGCGCCCGGCCTCACCACGCGACAAGGCCAAGGTCGAGGTCGGTGTGCAGATCGCCGAGCGCTGGATCCTCGCCCGGCTGCGTCACGAGACGTTCTTCAGCCTGCCGGCGCTCAACCAGCGCATCGGCGAGCTGCGCGAGGACCTCAACGCGCGCACCATGCGACGGTATCGCGCCAGTCGCCGTGCACTGTTCGAGCAACTCGATCGGCCCGCCCTGAAGCCCCTGCCGGAGCAGCGATACGAACACGCGCTGTGGAAGCTGGTACGCCCGAGCCTCGACTACCACGTCGAGCTCGACGGCCACTACTACAGCGTGCCGTTCACGCTCCGCCACGAACGACTCGACCTGCGCCACACCGCCACCACCGTGGAGATCTTCCACCGCGGGGCCCGGGTCGCCTCGCACCTGAAGAGCCACCTGCGCGGTCGGCACACGACCGTGCCCGAGCACATGCCCAAGGCCCACCAGGCCCACCTCGAGTGGTCGCCAGCGCGCCTGGTGCGCTGGGCGCAGAGCATCGGCCCAAACACCGGCGCGCTGGTCGAGGCGATCCTCGCTGCGCGGCCGCACCCCGAACAGGGCTATCGCTCGTGCCTGGGGCTGTTGCGGCTCGGCAAGCGTTACGGCGACGAGCGGCTCGAGGTCGCCACCGCTCGTGCGAGCGCTGCAGGGGCCAAGTCCTATCGCCACGTCGACTCGATCCTCAAGCACGGCCTCGACCGGCTGCCCGCCCCGGACGAACGCCCGCACGACGACGCTGGCGTCATCGTGCATGACAACGTGCGCGGGCCCGAGTACTACCGCTGAGGAGGAACCACCGCATGCTCGATGCCTCGACCCTCGACAAGCTCTCGGCCCTGCGTCTCGAGTTGCTCGACGTGAGTGGCCGCCGCATCGCGTCGCTCGATGTCGGCGCACGGGGTGCGGGCCCGCACGTCGTGGATCTCGCAGCACATCGTGCGTTGCCTCCGGGACTCTACCTGGTGCGACTCGCACAGGGCGCCAACGTGCGGGTGACACGGGTGGCCGTGCTCAACTGACACACACGCGGTAGCCCAGCGGAGGTGCGTGGGCCTTCGAAGATGACCTGCAACCTTGCGTCCTATTCCATCCCAGCGGAATGCGCCACACGCAAACCAGACTGATAGAGGGCGCGATCCTGACAGCGATCCTCTCTGCGGGCCCGATCGCCCCGCCTGCCCGCGCGCAGCCACCCGTCGCGCGCCCCCGCCCGCCTGGAGCCGCCTGCGGCCGCTCCTCGCCCCTGCCACTCCGGCTCGCGCTGGTGCCAAGCGTGCGTGGGAGAGTCCACCAGTCGCCCACGTGCCCGTGGATCGCGCGTCAGGCCGCCACGCCGCCCAGGACGGCCCTCAGGCCATCCATCTCGCGCAGCCAGTCCCGCAGCCGGTTCCAAGTAGGGACGGTTGGGGACGCCAGCGTCATGGAGGGACCATCGGGTCGTGGCACGCGGTGTCTCGTCAGCTCAAGGGCTTGATAAGGCAAAACTTGTTGCCGAAGGGGTCCAGCATGACGGCCCACTCGAGATACGGCTTGTCCGCGCCCAACGGATAGGTCCCCTTCTCACGAAACAGCGTCGCACCTAGGGCGATCGACTGCTGGACGGCCACGTCCACATCCTCCACGGTCAGATCCAGGTGCACGTTGTTGGTTGGAGCCGGCTGAGGCTTCGTCGGGAGCTGGAGCAGGATCGAGTGATGTGCGGTGTCGCCGAGTCGTGAGTATGGCGTCGGATGTCCAACAGCGCTGAACTTGACCGGGAGCCCGGTGACGGCGGTCCAGAAGCGCTCGCCTCGTTCGAGATCGGTGACGTTCAGCACGATGCATCTGAACTTGCCAACCGCCATTCCGGGGCCTCCCTTCCAAGGATTCGTGTCTCGAGCTGATCCGCAGGAGGCCAAGGCTACTCACGGTCGGGCAGCGCGATCAAACGGGAATCGCGACCAAGTCCCATGTCCCTAGACTGGGCAACTACAGCCGGGCCCTCGGCGATCCGGTCGAGCGTCGTAACTCAGGAAGGAACATTCGAAGACTCGGTCACTGTCCCTCAATTGTCCCCGAACTGTCCCCTTCGAATCCCGTTGGGGACGCCAACTTCGATCGCGGACCCGGTTTCCGGATCGAGGCCCTCGCGGTTCTCGACTGAGACTCGGAGCCATCCGGCGAGCCGGTTGAAGCTCGAAGCCGGCGGCGGCCCGGTGGGTATCGCTCCAACGCGAGTCGCCCCCTCCGCCTCCTGACCACCGCCTCAGGTCGTGGCTCGTCGACGAAGCACCGCCAGAACCGCCTCGCTGGCCTCTAGGCTCGGTTCGAGCTTCGGCGCCTGAGCGCCCGCGTCAAGCAACAGCTCCAGCACGCCGCTGTAGTCGCCCCGCTGGGCGTGCCATCCGTGCAGCGATCCGTAGATCGTCCAGCCCAGCGCAGTCAAGCCGTAGTCCTTCTCCTTCGTCTCCAGTGACGGGCGATACTTGAGGATCTCGCGCGCCATGGCCGCATTGCCGTGGAAGCCGGCCCAGTGCAGCGCCGTGGCGCCGCGTTGCGCGGTCGTATCCGGCGGCCAGCCCGCCGCCAGCATGCGCCGCACCGCTTGCACGTTGTCGTTCTGGGCCGCGAACGGCAGCTTGCGCAACTCGTCCTTTCCCAATGTCCGGGCCAGATCCGGCTGGGCCTCGAGCATCGCTGCGAACTTCGCCTCGTCTCCGAGCTCGCACGCCAGCGCCAGCTTCAGCGCGTCGGGAGTGCGCTCCATGAGCAGCTCGAACACGCCCTCGTGGCCGAACTCGCTCGCGACGTTGTGTGCGGTCTTCGCCTGCCCGAGGGTCCAGATGTAGATGCAGCCGCCGGCGTGCACATTGCGCTTGGGGAAGTACGTTTCGGACACCGTGGTATGAACCGACGCCGGATCGGTGTCGAGAAAGCCGCGCACGCGCTCCAGATCGCCCAGTGCGGCCGCCATCAGGATGTCGGTCTGCGCCCCACGCGCGACCAGGAGCCTCGCCACGTCGGCGTGCGAACTCACCAGGTACTGAGCCGGCGTGGATTCGTGATCCACGTCGCGTGCGTCGATGTCGGCGCCGTGATCGAGCAGGAACTCGGCCACCGCCACCGTCGGTGCCACGTGTAACGGCGTCTGGCCGTCGCCGCCTCGCTGGTAAACGGCTGACGGGTCGGCGGCCACGATCGCTCGGAGGTCCTCGAGCCGACCCAGCTTCGCCGCCGAATTGGCGTCGAGCGTGGCCCCGCGCGCGATCAGGAAGTCCGCCAGGCCGTGGTCGTCTTCCAACACGTGAAAGCCGCCGGCCCACCAGTGACTACGTTGATTGATGTCGGCGCCTGCGGCGAGCAGCAGGTCCACCAACTCGCGGTCCGCGCGCTCAACGGCGATGATCAGCGGCGTGGCACCAAAAGCACCGCCCGGCACCGGCTCGTCGAGCCGCGATCCGAGCGAGGGGAACCGCGCTAGCACCTCGCTGACCACTGCGAGCTTGCCGGACTTGAGCGCGCCCGCCAGTGACTCGATCGGATCGGTCGTCGCGAGCGATTCGACGTGGGCTTTCAGTTTCGGCCAACTCGCGAACCCGTACTCGCGCGCCAAGGCGTGCTGGCAATCGGCAAGCTTCGGTTGGTCGGACGCGCCGACTGGCCCCTCGGCACGGAGTCGTTCGAGTGCGGTGGCGTCGCCCGCCTTCGCGTCCCTGAGGAAGTCCTTCGCCTGCTTGGTGAGGAACTCGAGATTGGCCCGTTCGGGCAATGCGCGGGACATCATGCCTCCTTCGTGTCGCCCGCGATCCGCCGTCGATGGGCTGGAAGAGAGGTGATCTCGGACGTGGAGCGCGTGGCGAGCTCAGCGCAGGTAATCAGGAAGCCAATGCGCCACTCGAGCGCGCTGCGCGGGGGTCAGGTGGCTGGCCCCGCGAACCATGCCCACACAGCGTACGCTCCCACAGTGGCATTGGAATGGAGCCGCCATGTCGTACTCGGTGGTGTTGTAGTTGAACGTCACCCCGTCCCCCTCGGCGATGTCGCGGACGGCGAACACCTCGCGGTCTCGAATGACGGTCGTGGGGTCGCAGTGGTGATCCAGGTACCGCCAGAAGTAGCGCCTCACGAGCTCGAGCTCGTCGGGGACGCAGTCCGGGTCGAGGTGCAACGCAGGTCCTACCTGCACCGAAAACCGCGTGGGTAGCGGTGTCTCGCGGCCCGTGATCGCGAAGAGTCGCGTACCCACGGCGACGGGGCGGATGGCAATCAGGCTACGGTGGTCTTGCTCGACAAGCACGCCAACGAGATCGGAGTCGCAGTGCAGCAGGGTGCCCGAAGCGCGTGACGGCAACGGCAATGTATGCGTAGGCGGCGGACCATCGGCCAAGTGACTTGCCTCCTTGCGTGGTGCCAACCCCTGTATGAGTCCCGAGGCGGATGCTCCGGACCGCCGACTCGGAGCTGAGAGTGCGCTCCAGGCGGTCTCGTCGGTCGTGCGTGATCTTTCAGAGGATCGGGACTGTGCATGATACGCTGGGTATTTCCAAACCCTTCGTGCTCGCGAGCCGGCCCCGGACACGACTGGGCTGATCCGGTTCGAAGGAGGCGTGGGAGCCACGCGTGATTGTCCGCGCCCGCCATTGCCTCCGGCCAACGCTCATCCAACCAGCGCCGATCGAAGTCCCTCCATGTCGCGAAGCCAGTCGCTCAGCCGGTTCCAACCAGGGACGGTTGGGGACGCAACCGCTCGGGTGACTTCAAGGGGTGTCGCGCGCATGCTCCTGCCGATGCAACGCTCGATGGCGGCGTTCTTCCCCGACTTGGGCCGAAAGGACACCCCCGGCGGGGCCGCCGACCCGCGAGGTGCTCGCCGCGGTCATGGCGGGGTGTGCGCGGCACGAGATCACCGTACCCGATGGTCCGGGCCCTGTGCCCTCGCCCTCACGCTGACCGACAGGAGGCTCGATGGACACGCCCCACTCGACTTTTGAAGCGTTCGACGCACGGCTCACTCGCTGGACCGCACGGCACGCCATCACCATGCTGCGCGTCAGCATCGCGGTCATCTTCCTTTGGTTCGGCGTGCTCAAGTTCTTCCCGGGGCTGAGTCCCGCGCAGGATCTCGCGGCGCGCACGATCGGCGCGCTCAGCTTCGGCCTGATACCGCCGCCCGTGTCGGTGCCGCTGCTCGCAGCGCTCGAGACCACGATCGGTCTCGGCTTGCTCAGCGGGCGATTCCTGCGCGCCACGCTCTTGATGCTGCTCCTGCAGATGGCGGGGACCGTGACGCCGCTAGTACTTTTCCCGCACGAGACGTTCACGGCGTTCCCGATCGCGCCCACGCTGGAAGGGCAATACATCATCAAGAACATCGTCCTCGTGAGTGCGGCGATCCTGATCGGGGCGACGGTACGCGGCGGCAAGCTGATCGCGGACCCGGATGCCGCCCGTGCGGCGCTGGCCCG
>CAYQNV010000045.1:0-18434 GCA_964418975.1 uncultured bacterium | reverse complement strand
GTGTCCACGATGCGGGCGAGTCGCACCGGGCGCTCGAGGAACTCCTCGGGGATCAGGGTAATGGTGGCGCCGGCCGACTTGCCGATGCCCAGCGCCAGGTGCCCCGCCTTGCGCCCCATGGCCACGACGTAGTACCAGCGCGATGTCGTCTTGGCGTCCACCATGAGGTTCTTCACGACCTCGGCGCCGTGATGGCGCGCGGTCTGGTAGCCGAACGTGTCCAGGTGCGCGGGCAGGTCGAGATCGTTGTCGATGGTCTTGGGCACGTGCGCCACGCGGATCTGGCCGGTCGCGCGCTCGTGCACCTTCATCGCGCTGAACGCGGTGTCGTCGCCGCCGATGGTGATCAGCTCGGTCACGCCCAGTTGCAGCAGTGCCACCACCACCCGGTCGAGCGACTGGATGTCGCGGGTGGGGTTCGCGCGCGAGATGCCCAGCGTGCTGCCGCCGCGGAAGTGGATGCGCGACACGTTGTCGATGGTGAGTGATCGCACGTGGCTCGTGTCGCCCTGCATCAGCCACTCGAATCCGTCCTCGATCCCGAGGACGTCCACCCCGTCCACGCGCGCACGGATCGTGGCGGCGGCGATGACGCTGTTGATCCCCGGGGCGGGTCCGCCGCCCACGAGAATGGCGAGCCTTTGGCGATTCATGCCCGGGAACTCCTTTCACCGGGGGACACGACCCTGCGCGAACGGCCACGCCGCCAGGCGTGGCCGTTCGCGTGGGACGACTGTGCGGGGACTAGCGGTAGAGCTTCTTGAGCTCGCCCCAGCTGCTCGTCTTGCCCGACGTCGGGCCCGACGTGTACTGGATGTTGCTCCACTTGCCGTTGATGCCGTGCGGCGTGCCGGCCGGGAACGCGAACATCTTCATGTGGCCACCGGCGTACCACGGCGTGAGCGCGCCCCACAGGCCGTGTGGCGGATTCTCCGAGGCGGTGCCCTGGCTGAAGGCCAGCGGGCCGCTGGTGTAGTTGATGGCGTTGTAGCGGGCGCTGTAGATGACCGTCGCCGGCGAGCCCGAGGACAGCCCGTTCGGGAAGTAGGAGATCCCGAGCAGGATCGGTGTGTTGTTCGCGTAGACGAGTCCGAGTGCGCCCGTGAAGCTGAAGAACGGCAGACGGCCGCCGAACACCGCGACCTCGCCGTCCGTGGTGCGCACGTTGAACAGGCCGTCCGGATTCGGCGACCACCACGGCGCGAGGCTCAAGCCGCCCTCGCCGAGGCCGTTCAGCGTCAGCTCGCACGAGTACTCGAACGTGTCTTCGTTCAGGAACTGGATCGGGTTCGTGCCGTCCTGCGAGAAACGCCAGGTGTGCAGGTTCGCGAATCCAGCGCAGATGGCCTGCGGCGGCTGATTCTGGTCGTCGATCTCGACCAGCGCCGGGAACGTGTTCGTCGTGGTGAGGATCGAGATCGGGCAGTCGTCGAACACCCGGGTATGGATGCTGGCGCTGTTCGGCAGCGGCGTGGCGAGGGCAGCGGATGCGAACGCGAGACACGCGGCCGCAAGCGCCAGTCCAGTGGTAGTGATCCGCCTCATGGGGGCATCTCCAAGATGAAAGGTGGGCAGGCTCACCACTCGCTGCGAGTCCGCACAGCCAGCGGCAGATTGGCCTGCGTCGCATGGACGCGGCAGCGAACGCCGGGTCGGGCCGACGCACGTGCCCTGTCCGGGATACGCCGGGAGCCTAGGGCTGGCCCTGGCGGAGCGCGGTGCGAGGGGGGTGGCGTTGGACCCGCACTTTCGTTGCCATGAAAACGATTACATCTGCGTTGTGGGAGTGTCAAGACACCTGTTAGGGTGCGATCCGAATTGACGGATGGGCGCCTCTCGGGCCCGCGCGGCGCCCAATCCCCCCCGATGAGGTCCTGGTGAGCGAATCGCCTTCATTCCCAGCCGGATTCCTTTGGGGTGCAGCGACTTCGGCGTACCAGATCGAGGGTTCCCCGCTCGCCGACGGCGCCGGCGCCAGCATCTGGCACCGGTTCTCGCACACTCCGGGCCGGACGCTGCTGGGCATGACCGGCGATGTGGCCTGCGACCACTACCACCGCTGGCGGGAGGACATCGCGCTCATGCGCGACCTCGGACTGCGTTCCTACCGCTTCTCGGTGGCCTGGGGGCGCGTGTTCCCGGAGGGCTTCGGACGCGTGAACGAAGTCGGTCTCGACTACTACGAGCGCCTCGTGGACGGGCTGCTGGCGGCGGGCATCGCTCCCATGCTCACGCTCTACCACTGGGACCTGCCGGCAGCCCTGCAAGACCGCGGCGGCTGGACGAACCCCGACATGCCAAAGTGGTTTGCGGACTACGCGGGCACACTGTTCACGCGGCTCGGAAGCCGCGTGCCGATGTGGTGCACGATCAACGAGCCGTGGGTCATCGTGGACGCGGGCTACGTGCACGGCGTGAATGCGCCGGGGCACCGCGACTGGTTCGAAGCGCCGCGCGCCGCGCATGGCTTGCTGCTGTCCCACGCCGCGGCGGTGCGCCGGTTCCGCGAGATGAGCATGAATGACGCGCGCATCGGCCTGGTCGTGAACCTGGCGCCGCACCACCCGGCGTCGGACTCGCCGGCGGACGTGGCCGCCGCCGCGCGCGGGCACGCATACTTCAATGAGCACTATCTCGATCCGCTGTTCTTCGGGCGCTACCCGGAACTCGTGCGCGAGATGTTCGGCGCGGCGTGGCCGGAGCATCCGGCCGAGGAACTGCACTCGCTCATGGAGCCTTTCGATTTCCTGGGCATCAACTGGTACACGGGCTACGACGTGCGCCACGACGACGCCACGCTGCCCACGCGCGCGGCCGAGGTGCCCGGCGAGCGAGGACCCCGCATGACCACCGGCTGGGAAGTGCGGCCCGAACTGCTGATGGAAACACTCACGTGGGTGAAGGAGCGCTACGGGAACCTGCCGCTCTACGTCACCGAGAATGGCGGCGCGTTTCCCGATCCCGACAAGGCTCCAAACGGTCGCGTCGAGGACCCGCTGCGCACGGACTACCTGCGCCGGCACATCGCCGCGTTGCGCGAGGCCATGCGCCGCGGCGTGGATCTACGCGGCTACTACGTGTGGTCGCTCATGGACAACTTCGAGTGGGCGAGCGGCTACTCGCACCGCATGGGGCTACTGCACGTGGACTACGCCACGCAGCAGCGGACGATCAAGGCGAGCGGAGAGTTCTACCGCGAGGTGATCGGTTCGAACGGCGCGTGCGTGCCGGAGGGGTGGGCGGCCGCCGGCGGGTGAGCGAACGGTCGGCGGGTTCATCGCCCGTCGATGAGCAGGCCCTTGCGCGGCAGCTGGTGGCCCCACTCGATCGAGCGCGGAGGCGAGCTGGCACGCGGCAGCGGCCGCCACCGGAAACGACCATCCGCCGCATCGAGCCGGACGAGCTCGCCGAACACGCGCACCGCGGGATCGGGCGCCCAGTGGCTGGGTGCGCGCGCCACGCCGGGCGGCGCGAACTCGATGCCGCCGGGCGGTGTGCGGAGCGCCGAGGGGTCGAGCGAGAGCAGCAGGTGTCCCTCCTCGGAGCGCAGCACGTAGCTCACCGTACCCCACCTCGTACGCAAGCCCTCGACTCGGACGCCGCCGCCCTCGAGCCAGTACGCGGGAATACCGGCGGCGAGCACCAGCGTGCTGTCACTCTCGCGTTCGTACGCCAGCATCTCCTGCACGGAGCGCACGAAGTCGGTACCCACCCAGGTGTGCGGCATGTCGCCCAGAAAGCGCGCGTGGCGCGGTTCGCGGTCCACGACCTCGGCCCATTGGCGCCAGCCCTGGGGCCGGCGGTGCGTCATGAACCAGCGCAGCAGCTCGTCTGCGCGATCGCGCCAGCCGAGCCGCACGAACGCGCCCACGTTGCGCAGCTCGTACGGCGTGTAGGCGTCCCACTTCTCGCGCCCGTCGCGACGGCGTTCGAAGAACTCCCAGTAACGCTCGAACGTCCGGACGATCGCTTGCTCCGGGAGCACCGGCCCCGCCTGCACGGGCGAGAGCGCGATCGTGGTGCTGGTGGCATCGAAATCGCCGAGATCCGAGCAGCCGGGGACGAAGTCGATGTCGTGCACCTTCATGGCGGCCCGGGCGGCGGCCGCGAAGTCGCGCGCGAACTGGTCGCGGCTCCTGCGCATCCAGCGGGCGTCGGCACGTTGGCCCAGCGCGTCGGCCAGCCACACGGCGTCCTTGTAACCGCGTAACGCGAACAGGTCGTCCCAGTACGAGTGCATGGGCTTGGCCGAGTAGCCCTCGTGACTGATGGAGGGCGGCAGCAGGCCGAAGAAGTGTTCGCGCCCGCGACGGCGCCACTCCGCGGTGCGGCGCTGGGCGCGCAACGTGTCCTGGTAGGCCACGGCGGCGCGCAGGTTGGGCCACAGGCGCTGCACGGTGGCGCGGTCGCCGGTGAGGCGCAGGTACTCGGCGGCGAGAAACACGAACTCGCCGTGGCTGTCGTGTTCGGGCACCGGGTCCGAGCCGCGCCGATCCACGCAGCAGGGCACCTTGCCGTCGGCATATTGGAAGCCTGCGTACCACTCGAGGTACTCGCGCACGGGTTCCACCATCCCGGAGCGAAGCAACGCCGACGACGTGAGCGAGCCGTCGCGGATCCACGACCGCTCATACGAGCGCGAGCCCGGCTGGATGCCCGCGCCGTCGCGATTGACGAGCACGAACCCCAGTTGGGCGCGCAGCGTGGCGGCGACTTCCTCGCCCGTGCCTCCCGCCTCGAGCCGGAACGAGCCGAGCCGCGCGTCCCAATCGCGCTCCGCCACGGACTGCCAGGCGGCAGCGTCGGACGCGAGAAACGGCCGGTGCGGCTCGCCGCCCGCGCGAAGCGGCACCACCACCACCACTTCCTCTTGATCGCCCGGACCGAGATCCATGGTCCACGACAGCACGCACGAAGCTCGCTCGACCGGGTCGCGGAGCGAGTCCCGCCCGGGGACCGAACCCGCCGCGAGACGCGCCACGAAGTCGCCTTCGTCAAACGTCATCGCCCCGAAGCGGTCGGGGGGCGGCGCGAACACGAGTGCGCGTTCGTCGTTCACCCGAACCATCGCGCCCGCTCTCCGAATCGAGGCGATACGCGCCGGTCCGCCCGCGACGTTCAGGAACTGACTCGGCGGATTGACCTGGAAGGGCCGGAGCGCCACCGACAGCGTCCCGCGCCGTGTCTCGAGCCCGACGTTTCGCAGTCGGTAGCGAGCCACCAGCTCGGAGCTCTCCCGCGGCCCCCGCGCGAACGCCGTTACCAGGAGTTCCAGTTTCTCCAACTGCCGCGTCACCGTCGGGATGGGCAGCGAACCTTGTTCGAGCGTCGGGATGCTGCTGCCCTGCGCCCACGTGCGCAGCCCTTGCTCGGTCATGAGGAACGGTTCGAGCGAGAACTGAGCTCGACCCACCTCGAGTCGAGCGTCCTCATCGAGCAGTCCCTCCTCCGCGCCGCCGTCCACGCCCACCACGGTCCAGTAGCTCTGCTCGCCGAGGAACCCACGCGGGTAATGGCCGCGCGGGCTCGCTTGCGCCACCGCCGACAGGAACCGCTCGGTGGTGGCACCCCATTCCAGCGGCTTCACCTCGACTTCCGCGAGCGCGATGCCTCGGCCCGGCTGCCCGAGCGGGCGCACACGCAGTCGCTGCGCCTCGCTCTCGGGCAACTCCAACCAGTCGCGCCCGCCGTCGCTCCCCACCACCCGCCGGAGCTCGCGCCAGGTCCCCCCTCCGTCGTCCACCTCGATCGCGTAGTCGCGCGCGTGGCGTTGCGGGACCCAATCCAGTACCAGGCCGCCGAACTCGCGGAGGGTTCCGAACTCGAGCGTGAGCGCGGGGGCGCCGTCTCGCGGTGCGCTCTCCCACCACGTCGTCGTGCTCGAGTCGGCCGTGGATCCGGCCGGATGGCCGGGCGTCTGCGACGTCGCGCTCGCCACCGGCGGCGACGGCGGGCCCGACACAGGCAGCGGCACCAGCACGAGCTGGTCGAGCCATACTGTGCCCTTGCCGCCCGAACCGGCGGTGATCGCAAACTCCAGCGCCGCTGCGCGCCGTAGCTCTCCTCCGCCCTTCGGGCCCCAGGCGAACGAGACCTGCCGCTTGCGAATGCGCTGCGTGGTCCACTCGCGCGGGAACTCGATGTTCGTGCGGTTACACCACCACACGTTCTCGCCGCTTTCGTCCAACAGCTTGAACTCGAGGTTCTGGGGCGCGGTGGCGCCGCGCAGCTGGAACTCGAAGCGATAGTTCTCCGGCAGCGCCAGGTCCAGCTTGCGTTGCAGCACGGCGTAGCCGCCACCCTTGGTGAAGTGGAAGTTTATTCTCAGTGCCCGGCCCGCTGGGCCGGGCTCGACGGACAGGCTCATCTCCACGCCGCTTGCGGGCAATGCGCTCCAGGCGGCGGAGCTCTCGAAGTCGTCCACCATGACGGGAGCCGACGTCGCCGCTTGCGCAGGGCAGGTGAACCAGCACGTCGCGACCAGTGCCAGCGCGGCCGAGTACCGGATGCCGAACGACCTCACCCCTTGACGCTCCCGGCCATGACGCCGCGGATGTACCAGCGCTGCAGCACCACGAACACGAGCAGCACGGGCAGCACGGTGACCACGGCGCCGGCCATCATGAGCTCGGTGTCGAGCACGTGCTCGCCCACGAGACTCGCGAGCGCTACCGGCAGCGTGTAGTGGCGCTCGTCGGAGAGCACCACCAGCGGCCACAGGAAGTCGTTCCACGACGACATGAACACGAACACCGCCAGCGTGGCGAGCACGGGCGCCAGGTTCGGGAGCACGATGGACCAGTAGATGCGGCCCTCGCCCGCTCCCTCCAGGCGCGCCGAGTTCAGGAGATCGTCCGGCAGCGCGAGCGCGTATTGGCGCACGAGGAAGATGCCGAACACGCTGGCCAGCCACGGCACGAGCACGCCGGCATAGCTGTTCACCAGCCCCATGCCCTTGAGCATCAGGAACAGCGGCAGCATGCCCACCTGCGCCGGCACGAGCATGGCCGTGAGCAGTAGCCGGAACAGGCCCTCGCGCCCCGGGAATCGCAGCTTGGCGAACGCGTAGCCCGCCATGCTGCTGGTGACCAGCACGCACAGCGTGCCCAGAGCCGAGACCAGCAGGCTGTTCGCGAACGCGCGCGCCAGGTTCAGGTGCGAGAACAGCTCGACGTAGTGCTCGAACGTCACCCGACTGGGCAGCAGCGGCGGCGGCGAGGTGTTGGCTTCGCCCGACGGCATGAGCGAGGCCGACAGCATCCACAACAGCGGCGCCACGGTGAGTGCGGCGCCCGCCAGCAACACACCGTTGACGACCAGCTCGCCGAGTCGTGGCCTCATGCGTTCCCTTTCCGCGACTGGAGCCGCATCTGCACAGTGGTGGCCACGAGGATCACGGCGAACAGTAAGAATGCCAGCGCTGCCGCGTAGCCCAGCCGCCACCAGCGGAAGCCCTGCTCGTACATGAGCAGCACCAGGCTGGTCGTGCTCTTGAGCGGACCGCCCTGCGTCATCACGTAGGGCTCGGCGAACAGTTGGAAGTAGTTGATCATGGTGGTGACGCTGACGAACAGGAACACGGGCGCCAGCTCGGGCAGCGTCACGTTCCAGAACCGCTGCCAGCCGTTCGCGCCGTCCAGTTGCGCCGCCTCGTGCAGCTCGCGCGGCACGTTCTGGAGCCCCGCAACGAAGATGAGCAGGTTGTAGCCGAAGTTCTTCCACACGGCGAGCACGAGGATCGCGGGCAGCGCCCAGTGCGGGTCGCCGAGCCAGTCCACGGCGGGCAGGCCGAGGCGGCCGAGCAGCGCGTTCACCAGCCCGTACTGCGGTTGGTAGAGGTAGCGCCACACGATTGCCACGGCCACCAATGTGGTGACGACGGGCGCGAAGTAGACGGCGCGGAAGAACGGCTTCCAGCGCGTGGTGTGGGCGTCCACCAGCAGCGCGGCGCCGAGCGAAACGGCCACCGACACGGGTGCCCCCACGAACGCGTACCACAGCGTCACGCGCAGCGCGTTCCACGTCTCGGGGTCGCCGAGCGCCTGGACGTAGTTGCGCGCGCCCACGAACCGCACGCTCGAGGGGTCGCCGATCGCGTAAAGATCGAAGTCGGTGAGGCTCAACCACAGCCCGTAGAGCACTGGGCCGAAGAAGAACACCAGGATGAGCACCACCGAGGGCAGCGCCAGCAACAGCCCCGCGCGCGCCTGCCGGGAGGCGAGTGGCGCGCTCACGACTTGCGCGCTCCGGCGGCCTTGCGCGCGGCGAGCCAGCGGCGCTTCTCGAGCAGCTGGTCCACGATGCGATCGAGGTCGGAGAGCACGGAGTCGGACGGGGCCACGCCGCGGATGGCGCGGTCCGACTGCTCCCAGACGCGCGTGGCGATCTCCTCCCACTCGGGCACCATCGGGCAGGGCGCGGTGCGCAGCAGCTGTTCGCCGAACGCCCGCGTGCGCGGGTCGGCGGTGAGCGCCGAGTCGGACCAGGCTTCGCGCCGCGCCGGCAGGTCGCCGGTCAGCCGCCAGAAGCGCACCTGCTGCTCGGGCCGCGACAGGAACGACATCAGCTTCCACGCCGCCTCCGGCTGCTTCGTGTCGCGGAACATCACCAGTGACGAACCTCCCGCGAACGACACGCCCGGGCCGTCGGGACCGGGCAGCGGCGCCGTGGCCCACGAGCCCTGCAGCGAATCCGGCAGGCGGCGCGCGAACTCGCCCAGGTTCCACGGGCCCGTCACCAGCATGGCGAACGTGCCGCGCTCGAACTCCTGGTACATGTTCGCGATCTCCTGGTTGCCCACCGTGGGTGCCAGCCCCTCGCGGAACAGGCTCAGGTAGAAGTCGAACGCTCGCCGGAACTCGGGCTCGCGAAACGCCCCGCGCGTGCCGGCCTCGCCGAGCAGCGGCGAGCCCGCCTGGAGCCCCAGCACCACGGGCTGCATCCACTCGTTCGTGGGCAGGAAGATGGCGTAGCGCCCCTCGCCCGCTTGTCGCTTCACCGCGCGCAGGCATTCGAGCCATGCGCTCCACGTTGTGGGCATGCGGTCGTAGCCGGCGCGCGCGAGCAGGTCCGTGCGGTAGAAGATCACGCGCGTGTCCACGTACCAGGGCAACCCATACGGCATGCCGTCGAGCACGTTGGTGTCGTAGATGCCGTCGAACCATGCCGCTCTATCCATGCCGTCCTGCGCCAGCCACGGCCCGAGCGGAGCGAGGGCTTCCAAAGCCCCGAACTCCGAGATCCAGCTGTTGCCGAGTTGCGCCACGTCCGGCGTGGAGCCGCCCACGTGCGCGGTGAGCAGCTTCTCGTGTGCCGCCGACCATGGGATCTGTTGCACGTGTACGCGGATGCCGGGGTTCTCGCGCTCGAAGTCGCGCACCAACTCGCCCACCACCTCGCCCTCGCGCCCCATCGCCCACATGCGCAGCGTCACCGGGCCGCCGGCGCGCGGGGCACAGCCGGACAGCGCGCCCACCACGCCGATCGCAAGTGCGAACGCGAGCCGGCGAATCACGGCGCGCTCGCTCCCCCGCCCAGCCAGCCGCCGCGGAAGCCGGCGGCGAGGAGCCCGCGCCGGACGTGGGCGTTCTTGCGCATCACGCGCCACACCAGCCCGCTCCGCCAGTTCTCGATCATGGCGAGGATCGGTCCCTGGTCGATGCCCAGGTAGTCGTCGTCGAACCAGCCCACTCCCGGCACCACCGCACCGTGCTGCGGCTTCGTGGCCTCGTCGAGCGTGGGATTGAACGCGTCCACGAACCCATAGCGGCGGAACACGTGCTCGCCGTAGCGCTCGCGCATGGCCATCAACGCCGGCAGGCAGATCTCCGGCGCGAACGCGATGGAGCCGCCCGCTGCCGAGGGGCAAAGCGTGCCGTCGTCGATGACGTGCGTGTGGCAGGCGCCGCGCGCCAGGTAGGTGTGGAACTCGCGCTCGCGGCCAGCGAGCGTCAGCTTCCCTTCGATCGGCCCGTCACACGCGGTGAGCCCCCAGCCCTGCTCGTCGTAGCCCTTGAAGCCGGATGGGTTCGCGATGGCGTAGGCGCGTTGGGCATACGTGGCGCGACGCGAGTTCTCGAAGTAGTCGATGCCCTTCGCCTGCATGTAGTCGTCGCGGATACCGCGGTAGTCCAGCCACACATGCGAGTACTGATGGCCGAACAGTGGCGCGAAACCCAAATACTCCTGATCGTGGAACCGACCCCAGCGATAGCCATCCACCCAGCCTCGCCACGTCTCCGCTCCCACCGGGTGCGTGGTCGAGCCCAGCGCCATCACGTGCATGACCATCGTCTCGTTGTAGCCCCGCCAGTCGTAGGGGAGGAACCCGCCGCGCGGCGTCCAGCCGAGCGACAGGAGCGGCGGGCGCACGCGCATCCACGTCCACTCGGCGCGGGCGACCAGCGAGTCGGTGAGAGCGCGGATGCGTCGCTCCCCTGCCGTACCGCGGTCGAAATAGGACTGGCAGAACAGTGCGCCGGCGAAGAACAGCCCCGTGTCGATATTGGAGAGCTCGACATTCTCGAACCGTGTGCCCGATCCCGGGTGGAGAAAATGGTAGAAGAAACCCTTGTAACCCGTTGACCCCGCTTGCGCTGTGTCCTGCCTGGCGTTCCAGTGGAACTCCAGCGTGCGCAGCGCCCGCGTGGCCGCCTGCTCGCGCGTGACCCAGCGCCGCTCGGCGCCGATGGGGTAGGCGGTGAGCGCGAAGCCGGTGGCGGCCACGCTGATGAAGGACCGAGTCGGCCAGCGGTCGGGCATGAGCCCGGTGTAGGGGTCGGCGAGCTCCCAGAAGAAATCGAACGTGCGCCTCTGGAGCGTATCCACGAATGCGCGTTCCGCGGCGCTGAGCTGGTTTGCGTGGAGGTAACCGTCGCGCCGCGGTTTCCCGGCGCACGCCGCGGGCGTCGTTCCCAGGAAGAGGATCGCGACGAACAGCACAATGACGCGCGCTGCACGCTTCACGCGGAACTCCTTCGCCGCCGACTGGTCACCCGCGGGGTCGCTCGCCCGCGCTTGGCCCGAGTACCGGGTGGGCGCGGGTCGGTGGCGCGGCGGCTCTCGATGGGCGTGGCACCGCACGAGGCGCGCACCACCAGCCAGGTGGGCAGGACCTCGTGTGAGTGACCCGGGGCGGGCTCGCCGCGGTCGCGGCGCAACAGCCGCTGGAGCGCGCGCTCCCCCATCTGGTAGGCGTCCACGTGCACGGTGGTGAGCGGCGGCGTGAGATGTCGCGCGATGGCGATGTCGTCGAAGCCCACCACCGCGATGTCGCGCGGCACGCGCAGGTCGGCGTCGCGCAGCGCGCCCAACACGCCCGCCGCCATCACGTCGTTCGCCACGAACAACGCCGTGGGGCGCGGCGACGGCTTGAGCAGCGCCTGCACACCCTGGTAGCCCGAAGGCTCGGTGAAGTCGCCTCGCACCTCGAGTGTGCGCGTGTGCTGCACGCCCGCCTCGCGCATGGCCGCCCGGTAGCCGTCGAGCCGCTGCTGGGCGTCGCGATTCCCGGCCGGCCCGGTGATCGTCGCGATGCGGCGGTGGCCGAGCCGTTGCAGGTGGCGCACCACGGCGTAGGCGCCGTCGAAGTTGGCGAGCGCCACCGTGTCGAAGTCGTGCGTCTCGCCGCCCGGGCCCAGCAACACCACCGGGCAATCCCACGCGCCCGCGCGAATCGCGGGGATCGACTCGGGCTCAGGCGCCATGATGATCAGACCGTCGATGCGCCCGCGCATGGTGCGCAGCGCGGCGACCAGCTCGTGCGTGTCCGAGTGCGAGCTGCTCACCAGGACGTGCAGTCCCTCGCGCCGCGCGGGCAGGTCGATGCCGCGGATGACCTCGGAGAAGAACTCGCCGTGCAGGTCCGGGAGCATCACGCCGATGGCTTGCGTGCGGTTCGTGATGAGGCTGCGGGCCACGCCGCTCGGCCAGAAGCGCAGGCGCTCGGCGACGACGCGCACGCGGTGACGCGTCTCGACGTTCACGCGCCCGCTGTGGTTGAACACGCGCGACACGGTGGCCACGGACACACCGGCCTCGCGCGCGACATCCTTGATGGTGGCCATGCACTACGGCTCGGCGCCGAGCGTGATCTCCAGGCGATGGCGGGCGCCGTCGCGGAGCAGGGGCACGCGAGCCTCGCCGCGCAGCACGCGCACGGGCCGGCCGTCGTAGCTGGCGTTCACCACGGTCGCACTGCAGCGGTCGGGATTGCGGACCACGATCTCCACCCGGGTTGCCTCCCCTCCCGGCGCGCCCTGCGCACCGGGAAGCTCCCACTCCATGGAGTAGCCCGGCCACTCGTCCGGGATGCACGGCTTCACCGCGAGCTTGTTGCCGCCTTCGAGCCGCACGCCGAGCACCGACTCGAGCGCCACACGGTACATCCAACCCGACGAGCCCGTGTACCAGGTCCAACCTCCACGGCCCACGTGCGGGGCGACGCCATAGACGTCCGCGGCGATCACGTAGGGCTCCACCTTGTAGCGCCGGGCCGACTCGGTATCGATGGCGTGGCTCACCGGGCTCAACATGCTGAGCAGTCGCGCGGCGCGGTCGCGGCGGCCGAGCTCGGCGAACGCCCGCACCACCCACAGCGCCGCGTGCGTGTACTGGCCGCCGTTCTCGCGCACGCCCGCGACGTAGCCCTTGATGTAACCCGGATCCTGCGGCGTGTCCTGGAACGCTGGCGTGAGCAGGCGGATCAAGCGCTCGGCCTCCGAGACGAGCAGTACCCCGAGCGAGGCCATGGCGCGCTCCGCGCGCTCGCGTGGCGCCGCGCCGGAGATCACCGCCCAGGCCTGCGCCAGCGCGTCGATGCGGCACTCGTCGCTGTCGCGCGAGCCGAGCGGCGCGCCATTGTCGTACCAGCCGCGCCGGTACCACTCGCCGTCCCAGGCCTGGGCATCGAGCGCCCGCTGGAGGTGCTCGCGGTGGGCGCGCCAGCGCGCAGCGCGCGCGAGGTCGTCACGGCCCTCGGCCAGGTCGGCCCAGTCCCCGAGCATGCTCACGAGGAACCAGCCCATCCACACGCTCTCGCCGCGTCCCTCGCGCCCGACCCGATTCATGCCGTCGTTCCAGTCGCCGCAGCCGAACAGCGGCAGGCCGTGCGCCCCCACGCGCAGCGAGCGGTCGAGCGCACGCGCGGCATGCTCGTACACGCTGGCGTGCTCGTCTGCGAGCGCCGGTGCGAGGAAGGCCTCGTCCTCGCCCTCGGCCAGCAGCCGCGCGGTCACGAATCCCGCGCTCTCCGCGAGCACGCCGTGGTCCCCGGTGACCTGCACATAGGTGGCGGCCAGGTACGGCAGCCACAGCAGGTCGTCGGCGAAGCGGGTGCGCATGCCCTGCGACGTCGGCGGGTGCCACCAGTGCAGCACGTCACCCTCGGGAAACTGGTGGCGCGCGTTCAGCAGGATCTGCTCGCGCGCCCGCTCGGGCGCGAGTGCCAGCAGCGACAGCGAATCTTGAAGTTGATCGCGAAACCCGAATGCGCCCCCCGACTGGTAGAACGCCGAACGCCCCCAGATGCGGCAACTGAGCGTCTGATAGGGCAGCCAGGCGTTCACCATGAGATCCAGCTCCGGCGCCGGCGTCTCGATGCGCACGCGGGAGACGAGTGCGTCCCACGCGGCGCGTGCGTTTGCCGCCGAGGCGGCCACGGCTGGGTCGTCGTCGAACCGCTCCACGAGGGCCGCGGCCTCGGCGGCGTCGGCGCCTTCGCCTAACACGAACGTGATGTCGCGCTGCTCGCCCGGGGCCAGCTCGAACGTCACGCGCCAGGCGAAGCAGGGGTCGTGCATCGGACCCGTGGCGCCGTCGAACGACGCGGGCGAGCGAAGCGCCTGCGGACGCGAGGTGTTGCCGTGGCGGCCCATGAACGCGGCGCGATCGGTGGTGTAGGCGAGCGTGGCGCCCGCACAGGTGACGACGCGCGAGAACGTCACGGCGTCACGCCACGCGCCGGTCGAGGGATTCCGAGCCAGCAGCGCGCCCGAGCGCCGGTCGTGCTCGGTGACGACGCGTCGCGCGAACGATTCCGCCGGGCCCAGGACGAGCCGCGCGCAGGACACCAGCGCCAGCGAGCGCGGCAGCTCGCCCTCGTTCGTCAGCCGCACGCGCACGAGCTTGACCGGGGCGTCGTGGTCCACCGTCACGAGCGTCTCGTGCGACAAGGATTCGGCCTGCAACCGGAATACGCTGTAGCCGAGCCCGTGGCGCGCCTCGTACGACGCCGGGTGCAGCACGGGCCCAGGCAACGGCGACCACACCGCGCCGGAGGTGCGGTCCTGTAGGTACAACGCCTCGCCGTGCGGATCGAGCAAGGGGTCGTTGGACCAGGGCGTGAGTCGGTGCTCGCGGCTATTGCCGCTCCACGTGAAGCCGGCGCCCGACTCGCTCACCAGCGTGCCGAATCGCGGGTTGGCGATCACGTTGACCCACGGCAGCGGCGGCCGGCGGTGCGAGCCGTGGCGCCGCGCGTCGAGGCGAACGACGTACTCGCGGCCATCCTCGGAGAAGCCGCCGTAGCCATTGTCGAAGCGCAGGCCCTCGCGCTCGTGTCGGGGCCCGCGCGGGCGCGACACGGCCTCCGGGCGTTGCGGTGTGCTCTCGTGCTCGAGCGTCGCCATGTCGGCGAACGGCTCGCGGAGGACGTCGCGCGTGGCGTCGCGGATGACGATGCGCGCGCCGGCCTCCAGCGCCAGTCGCCCGGCCCCCGACAGCGCGTGCGCCACGTGGACGCCGGGCTCCTGCGCTCCGGTGCCGATCGGGGCGACCGGGCTTCCCACTCCCACCAGCGCCGTCTCGATGCCGTGCGCGCGCCAATACCCCAGCCCGCGGCGCAGCGTCTCCCACTCCGTCGCGCCACCCGGCTCGTCCAGCCGCACCACCACCACCGGTTGCGCCGAGCCGATGCCCAGCGCTGCACGCTCGGACACATCGTCGCCGGCGGCTCGCAACACCTCGGCCGGTGCGCGCAATCGCGGATCGCCGTAGAGCAGCGCTCCGGCGAGGCGCGCCAGGTGCTCGCCCTCGTCGGGCGAGAGCTCCAACCGCTCGAGCGCGCCCCTGGCCGCGGCCTGCGCCGCAGCGAACGCGGCGTCGATCGCGGCGGGGTGCGCGAGGGCGGCCACCGTCGCCAGCGCCGCCTCGCGCGTGTCCGCCGCGGCCAGCACGAAGGTCCAGCGCCGCTCCTCGCCCGGCGCCAGTTCCGTCACGCGGCGCGTGGCGAACACCGGGTCCAGCACGTTGCCGGTGTTGCCGGCGAGCGGCCGCGCGGTCGCGAGTCCCGCCGGCCTCGCCCAGGACCGCCCACGCCCGAGGAAGCGGCCGCGGTCGGTGTCGAACTCAAACGCTCCCTCCCCGACCAGCGCGTGCGCCACGCACGGGTGTCGCTCGTCCGCTCCACGAGGGCGACGCGTGGCGACGAGCGCGCCACTGGCTTCATCCCGTGACGTCTGCACGAACAGCTTGGAGAATGCCGGGTGCGCGGCGTCGGCCGCAGGGTCGTGCAGCACCAGTTCCAGGCAACCCGTCACGTCGAGCGTGCGGCGGCGATCGGTGTGGTTGCGCACGGTGAGCGTGCGCAGCTCGGCGTCGTGGTCCGGCGTCACACACACCTCTACGCGCGACTCGATGCCGTGGTCGCGCTGTGTCCACCCGACCGCGCCCGGGCCCGCGAGCAGGTGGGCATGGCCAGCGTCACGTGCCCCCGCCGGCTGGAGCAGCGGCCAGGCACGACCCAGCGCGGGGTCGCGAAGCCAGAAGCGCCAGCCGTCGGCGTCCTCGAGCCGGTCGCCCGACCAGCGCGAGAGCGCCGCGCCCTGCCACGTGGAGCGCCCCATGCCGGCCTCGGTGAGCCACACGGAGTAGCGGCCGTTCCCGAGCAGGTGCACGGCGGGCATCGCGGCGTGCAGCCGCGGCGGGCCGCTCTGCAGGGTCGTGGACACGACGCTCACGCTCGCTGCCTCAGGGCAGCGCCACGAAGCGCGCGTGACGCGCCTCGGTCGAGGAGCGCAGTCGCAGCCAGTAGATGCCAGCCGGCAATTCGTCGCGGTCCACCGCCAGCGAATGTTCCCCCGCGGAGCGCGCGCCCGAGGCAAGGTGTCGCAGTTGCCGGCCCTGAACGTCGAGCAGGTCTATGGAGATCTCGCCCTCGCGGGCGAGGCGGAATGTCACCCGGGACTGGCTGGTGAGTGGGTCGGGACTCACCCGACCCAGCTCGAGCGCCGCGGGAACGGGGCGCGGCGTGACGCCCAGCACATAGGGCTGGAAGTCGGCGCGTTGCAAGCCCAGTTGAATGGCGGGGTGCGACATGAACCGCTGCCACGGCCGGCCGTTCAGGTGGTTCTCGATCATTATGAGGATCGGGCCCTGATCGATCCCGATGACGTCGCTGGCCACCCACGAGCCGATGGACTGGTTGAAGCCGTCCTTCCAGCCGTATGGCCCCCACACCGTGGGCCGGAAGTGGTCCCACATGTAGCGGATGAAGCCGATGGACTCGTCGGGCGTGAACACGATCGAGCTGATCGCGGCCGTCGGCGTGATGGTGCCGTCGTCGTTCTGCGCCGGCGGCGCGCCGCGCGCCTCGTAGCCGAATGGCCCGTCGCCCGCGGTCAGGCCCCACAGGCTATCGGAGTAGCCGATGGCGCTCAACGGATTGTCCACGCAGTAGGCGAGCTGGGCGAGTGTCGCGCGGCGGGAGTTCTCAAAGTAGTCATGCCCCTTGGAGCGCATGTAGCTGTCGGCGATGTTCCGGAAGTCGATCCAGCAGTGCGAGTACTGGTGGGTGAACAGCGGCGGGCACTCGAGGAAGCTGTAGCCGTAGTGCGTCCGGTACCGGTAACCGCTCGTCCACGCCGACCACGCCGACGCGGGCACCGGGCGCGACGGCGAGCCCAGCGCCTGGATGTACATCACCATGGCCTCGTTGTAGCCGATCCACTGGCCGAAGCCGAGGAAGCCGAACGCGGGCTTCCACCCCATCATGATGCCGGGATTGAAGTTTCGCATGAAGATCCAGTCGGCCCGCTGGTAGATGGAGTCGGCCATGGCGCGAATGGCGATCTCGGTGGTGTCGCTCGGCTCGTCGAAGTACTGCCGCGCGTCGAGCATCCCGGCGAACAGCAGTGCGGTGTCGATGGTGGACAGCTCCACATTGGTGTCGAACCGCGTGCCCGAGTTGATGTTCAGGAAGTGGTAGTAGAAGCCCTTGTAGCCGATCGTCCCCAGCGACGCGGTGCCCTGGGGGCCGTTGTAGAACGTGAGCAGCGTGCGGTGCACGCGCGCCGCGCCCTGCGAGCGCGGGATCCAGCCGTGGTCGATGCCGATGGGGATGGCCGAGAGCCCGAAACCCACCGCGGCGATGCTGGCGAACGTCGAGCCCGGCGCGTAGCGATCGCGGATCAAGCCGTTTGCCGGGTTCGCCTCGTTCCAGAAGAAGTCGAACGCGGTGTGCTGGAGCGTATCGAGCAGCGCGGCCGTGCTTTGCGCTGCGGCGGGTGCCGCGAGCGCGAAGGTGAGTGCCAGCGAGGTGATCAGTCGTCGCATGTGGGTGACCTCAGAAGAGGAGTCCGAACGAGAAGCGGTGCGTGTCTTCGAGGCGGCCCTGATCCGCCCAGGCGTAGTCCACGTGGTAGCGAAGATTCTCGAGCGAGCTACGGAAGCCGGCGCCGCCCGTGAGTCCCACCTCCGAGTCCTGGAGGAACATGCTCTGCCAGCCGAGCCGTACGGCGAAGGAGTCGCGGAACATGAGTTCGCTGCCGAGGCTCAGGCTCTCGGTGTTGTCCGAAGGGTGCAGCGCGTCGGCGGCCAGCAGCAGCCGAATGTCATTCACCAGCTCGAACGGTTGCGCGAGCCCCACCCGGAACGTGATGGGCACGGCGAACGCGTCCGTGTCGCGCGAGCCCGGGAGTGTGCCATTGTCGCCATTCTGCCCCGAAACGTTGTCGTAGAGGATGGCCAGGTCGCTGCCCGAGAACGACGCGCGCGTGCCGAAATTGGCGAGGCTGGCGCCGATGCGCAGTCCGTTCGCCGACATGCGATAGAGCGTGCCGGCGCTGAACGTGACCGTGCCCGCGGACGTGTGGAAGATGGTCTCCTGTAAATAGTTCACCTGGGCGGCGGCCGAGAAGCGCAGCGAGAACTTGTGCGCGAGCCCCAGCGCGAACGCCATGTTCGACACGCTGAAGCGTTCGCCGGTGCCGAGCGGCTGCGTGACGGTGCGAACGGCCATGTCGCCGGAGTTCAACGACGTGAACGTGCCGTAGAGCGTGCCGAGCGCGCCCGCCGGGTGGGCGTAGGCGACCCAGTCGTAGCGGATGCCCGCGAGCCAGTCGACGTGCACGAACTCAAACGCGCGCTTCTCCAGGCCCGCGACGGCGCCGGGATTGTGGAATGCGCCGGCCAGCCCCTCTCCCGCCGCCGAGCCCGCA
>CAYQNV010000044.1:0-16958 GCA_964418975.1 uncultured bacterium | reverse complement strand
GGTGCAGATCACCTCGAGCACGCCGTGCTCGGCGCACATGTCGGGCGCGACCGCCGCCGCCGTGGCGGCCGACGCGGGGATCTCAGCCCGGCCGACCGCTTCCTTCTGCCCGCAACCCGCGAGCGGAGGTATGAAGAGGAGTCCGAGCATCAGAACGTGGCGGGTCACCGTCCCTCCGGCTTCGCCGGCCGAACGATCTTGAGATTCGGATCGTGGATCGTGCACTGGGACATCGGCAGCCCGTGGTTGGGACACCAATCGTTCGCGGCCTGGAACGCCGGAACGAGCGAAGCGTCGCAGCGCGTGCACTGGCTCTCCGCCACCCCGTGTTCGTCGCACCAATCCTCGTACGAGCCAGGCACGACGCTGGCCAAGGCGTGCCCTTCACCCGTCGGTGGGCTGGCGGCATCGGGGGCTGCGGTGGTTCCGGTCTGCGCGGTTCCTGACGGGCTGCCCTGGTTTCCGCAGCCTGCGGCAACGAGCAGCAGGCTCAGCAGAGCCGCGAGCGTGGTCATCGGTCGCATCGTCGTCCTCCTCATCGTTCGAAGTGTCCCTTGGCCACGGCCAGGTCGATCCCAGCCAGGGCCGCATCGAGTAGCCGATCGAGGTACTCACGCCGGGTCGCCAGCAGATCGCGCCGGATCACGAGCAGCGCCGGCAGATCGATCTTCCCCGCCCGGTAACTCTCGCGGATCATGCCCTCGCTCTCGGCTACGCGCGGCAGTGCTCGTGCGACGAGACTGTCCACGGCGCGGCTGGCGAACTCGACCACCTTCTCCAGGCCTTCGACCTCCGCTGTCGCCGCGTTCTCGATCCGCTCGAGTTCCGCGCTTGCTCGATACTCGCGCGCACCCGCGAGTGCCCGGCTTTCCTGACCGTACTGGAAGAGTGGCACGGTCACCGCCAGGCCCGGCTGCACGAGCGGCTCGCCATTCTCGTGGCCGTAGTTGAGTCGGAACGCGAGGCCCGGCAGGAGCTCGCCTCTCGCCAGACGCCGAGCCGCCTTCGCAGCCCGCACCTCCCGATCCGCCGCCAACACATCGGCTCGGCGAGCGGGCGCCGCGCCATCGAGCGTGCGTTCGATGAGCGAACGGTCCGCGAGATCTCCCGCCAGCAGCAGACGCTCGCCCGAGGGCGCACCCAGAGCGGCCGCCAGAAGGACGCGTTCTCGCGCGAGCAACTCCTCCTCGGCCAGCCGCTCGCTCTCGGCACGGACTTCCTCCGTCTCGGTCAGCAGAACTTCCAGTCTGGGCGCCTCGCCGGCCCGGTGGCGTTCGACAGCGCTCCGGCGCAGATCGGCGGCGACCGAGAGCCGCTCGCGCGCCAGTTCGATCCGTCGAGAGACGTGGAGCACTCGATAGTAGGACGCCAGCGCCGCACCCACGGCACCGCGCCGCGCATCCGCCACGAGCTGGCGCTCGCGCTCGAGCTCCGCTCCAGCCACGCCCAGTCTCGCAGCCCAGCCAAGGCCGATCCCGATCGGGACGCTCAGCTCCCACTGGGTGCGCCGCTCGAACCGATCCTCACGAGCTGCGACGCCCTCGACGGTGGGGTTCTCCCTGCCAGGCGCTCGCGCCGCGGCGAGCCGGCCGCGGGCTTCCATGACGCCGCTCTCGGCCACGCGCACCTGCGGCGCGCTGGCACGCGCCAACGCCACCACGCGTTCGGCGGTCAACGAATCAGCCAGAGGCTGTGTCTGGGCGGACGAGCCGCCAGCCACCAGCAAACTGCAAGCGGTCCGCAGCAAGAGAAGTCGCCGCATACATCCCACGTTCGCGCTCGCGATCGATTGCGAGGGCAGGAAGGAAGTCCGTGAATGGCCATCGCCGGACCCTTGCCGACGAGGCGGTGAGCTAGCGTGCGCTCGCTAGACGGACTTCGGGATGTGGAGGATGTCGGAGGGCGGCGCGGAGGGTGGGGCAACCGCTCGCGGAGCGGAGATGTTCGCGGGCGGGCGGTTGAGAACTTCAACCGACATCACGCTCTGGAGCGTGACCGGGGTGGCCACGCAACAGGTGCACTGGACGCAGTTCACGTCGCAGGGGCCCTGGGGCTCGCAGCAATCCTGCCGCTCCTCGGCACAGACCTCCTCTACGGGGAGGAGGAATTGGCCGAGGTGGGGGCCCAGCAGGACCGCCATCAACAGGATGCGGAGGAGTCGGTTCACGAATGCGAGGATACCCGGTGTCTGGAATTGTGCGCAAATCGAGGATCGGTCCACCTGCGGGAAGTCCGTGGGTGGTCTGAAGCAGTCATCGACCGCATCGAGGACTGGAATGAGGGCTCATTCCGCCGCTCGGAACGCGGGTCGGCAAAGACCCTCGCCGGGGGTGCGAACCGTCCTCAGGGCAGTGGTGCGAGCTTGCCTCCCACGGTCCTTCCTGCCCACTCCAGCCGGTAGAAGTAGAGCTGGGACCGTGGGCCCGAGGCGAGTCTGGCCTCATGGGTTCCCGCCGATCGCCACTCGTTCACCAGGCAGCCCAGGTCACGCCCCATGACGTCGAAGAGCTGCAAGCGGATATGCCCAGCGCTCGGCAGGACGTACGCGATCGTCGCGAGCCCTCGCCCGCGCGCGGCTGTCACGTGGAGACGCGGCGCTCGGGCCAACTCCATCGCGTCCAAGCTTGCGGCTGGCGAGCCCTCCCCACCCAGCTCCGCCAGGCTCGGCCCTTTCGCGGGCGACCAGTCGGGGTGCTCCTCGCTGATCCCAGGCGTCTTGGTCAGGTTGATCGTCGCGCCACTCTCGACATCGATCACCGCGATGTCCCCTTTGGACAGGTGCTTCCCCGACGGCGTGAGGGTCGACCAGTCCACCACGACGCGCTTGCCAGTCCGCGACCATGACTTGCCAAGCTCGTTCTCGGCGCTGTCCGTGATCTGCGTCACGCCGCTTCCGTCTGCATTCATCACGAACACGTCGCTCTCGCCACACGTGTCGCAGAAACCGTCGCCGTAGAGGATCTTGTCTCCCTCGACCGACCAGCCGGGGAGTGCCGCCTCCTGCGCATCAGCGGTCAACTTCCGGAGGTCGCTCCCGTCGGTGCGCATCGTATAGATGGCCGAGTGACCGCCCCGAATGCTTGTGAACGCGATCAGCGTGCCGTCCGGCGACCAGTCCGGGGCGAAGTCGCTCGCAGGATCGTCCGTGAGCCGTTGTTCTCCCGTCCCGTCCACGTGGATGCTGTAGATGTCGCGGTTCACGCCGCGAAAGGACCGGAACACGAGTTGCAGCCCGTCCGGCGACCATGAGGCGTTGTAGTCCGAGAACCCGTTGATCGTGACCTGTCGCTTGCCCGAGCCGTCGGCATTCATCACCCAGATCTCGCCTTCCGGCCCGCGGCCGCCCCGGGTCCAGGCGATCCGCCTGCCATCTGGCGACCACGCCGGAAAGACATCATCCGGCTTGTCGTTCGTAAGGTTCACCGGATTCGACCCGTCGGCCTGCATGACCCAGATGTCGCTCTGCCCGCCTCGATTGCTCTCGAACGCGATCAGCCCATCCGTTGGCCGCGCAGCGGCGGGCAGGACGAGCGTGCTTAGCGTCACCAACCCGAGGAGAATCGTTCCCATCCTCCAGAACATGGGGCGCCCGTGGTTTCGACCATTCGCTCGCATGTGGTCCTCCTCCGACGTACCCCTTCGCGCGGCACCATGCCGGCGACCCGGACACGCCACGGCTGTGCAGCTGGGGCCGGAGCATCAAGAGCATGAACGCGAGGGTCAAGACCCAAGTCGACGATTCAAGCCGGCATTCGAAATCGAGTGAGACTTGCGCCGACTCCGCTGGGCGCCGCCTTCGGTTCCAAGCGTGTTCTGACACTAGTTGCGTATCTCCCCGGCGCCTCGCTTCCACGTGCGCCTACGCCGTTCGCCCGACGGCCCGCCGTTCGTGTAGCCAGCCCCCCACCCAGGCACACGGGATCGCGGTTGCGACGATGCCGAGGTTGTACCAGGCGGGTCCAGTGCCCCACATCGCCACGCTACCCGCGATGCTCAGCGCCAGCCCCACGCCGCCGAGTCCCAGGGCGTGCCGCATGGGCCGGTCGGGCGCCAACCGCGCCGCGACATAGCAGCCGGCGATCGCGAAAAGCGTTCGGTAGGCCAACGCGAGCAGGAACAGCGCGCCACTCATGCGCTGCTCTCCCTTCGGGAATACGCCGGCCGCTTGCAACGCCACGTCGGTAGCGGTCGAGAACAACACCACCACAAGGAATCCAAAGAGCAGCGCGCGCAGGCTCTGGCGCATGCGGCGGGGCTGGGGTGAAGCGACACTCGTGTCGTTCATGACTTTCCTCCAGTGGCTTTCGCGGCGAGCCGCCGCGTTACCGCGGGGCTGGTGAGTTCACGCAGAGCGTCCTTCCCCACCCAGCGTGGCGCGGCATCGGGCGAGTCCGCCAGGCGTCTCGCCACCGCCACAGCCGCCCGATTGAGCGCGGCGTTACGCCGGCCCACGCCGCGCAGCGCCCAGTTGACGCCTTTCTTCACGAAGTTGCGCTCGTCGGCGGCGGCTCGCTCGATCAGGCGCAGGCTCCTCACGAACGACGCGTCCGGGGCGGTCTTGTCGTGCAGCGCGAGGCTGGCCAGCAGCGCGAACGCCGCGCGCTTCTGGTGCTCGCCCTTCATGTCACTCCACTGCTCAACTTTGGCCCAGGCGTACGGCGTGCGGTCGAACAGGTGAAAACACAGCGTGTCGCAGATGGCCCAGTTGTCGAAGTCGCGGCACCAACGGTCCATCTGCGTTGGCGTGACCCGCGCGGGCTCGTCCACGAACGACGTGATCATGCGCGCCTCGTAAACGCCGGTCTTCCACAGTGCCTCGGCGAGTGCGTGGTTGCGCCCGAGACGCTTCGCCACCCCCTGCATGTTGGTCATGGACACGCCGAGCGGATGGCTCGCGGTGATACCGAATCGCGCCAGGTTCGCGAGGTCGCGCGCCGTGCGCTTCTGTTCTAGCCAGTGGAGGGCGTCCCGCACCTGGTCCGGGATCGGCCGTACGGCAGCGTTCGTGGGCGATGCGACTTGCTTCGTTGGCCCTTTCTTCGTCGTCCTCGAAGGCATGCGGGCTCCCGGTGGATGCTACGCCGACTTCGCCAGCTGCTCGGCCAGCATGTCGAAGCTCGCCGCCACGCCCGTCTCCATCGGCGACTGAAGCACCGCGTCGCGCACGGCCTTCGAGGAGTAGGTCATCGCCATGATGAGCGTGGTCCTGCCGCCCTGCTCCACAAAAGTCACCGTGCCCATGGCCTCGCCCTCGTACCAGGCCTGGTCGAACTTCTCTGACGCCACGAGGCGCTCCGGGACGACGATCTCGTGAAACGTGCTGGTCATACCCATCTCGGCGCCGTCCGCGCCGCGCCACACGTAGCGGGCGATGCCGCCCACGCGCAGGTCGATCTCGCACACCGGTAGCGTCCAGCCGCCGAACACTCCCAGCCAGCGCTTGACCAGCTCGGGCTTGGTGTACGCATCGAACACGAGCTTGCGGGGCGCGTCGAACACGCGCGTCATGACGAGCTCCCGGTCGCTGGGCGTGGTGATGGTAAGGTTCCCGACGGTCTTCATGAACGTGCTCTCCTCTTGTGCAGGGTGGTCTTGGGTTTCTTGCGGGTCTTCAACTCACTGAGCACCGCATCCAGGCGCTGGAAGGTCTCCTCCCAGAACTGGCGGTACCGCTCCAACCACTCGTTGGCCTCCGCGAGCGGTACGGCCTCGAGCCGGCGGGGCCGGCGCTGGGCATCGCGCCCGCGCGAGATGAGGCCGGCGCGCTCCAGCACCTTCAAGTGCTTGGAGATCGCGGGCTGACTCATCGCGAACGGCTCGGCCAGCTCAGTTACCGACGCCTCCCCCGACGCGAGCCGGGCGAGGATCGCGCGTCGGGTGGGATCAGCGAGCGCCGCGAACGTGGCGTCGAGGCGCTCCGGGCTCATGTGGCCATAACCAAGTGGTTCCATAACTCATAGGTTATGCCAATCGTCCCGTGACGTCAAGGGGGGTTCTTCGAGGGTTGTGCGGCGAAACGTGTGGGTTCGCCGCAGCAGCCACCCGCGGGGCAGGCGTCGTTCACGTCGATGTGGACGGCTGCGCCCGACCTACAGACTGCGGCCAGGTCAGTAGGGCTCGTTCGATGAGATCGCGTGGCGGTGGCCCTGGCGCGCCATAGAAACGACAGCTGAACGAATGGTCGGTCCGACCGCGCATCGACTCCTCGATGTCCACCCCCTCCACCTGGATGGTCGGCGAGCCAAAGAACCGGAGTCGCATAGCGTCGTCGTGGTTCTTCACTTCCACTTCGCGCACGACGGCGACCACGGCGAGATCGCGCACCACTTGCTGCACGAGTCGCACGGTCGGGGCATGATTGGGGCAGCCCTCGAAGAAGAGAATGTCGATCTTCAGCATTCGCGGAGTCTGGCAGGAGCTGGCTCCGAAGGGAACGGTTTACGCTGAACGTGTTGTAACACATAGCGTTCCGAGGCCTCGGAACGAGCTGACATACACTCGCCGTCATGCTCTACGCCGCTACGGATTGGTACGGCTCCGCCGGCGCCTGGGTCTCCGCATGACGCTCCTCCACACGCGGCGATTCTCGAGCTGGCTGCGCGGACATCTGCTATGTCGTGTGGAGGACGTGCCCGACCAGCTGGCGATCACGTTCGACGATGGGCCGAGTGCTTCCGCCACGCCGCGCGTGCTGGACGTGCTCGCCCGCTATGGCGCGCGCGCCACGTTCTTCACATTGGCGCGCAATGTGGACCGATTCCCCAAGCTCGTGCGGCGCATGGCCGCCGAGGGCCACGAGGTGGCGCTGCATGGCGATCTCCATCTGCCGCTTCCGATGCTCACGCCCGGTCTCCTCCGCCGTGAGCTCTTGCGTTCGGCGGCCGCGGTGGAGCGCGCCGCCGGCATGCGCGCCCACCACTACCGGCCACCGTTCGGGTTCATGGTGCCGTCGCAGGCTCGCTTCGTGGCGAGACTCGGATACGTCTCGGTGCTGGGCGACATCTATCCCGAGGATACGTATCGGCCCGGGACGGCTCGCATCGTCGAGCGGGTGCTTGCGCGGCTCGCGCCCGGCTCGATCCTCATCCTCCACGACGGCGGCCCGCTGGGTGAGCCCGACCGGAACCAGACGGTCGAAGCACTCGAGTTGATCCTCCGGCACATGCAGTCGCGCGGCCTGCGTGCCGTGAGCGTGACCGAGCTACTCGCGGCCGCGAAGCTCGCCGCCTACACCACCAGCATGGCGTCGCCGTAAGAGTAGAACCGGTATCGCTCCCGGACGGCGTGTGCGTAGGCCTGGCGCAGCAGCTCATCGCCCGTGAACGCGGCCACGAGCAGCAGTAGCGTGGTCCTCGGCAGGTGGAAGTTGGTCACCAGCGCGTCGACCGCCTGGAACCGGTAGGGCGGCACGATGTACTTGCTCGTCCAGCCACTCGCCGCGCCGACCGCGCCGCGGTGCACATCGGCCATGGACTCGAGGCCGCGCACCGTGGTGGTGCCCACGGCGACGAGGCGTCCGCCCCGCTCGCGTGTGGCGCGAAGTTCGGCCGCGGCGGCCTGGGCGACGTCGAACCACTCCTCCTCCATCCGGTGCTCGCGCGGATCCTCCGCGCTGATGGGACGGAACGTCCCCGGCCCCACGTGCAGCGTGACGGACACGCGGCGTATGCCAGCGCGCTCGAGCTCGCCGAGCAGCGGCTCCGAGAAATGCAGTCCCGCTGTGGGCGCCGCCACGGCGCCCTCGACACGCGCGTATACGGTCTGGTAGCGCTCGGAATCCTCGGGCGTCGGCGGTCGGTGAATGTAGGGCGGTAGCGGGATCTCGCCCTGCGCTCGCAGGACCGCGTCGAGCGAGCCCTGGGTAACGCGCACCACGCGCTCGCCCTGCTCGCCCTCGCCGATCACCTCCACGACGAGCGCCGCATCCGGTGTGGCCAGCCGGAAGCCGAGGGCGGCGTGCTTCGCCGGTTTCGCCAGCACGCGCCAGGCTTCGCCCCCCGTCCGCCCCGCCTCCGGGCGCACGAACAGCAGCTCGACGCGTCCGCCCGTGGGCCGTTTCAGCATGAGTCGCGCGGGGAGGACCCGCGTCTCGTTCACGACGAGCGCGTCGCCGGCCGCGAGCCAGCGGCCGATCTCGGCGAAGTGCGCGTCGGTGAGCAGGCCGCTCGCCCGGTTCACCACGAGCAGCCGCGCGTCCTCGCGTCGGGCCGCCGGGTGCTGGGCGATCAACTCCTCCGGCAGCCCGTAGTCGAGCAGCTTCAAGAGTCGCGCCGCCTCGGTCGCCGCACTGGGCTCGAGCACTAGGACAGCGGCAGCTCGGGCTGTTCCGGCTCGATCGGCTCGGCCGGCTCGGCCGGCTCGGCCTTCAAGCGCGCCGGCAGCGCCAGCCCCAGGTGCTCGTACGCGAGCCGGGTGGCCTCGCGGCCGCGGGCGGTGCGGCGGATGAAGCCCTCTTGCACCAGGAACGGTTCGTACACGTCCTCGAGCGTGCCCGTGTCCTCGCCCAACACCACGGCCAGTGACTGGAGCCCCACCGGGCCGCCGTCGTAGCGCTGGATCAACGCGTCGAGCATGCGCCGGTCCATCTCGTCCAGCCCACGCTCGTCCACCTCCAGCAGGCGCAGCGCCTCGCGCGTGACGCCCATGTTGACCACGCCGTCGGCCTTGACCAGCGCGAAGTCGCGCACCCGCCGTAGCAGGCGGTTGGCCACGCGCGGCGTGCCACGCGAGCGACGCGCGATCTCGAACGCGGCGTCGTCGTCCACCATCGTGCCCATGATGCCTGACGAGCGCACGACGATACGCATGAGGTCCTCGGCCGAGTAGAAGTCCAGGCGCATGGTCACGCCGAAGCGGGCGCGCATGGGGGCCGAGAGCAGGCCCGAACGCGTGGTGGCGCCGATCATCGTGAACGGGTCCAGCGTGAGCTTCATGCTGCGCGCGCTCGCTCCGCGGTCGAGCAGGATGTCGAGCGTGAAATCCTCGAGCGCCGAATAGAGGTACTCCTCGACCACGGGCGAAAGCCGGTGGATCTCGTCCACGAACAGGATGCCGCGCGGGCCCACGTTCGTGAGCAGGCCGGCCAGATCGAAAGGGCGCTCGATCACGGGGCCGCTCGTGTGCGTGACCTCCACGCCCAGTTCGTGCGCCACGATGCTCGCGAGCGTGGTCTTCCCGAGCCCCGGCGGTCCATGGAACAGCACGTGATCCATGGCCTCGCCCCGCTGGCGAGCGGCGGCGAGAAAGATGCTCAACTGCTCGCGGACTTGATGTTGTCCCACGAACTCCGCCAGCGACAACGGCCGCAGGCGTTTCTCCTCGCGCACGTCCTCGGCGAACGGCGCGGGGTCGGCGAGCCGGGACGGGTGCTGCTGGAGCGGCACGGGACCCGGCGCCCGCGCGACCTGCCCCACTCCACCGGGCTTCGCCCGCGGCGGCGTCATCGCGTCACCAGCGAGGGGCGAACGAGCAGCGCGAGCGCGCGCTTCACCAGATCTTCGGCGGCCGCCTCGCCGCCGTCCTCCGACACGCGACGCACGGCGGCTGCGGCCTGCGCGTGCGTGTAGCCGAGCGTGACGAGCGCCGCCACGGCGTCATCGTAGCGCTGCGAGTTCTGGAGCATTCGCGGCCTCCGGCCGCGCGTCCCGGCGTCCGCCGACGCCGCCCCTTCCGCTTCCTCGCCCGGCGCCGGAGGCGCCGAGCTGCCGAGAAACACCAGCTTGTCGCGCAGCTCCACCACCAGCCGCTCGGCCGTCTTCCGCCCCACACCGTTCACCGCGGTGATGGCGGCGATGTTCTCGTCGCGAACGGCGCGCGCGAACCGGGCGGGTGCTAGCCCCGAGAGCACGGCGATCGCGATGCGCGGGCCCACGCCGTTCACGCCGATCAGGAGGTCGAAGAGCTTGAGCTCGTTGCGCTCGGCGAATCCGAACAGGAGTTGCGCGTCCTCGCGCACGATGTGGCGGGTGTGCAGCCGCACTTCCTCGCCGGGCGAGGGCAGCGCCGCGAACGTGGCGGTGCTCACCTGCACCAGGTAGCCCACGCCGCCGGCCTCGATGACGACGAAACCGTCCCCGCGCTCGAGCAGCGTTCCGTGGAGGCTGGCGATCATGGCAATAGGCCTCGCTTGCGCTCGGCCTGGCCTGCGCGAGCTTTCATCGAGCCCCCCGCGCCGTCGCGAGCAGTGCCTGCAACCGCTCGCTCGCGGGGGTCTTCCGGCGGGGCGCGTCGAAGCGCGCGCGCTGCAGGTGACACAGGGCGCCGGCCAGCGCGTCGGCGGCGTCGGCTTGTGGCAACGCGGCGAGTCCGAGCCGCAGTTTCACCATGGCGGCCACCTGCTCCTTGGCGGCGCCGCCCCGCCCCGTGACGGCCAGCTTGATGGCGCGCGGCGCGTATTCGGCCACGTTCAGGCCGCGTTCCATGGCGGTCACCATGAGCGCGCCGCGCACGTGGCCCAGCACCAGCGTGGAGCGGGCGTAGGCATGGTGGAACGCGGCCTCGATCACCACGCAGTCGGGCGAATAGCGTTCCATCACCTCGTCCACCTCGCGCACGATGGCGTGCAGTCGTTCCGCCAGCGACAACTTCGCGGCCACCGCCACGTGGCCCGCGCCGACGCAGTGCAGGCCACGGGCCCGCCACTCGACCACTCCCCACCCTGTCCTGCGACTCCCGGGGTCCAGTCCCAGCACGCGCATGTCGTTCGCTCTCCCTGAGCGGGGCCGTGGCCCCTGGCCATCACCCTGTGTCAGTCGCGCGAGAGCACTTGCTCCCAAGCCTGAGGCGTAGTGCCCTCGCGGACTTCGCTGCTCGCTACTTCGCCCCAGCCTACCCGTGCTGCGCCGCCCCCGCTTCCTTCTCGGCCTTGGCCGCCGCGATCACCTTCTCGGCCAGCTCCCGCGGCACTTCTTCGTAGTGCGAGATCTTCGCCTGGTAGAGCCCGCGGCCCTGCGTGATGGCGCGCAGGTGCGTGGCGTACTTGTACGTTTCCGCCATGGGGACCTTGGCCTTGACCACCACGTAGTGGCCGTCGGCGTCAGTGCCGAGGATCTTGCCGCGCTTGCTCGACAGGTCGCCCATCACGTCGCCCAGGAACTCCTCGGGCACGCGCACCTCGAGGTCGGAGTACGGCTCGAGGAGAATCGGCGTGGCTTTCAGGATGGTCTCGTGGAAGCAGGTCTCGGCCGCGATCTTGAAGGCCATCTCCGAGCTGTCTACGTCGTGGTATTTGCCGAAGTGCACGGTGGTCCTCACGTCCACCACCGGGTAGCCTGCGAGCGGGCCGCGCTCCATACCGGCGACGACGCCCTTCTCGACCGCGGGGATGTACTGCCCGGGGATCACGCCGCCCTTCACCTCGTTCACGAACTCGAACTGGGCGCCGCGCGGCAGCGGCGCCACGCGCAGGTGCACCTCGCCGAACTGACCGCGGCCGCCGCTCTGCTTCTTGTGGCGGTAATCGCCGTCGGCCTTGCCTTTGATGGTCTCGCGGTAGGGAATGTGCGGCTTGGAAAGCATCACCTCGACGCCGAAGCGCTTCTTCATGCGCTCCACGAGGATTTCCAGATGTAGCTCGCCCATGCCGTGCACCAGCGATTCCTTGGTGCTCTCCTCGTAGTGCCGCGACAGCGTGGGATCCTCTTCGTGCAGGCGCATCAGGCCCACCGCCATCTTCTCCTCGTCGCCCTTGTTCTTGGCTCGAATGCACTCGGCGGCCACGGGCAACGGGAAGTCGGGCGGTGTGAGCTTCACCGGGCGGGCCTTGTCGGCCAGCGTGTCGCCGGTGTGCGTCTCGCGCAGTTTCACGGCGGCCACGATGTCGCCCGCCGCTGCGCCGCGGCAGTCCGAGCGTTCCTTGCCGCACAGGTGGTAGAGCGTGCCCAACTTCTCGCTCCGGTTGCGCGTGGTGTTCACCAGATCTTTCCCTGGCTCCGCATGCCCCGACCACAGCCGGATCAGCGAGAGTTCGCCCAGATGCGCCTCGGCAAGCGTCTTGAACACCGTGGCCGCCATGGGTGCGGCAGCGTCGGGTTTGATCTCCACACCGTCGCTGCCGTTGGCGCCGATGGCGTGCTGCGCGTGTACGTCGAGAGGACTCGGGAGCACGTCCACGACTTCCGCGAGCACTTCCTTCACGCCCAGGTTGAACGCGGCCGCGCAGCAGAACACGGGCGCCAGGTCGCACATGACCACACGCTCGCACAGGCCCCGGCGGATCTCCTCCACCGTCAGGTCGCCGGTCGAGAGGAATTTCTCCATCAGCTGCTCGTCGCCGGTGGCGGCTTCCTCGAGCAGTGTGGCGCGCGCCTTCGCCACCTTGTCCTGCATGTCGGCGGGGATCGGCGCCTCGCTGCTCTTCTCGTCGGCGCCCTTGCCCGTGAACGTCCATGCCTTGTTCTCGATCAGGTCCACGACGCCATGGAACTGATCGGCCTCGCCGATCGGGAGTTGCGCCGGGATGGCGTTGAGACCCAGTCGGTCGTGGCAGCTCTTGACCGCGGCAGCGAAGTTTGCGTGCTCCTTGTCCATCATGTTCACCACCACGAGCAGTGGCGACTTCTCCTGCTTCAGGACCTCCCACACCACCTCGGTGCCCACCTCCACGCCGGCGGCCGCGCGGATCACGAGGATGGCGGAGTCGGCCACGCGCAGCGCGCTGTAGACGTCGCCCACGAAGTCGGCGTAGCCCGGCGTGTCGAGCAGGTTGATCTTGTGCCCCTGGAACTCGAACTGCGCCAGCCCGAGGTCGATGGTGATCTGCCGCGAGATCTCCTCGGGACTGTGGTCCAGCATCGTCGAGCCGTCGGCGATGCGACCGATCCGGGTGGTCGCCTTGGCTTGGTACAGCATGGCCTCAGCGAGCGAGGTCTTACCCACGCCGTGATGGGCGACCAACGCGACGTTGCGGATGTGACCGGTTGCGAACTCCTTCACGCTGCACCTCCCGGAGTCGTGCGATACGGGTGGCTGCGTCGGGTCGTGGAGTCGGAACACGCGCCCCCGCGTAACTCGAAGCAATGACTAAAGCTAGCACCGCCATTTCACGCGGGTCAAGACCTGCGCGCTGGTGTCGCTCGTATGCAGGGACGAGAGAATGGCATCCTGCATCGCTTCGCTGTGCAGCGGGCGTCAAGAATGGCGCGCTGATGCCGCGCAGCGCCGGGAGCGGTTGACCGCGCTGCCCGAGGACTTTAATTTCGTCAGGTTTGACGCGCTGGACTCGTTCCCCCCCGGCGCTCCGCCCACCCCGAAAGGAGCACACGATGTCGCTTCACCTGTCCTTCCGCGCCCTCGCTGGGGCGCTCTCCGCCGCGGCGCTGCTCGCCGCAGCGTTCGCCGTGACGGCCTCCGCTGGCCCCGCCAAGGGCGATGCCGCAGCCGGCCAGGTTCTCTACAAGACCAAGTGCATCGCCTGCCACAAGGTGGATGGCAGCGGTGGCTTCAAGGTCACGGGCAACCCCACGCCCAACTGGCTGCTCAAGAAGACTTGGGACGCCACGCGCACCGATGACTTCATGCGCGACTGCATCGTGAACGGCAAGCTCAAGTCCGGTATGGTGGCCTGGGGCAAGACCGGCCAGCTCAAGCCGCAGCAGGTCGAGGACATGATCGTGTTCATCAAGACGTTCAAGGCCAAGGCCAAGTAAGCGCAGCGCAGTGCACAGCGCCCCGGCGGATCGCTCCGCCGGGGCGCTGTGTTGTTCCCGCGAGGGTTCGCGGGTTACTTGAGCAGGACGAACCGCTTGAGCAGCCGCTGGCCGTTCGCATGGGCCTGCACGAAATACATGCCGGGCTCCGCGAGCGAGCCGGTCGCGCCGGCTCCATCCCACGTCACGCGGTGCCAACCGGGTTCGAACGGGCCACGCGCCAGCTCGCGAACGAGTGCGCCCTGCACGTCGTACACCCGCACCGAGACGTCGCCACGAGCGGGTAGCCCGAACTCGAGCATCGCCCGGGACGCGGGGTTGTGCCCCGAGAACCGGAGCGCGAATCGCTCGGGCGCCCGACCGTCATTCACGCCGGTCGTGCCGTGGATGATCTCGAACACGTTCGTGACCTGCGACCCCATGATACCCAGCTCGTCCCACGCCACCACCCCGAGCACTGCCTGGTTCGTGGCCTCCTCCGGCACTGACCAAGCGTAGTCGCGCGAGGTGATGTTCGTGTCGATGGCCGCCCACGTCCCACCGGCGTCCGGCGAGTACCACAGCTCGAACATCGTGGCCGTGGCGCCGACCGGATCGACGAACTGCAGCGGAACGAACGATTGCGACTGCACCATGTCGGGCATCGGCTCGTTCTCCTGGCCCACGACCGCGCTGCCGCCGTAGACGACGCGTGGGCGCAGCACGCGAACCGAGTCCCACGCCTGGAACCAGGTGAGGTCGGCGAGCCGACCGATGACCTCCACGGGCACTCTCCAGCCCTCCGGCAGCAGGCTCACCAGCGCCCCGCGGTCGAACTTGTAGTCGGCGCGCCAGTGCCACGATTCCGCGGGCACGCTGGCGTCCTCCACGTAGCGAGCCGGGAACGGATCCGCGGAAACCTGCCGCTGCAACAGCAGGCTCTCCTGCACGATCTGCCGGGCATCCGTGCCCATGGGCGACCAGACCTTGGCATCCACCCACCGCCCTTGCGAGTTGGGGTTGAGCGTTCCGGGGTTGACGCGCAGCTGGGCCAGGGCCACGCCGACGTGCAGGTCGGCCGGCACGGTGACGAGCGGCTCGTCGAGGTCGTTGCTGCGGACCCGTACCGAACCGGTGTAGTCGCCGTCCGCCAGCCCGGCCGCGTTGAACGTGACGAGCACCGTGTCCGCCTCGCCCGCAGCGGTCACGCCGGCCAGCGGGGCCACCGTGAGCCACCCGGGCTGGCTGCTCATGCGAACGCGCAGGTTGTTCTTCACGTAGGTCGCGTTGAACGCCACCTGGAGTCCGACATCCTTCGAGGCGTTCTGGATGCCGATCGTGGCTTCGTTCAAGCGCGTGCCCTGCATGTCCAGGTACTGGAAGTCGATCGTGCCACTCGGGTAGAGCAGCGCCTGGAATGTGTACGGACCGCCCGTGCCCAATCGCGGAACGGCCACCCACGAGACGATGAACTTCGAACCGTCGTAGTGGTAGTACGCGTCCCCCGTGGCGCTGAACGTGAGGTCCTCCCAGAACGGGGCGACCAGGTTCTCGGGCGCCGTCGCACCGCCACTCGGCAGCACCGTGTTCGTGAACGTGGTGAGCGTGCTGGTGAACGACAGCCAGCCGTTGCTGCAGACTCGGATCGAGTTGAACGTGCCGCCGTAGAACGGGAACGAGAACGGCAGCGCGAACGGGCCCCGGTTCTGGTCGTCGCCGGTGAATGGGATCGCCGTGCCGACACCGGCGATGTCGATCCAGCCGAACGCGGGCCCGGCGGGGTCGTCACTGTCGGTCCAGCGATACCCGAACGCGTCGGGACCGCCGTTGCCGAGCACTCCGGGCACGCCGGGATCGTCCTTCGGCCCCTCGGAATCGGGCCCGATGGTCGAAGCCGGCAGCGCCGAAAGCGCTTCCGCGGTCCAGTTGAGATCGCTCCCGCCGGTGTTTGCGATGACCAGCTTCTTCGTCGCGGTGAGCGCGCTGGGGCCGAGCGTGGTCGCCAGGGCCGCCTGGAGGGTACCCGGTGCCACGCCGATCTCCGGTGGGATCAGCCCGGTGCCCGAGAGCGGAACCGTCAGCGATGCCGCGTCGGGATCGTTCGAAGCCACGAGCAGGTTGCCCGTGCACGGGCTGCACGCCCCACTCGGCGTCCAGCGGAGCGTGAGCGCAAGCGTGCCGTTCTGCCCGAGTGTGAGGGGCAGTGCCGGAGCGCCGATCGGCGACCACTCGCCGTTGTCGAGCGACAAGGCGGAGACGATGAGTGGGGCGCTGCCGACATTGCGGAGCGTCACGCTCCGGTCGGACGTGAGCCCGACGTACACCGTTCCGAAGTCGAGCGAAGCGGGTTGGGCGGCGATGTGCGGCGTGCCGATCGCTGTGAGGTGCGTGGGCACCATGAGAATGGTCTCGTCCGGATCGTTGCTCGCCACCCGGATGGCCCCGTCGTACACACCACCGAACAGGCCGTTCGTATCGAACAGCACGTTGAGCGTGGCGGAGCCGCCCGCAGGCACGGTGCCCGTGGACGGCGTGACCGTCATGTACTCCGGAATGAGCGAGAACTGCACCGCCAGGCCGTTGTGCACGTAGGTCGCATTGTGCACCGCGGTGAGGCCGTCGTTCCGGGCCGCGTTCTGGATACCAATCGTGGCCTCGTTCAACCGCGTGCCCTGCATGTCGAGGTACTGGTACGCGATCCGGCCGCTCGGATAGAGGATGGCCTGGAACGTATACGGCCCGCCCGAACTGAACCGCGGCACCGCCACCCACGAGACGATGAAGCGCGTGCCGTCGCTGTATCGGAAGACGCGCGCCGGGGAGGTGCCGGGCAGCAGGTCGTCCCAGAACGGCGCGAGCATGTTCTCGGGCGCCGCGGTGTTGGGCAGCGGATCGTTGGACAGATCGGTGGTGGTGTTGGTGAACGACAGCCAGCCGTTGGTGCACACGTTCACCGTCGAGAACGTGCCGCCGTAGAACGGGAAGTTGAACCCGAGCGGAATCGACTGCACGTTGTTGTCGTCCCCGGAGGTGAAGGGCACGGCGGTGCCGATGCCGGTGATGTCCACCCAGTCGAAGGCCGGCCCGCCGGCGTCGTCGCTGTCGATCCAGCGATAGCCGAACACGTCGGGGCCACCGCTCCCCAGCACGCCGGGCCTCGGATCCACCTGCTCCTTGTCCAGGTCGAGCGCCTCGTAGACCGGCGCCGCCGGGGCGGTGAGTTGCGTGCCCACCACGAAGTTCAGATCGCTCCCGCCCAGGTTGTGCAGCTTGAGGGTCTGCGTTGAAGTGCCGGGAATGGCCAGCGTCTCGGAAAGGGACGCCGGCTGGGGA
>CAYQNV010000043.1:0-7869 GCA_964418975.1 uncultured bacterium | reverse complement strand
TGGTAGAGCCAGATCTCGCCCGCGCCCGCCGACCGCGTGGACGTGAAGTGCTTGCGCGCGGCCACGTACTGGCCGTCGGGGGTCCACGCTGGACTGTTGAGCAGGCGGTACGTCTCCTTGGTGACCTGGCGCGCGTGCGTGCCGTCGCGGTCGATCACCCAGATGTTGTCGCCGCCCGCGCGATCGCTGGTGAACGCGATCCGCTTGCCGTCCGGACTCCAGCGCGGCTGCTCGTCCCACGCGGCGCCACTTGTGAGCGCGCGCGCCTCGCCGCCCTCGACCGGGAGCAAGTAGAGGTCGCCGAGCAGGTCGAACACCAACTGCTTGCCGTCCGGGCTCACGTCCACCGACATCCACGTGCCCGTACGCGTGTCGATGCGCGCCTCGTGCGTCGTGCCGCGCGCGTCTTCCACCTTCCATCCCGGCGCGGGCGACGCGCCGGGGGAGTTGGCGGGGCTGCCGGGTGTGGGGGAGGTGACGGCTTCAGGCGTGCCGTGGTCGTCGGGGTGCGCGTGACCGGCTTGCGCCCACATGAGCGTCGCGATCAGCAGCGAGAGGCGGACGACACGTGGGGAGCGAGCCATTCTCACTTTCGGCCTCGTCGGGATAGGGGTGGAACAACGATCGAAGGCCGCGATACTACATGCCGCCCGAGACGGCCGCAGCCAACTCGGCAAGCGCGACGCCGCGACCATGCATTCTGCAAGTTTTCACGGTCACCGCAGGCGAGAATATGAACTCGCGACGCACGGCGGCGCGTTTCTTGTTGACCGCTCCCACGACACGAGATTCAATTGCTTCTACCCGCCGCATGGAACGTAGCCGAGCAACTTCACGACTCGATCCCTCGAGTCTCTCACCGCCGGCCGCGCGCCACCCCACGAGAGAGTCTCGCTGCAAGCAAGCCGAAGCTCGGTCGACCTGCGGACGCGCCTCGCTCGCCCCAGCACCAACAACATACTCGCGCGCCTTTCCATATCCGTGGAGCGGTGCTTCGAGGGACGAGGCCCCACGTCTCGTCCATCACTCGGGGGTTCACATGCGATTGGCCAGCCTCGGCGGTACGCTCCTCACCGCGCTCGCGCTTGCGGCCAGTTCACCGGTCGTGGCGGGCGCACAGCTCGTGCTGGAACCGGTGACCGGGTTCCACGGCGTGTTGGAAGCCGTACCCATCGGGGGCGCCGAGAAGGACCCGCGTCGCCAGGCCACAGCCGTGGTGACCGACGTCTACAGGAACACGTCGTCGACCGCGAACTTCGGCTTTTCATCCACGGATCCTGCGGCCAAGTTCGGCGACCAGGTCTTGACCACGGGCACCGGGCTGCTCTCGACGCACGAGTTCACGGTCTTCAACTCGAGCAACAGCCTCGGGACGTTGCTGACGGCGCAGATCCAGCTGGAGTTCTTCGACACGGACACGCTGACGTCACTCGGCAGCTACATCGTGCCCGTGAACTTCGGCGGCGGCCTGACCCCCGGCTTCTACACGCTCATCAGCGTCCCCAATCTCGAGCCGCTGATGATCGTTCTCGACGCCACCGACATCATCGTCCGTCAGAGGTTGCTGTCCAAGACCGGCGACGCGAATAGACTGGGTGTGGCTTCCTTGAACCCTCCCACGGTGGGAAGCAGCCCCGACACCATGTTCATGCACGCATCCACCGCGAACGGTGGCGTCCCCGGCTTCTACAATGTTGCCGCGGGCCCCGCGAACCCCGGCTACCTGCTGGCCGTCTCTCCACCGCCCACGAGCGTGACCTCGCGGTCCTGGGGCGCCCTGAAGCGGCTCTACCGATAGCCGCATCGGGCCGTCGGCGCTCTGCCACGGGCTCGCAACGGACCTGACGGCCTACTCGAACGAACGGACCAACCGCCCCCGCTTCACGGAGTGACGGGTCCGTTGGTTGGACGGCGAGAGCGACTTCCGCGAGCCTGACCGGCATGCACGCCATCGACCACGTCGTCGTCACGGTTCCGGCGCTGGCGCCCGCGGTGAGCGTATTCGAGGCCGCGGGCTTCACTGTGATGCCGGGCGGGCGCCACGACGCCGTTCCCACCGAGAACGCGCTCGTCTGCTTCGTGGATGGCGGCTATCTCGAGTTGCTGGCGGCCCGAGACGCGACAGCGCGCGAGGAGTGGCGCGTGCTGGCGGCGAGCCCGGCGTGGGAGCGCCACCTGCACGGCGTCTCGGCGATCGCCCGGCGCTTCTTGCCGTCGCTGGCCGGCGACGATGGTGTGTCGGACTGGTCGTTTCGCGGTTCGGCGCTCGGGGCGCAGGCCGCACGACTCCGCCGGATGGGCAGCGTGGCCACCGGACCCGTGCCCATGTCACGCGAGCGGAGCGACGGCGAGCGACTCGCGTGGGAGCTACTGCTTCCCGAATCTCGACTGCTGCCGTTCTGGATCGCCGACCGCACGCCGCGCGAGCGACGCGTGCCCGCGACCCCGGGCGCCACGTCGCACGCGAACGGCGCACGCGGCATCGCCATGGTGCGGCTACGCGCGGCGAGCGTACCCACGGCCGCGCTGGCGCTCGGTGACGTGTTCGACGTCGTGCCTGCCGCTGCGGCGGACGGGAGTACTCGACTGACCATGGGGGAGTGGCGGATCGAAGTGATACCGGGCGAGCCGGAGGGCGCGTGCGTCGTGGCGCTCGCCGGGTGTGCGACGCTGCCGGACGAGCTCCGCTCGCTGGGCGTGCTGCCCGAGGCCGGCTGAGCGCCTCGACTCAGCGCCTGCCGCGGCGCGGCGCCTCGGGTTGGCGAGCCAAGTAGGCGCGTGCCTTCTCCTCGAGCTCGGTGCTCCTCAAGCCCCCCAGCTTCGCCGCAGCGATCGCTCGCTGGAGCTTCCAGCCTCGGTCCAGCACCAGCCACGGGATCATGACCGCGCCCACGCGATTGCCCGAGGCGCAGTGCACGAAAACGCCCCGCGGCCCCGCGGCGCGCATGGCGCCCCGGAACGCGTCGAACGTGGAGTCCACAAGCGTGGCCGACGTGAGGGGAAGCTCGACGTAGTGCAGGCCCGCGGCCCGCATCGCGGCGGGCTCGTCGAAGCCGCGCGGCTCGTCCGGCGTGCGCAGGTCGAGCACGGTGTGATAGCCGGAGCGCGCGAGCGCATCGAGATGAGCCACAGACGGTTGGCCGCCGGTGATCAGCCCGGGCAGCGGGCAGGCGCGGTTGAGCACGCCGTCCAGGAGCGAGAGCACAGCAGCCGAGTCTATTGAGTTGGCGGCCTCCGGCCGCCGCGGTGCGGGTTTCGCGGCTGCGGCCGCGGTCGTGGCCCCGAGCAACGCAGCGAGCACGAAGGCTGCGGCACACGTCAGCCGCCGAAGGCGGCGAAGCTCGCGCAAGCGTGCCGAGCTCATCCGCTCACCCCGCGCCCGAGCAGGCACATCATGGTGCCCTGGAGCAGTGCGACACGGGTGCGCTGCCCTCCCGCGAGCGCCCATGCCTCGGCCGTGCACGTGGTGAGCGTGCGCCCGGCGCGAACGACGCGTCCCAGGGCCAGCATGCGTTCGCCGCGCGCGGGCTCCAGCAGGTTCAGCTTGAACTCCACCGAGACCACGCCGGCGCCAGCGGGCATCAGCGTCAGGGCCGCGTAGCCCGCGGCGGAGTCCAGCAGCGACGCCAGTGCCCCGGCGTGCACGCTGCCGTGTTGCTGGGTGAGCCCGGCATGCACGGGCAGCTCAAGATCGACCTCGCCAGGTGCCACGCGGGCGAGCGTCGCCCCGAGCGTGGTCATGAACGCCTGGCACGCGAAGCTCTCGCGTACGGTGGTGGCGAAATCGGGGTAGGCGGGCTCGAACGACATCGGGCGGCTCTCCGGGCGGTTTTTCGCGCGCGCATTCGGACGGTGCGCGCGCGGGTGCTCTCCACTAGGCTCCCGGGACACGGTACCCCATTCGTACCTCTCTGGAGGCTCGCCATGTCTGACACATCCGAGCGGCGCGCGATCGATCGGCGCAGGTTCCTGCAGCTCCTGACCGGCGCGCTCGCCGCGCTCCCCACCGCCGCCACGGCGCAGGCGACGTCGCCCCCCGCCGCTGCGCCCGCCGCGCCCGCTGCACCCGCCGCGCCCGCCGCTCCCGCCGCGCCGTCGCCGCCCGAACACAGCGGCAGTGAGGCGCGGCTGCTGACGGAGGTGCTGCGCGAGCGCTACCCCGAGCGCTTCACCGAGGCCCAGTGGAGCAGCATCGTCACGGACTTCGACGGCGACCTGGGCGGTGCCAAGCGACTGCGCGCCACCAAGCTCAAGAACGGCGACGAACCCGACTTCACCTTCCGCCCCTGAGGACGCCATGGCCGATGCCGACCTGATGTACCTGCCCGTGCGCGAGCTCGCGGCGCGGCTCAAGTCCCGCAATCTTTCACCCGTCAAGCTCACCGAGGTGTGCCTCGATCGGCTCGAACGACTCGGGCCGCAGTTGAACGCCGTGATCACGCTGATGCGTGATTCCGCGCTGCGCGAGGCGCGCGCCGCCGAGAACGAGATCGCGCGCGGGCGCTACCGCGGACCGCTGCACGGCATCCCTTACGGCGCCAAGGACCTCGTGGCCACGAAAGGCGTACCCACGACGTGGGGCGCCGAGCCTTATCGCACGCAGGTGTTCGATCACGACGCGACCGTTGTGACGCGGCTGCGCGAGGCCGGCGCCGTGCTGTGCGCCAAGCTCGCCATGGTCGAGTTGGCCGGCGGCATGGGCTACAATCATCCCGACGCCTCGTTCACCGGACCGGGGCTCACGCCGTGGAACACGAAGTTCTGGAGCGGCGGCTCTTCGAGCGGACCCGGCGCCGCGGTCGCCGCAGGGCTGGTGCCGTTCGCGATTGGCAGCGAGACCTCGGGCTCGATCCTCACGCCGTGTGCCTACTCGGGTGTGACCGGACTTCGCCCCACCTACGGCCTCGTTTCGCGGCACGGCGCGATGGCGCTGTCGTGGACGCTCGACAAGCTGGGGCCCATGGGGCGCACCGCGGACGATTGCGCGCTCGTGCTGGCGGCCATCGCCGGACCCGACACGCACGACCCCACGCTCTCGGGTCGCGCATTCGCCTGGACCGACGCACGCCAGCCGGCGCGCAAGCTACGCGTCGCGGTGCCCAAGGGCTGCACCGAGAAGGTGCAGCCGGCGGTGCGCGAGAACTTCGATAAGGCACTCACGTCGCTTGCCGACAGCCTCACCGTGACACGCGACGTGGAATGGCCCGACCTGCCGTGGGGGCCGGCGGTGGGCGCGATCGTCACCGCCGAGGGCGCGAGCGCGTTTTTGGATCTGCTCGACTCGGGCGACGTCACCAAGCTCCGTTGCCCGGCGGACCGCACGGGTGGCTACTCCGGGCTCATGCTGCCGGCGGTGGACTACCTGCACGCGATGCGCTTGCGCAAGACCATGCGCGCTGAGATGCGGAAACTGTTCGCCTCGTGCGACGTGGTGGCCACGCCGACGCGCGCCACGGTGGCCTACCCGGCCGACAGCGAGTTCGCGAAGGCCTATCCGGGCATCTCCGGCGGGCCGCCCGTGATCCCGGCGGGCAACCTGACCGGGCTACCGGCGTTGGCGATGCCGAGTGGCTTCGGCGAGAACGGACTACCCACGAGCATCGCATTCATGGGTGCGCCTTTCTCGGAAGCCGCGCTGTGCGGGCTCGGTGTTCGCTACCAGTCGCGCACCGACTGGCACGCCAAGCGGCCCGAGGCCTACGCGTAACGCTCGCCCGCTCGACAAACGGCCCGCGGGGCGTTCCCCCACGGGCCGCTGCCGTTGCCACTACCGTCGCGCCGCCGGCATTACCTCGGCAGCGCCCACGACAGCTTCGTGTAGAGGAAGCGGCCGTTGTAGCCGAACGGCGACGCCGCAGCCCACGGGAACACGCCGAAGTTGTTGTTGTAGTCGAGCGTCGCCTTGCCGGGATAGGTGTCGAGCACATTGCGTGCACCGATTGCGAGCTCCACCTGCTTCAACTGGTATCCGGCCTCGAGGTCCACCAGCGTGCGCGCCGGGTATTCCTCGCGATAGCCCGGCGTGAACGCCGGCTGCGCCGAGGCGAACGTGCCGTAATAGGCCACGCGCGCGAGCCCACGCCAGCGCTGCTGCGCGTGCTCGGCCGTGAGCGTGCCACGCCAGTCGGGGCGCTCCTCCTCGATGGCGACCTGCGTGACTTGGTCGAGGACGCCGGTCTCGTCCGTGGACGTGGCCAGTTCGACCGGCACGCCGTCCGCGTGCGTGATCTCGTTCTTGCCCCAGTTCAAGGCGCCGCGCAGGTCGAGCGTGCGGTCGGGGCCGATCGGCACGCGCAGGTCGGCGGTCACGTCCACGCCCGTCGTCTTGGTGTCGAGTCCGTTGGTGAAGTACTGGACCCCGGCGATGTCGGAGTAGCCCGCGTTCCCCAGGATGCGCAGCGTCGTCGTGTCGTCGAACGTGGCGCCCAGCAGGATGCGGTCCTTGATGCGGATGTCGTAGACGTCCACGGCCAGCGTGAGGTTGTCCACCGGCGTCACCGCGATGCCGGCGCTCACGTTGACCGATGTCTCCTCGTTCAGGTCCTTGCTGCCGAGCAACCGTGCGGCCGGGTGATCCACCGGGTAGACGCCGATCTCCACCGGCGTGCCGCCGATGACGTTGGTGACCACCTTGCTGAAGTGCACCTGCGCCAGGCCCGGGGCGCGGAACCCGGTGCTGGCCGCGGCGCGCAGCGTCACGCGCGGGTTCGGCTGGCAGCGGGCGGCCAGCTTGCCGGTGATCACCGAACCGAAGTCGCTGTAGTTCTCGAACCGGGTGGCGGCGTTCACGAGCAACTCGGGCAGGAGCTTGGTCTCGAGGTCGAGGTAGACGCCGACATTGTCGCGATTGGAATCCGACTCGTCGCTCGGCGCGAAACCAGGAAACACCTGCGAGCCGCCCGACGCGTCCGTGCTGTCCTGCGCCAGGTGTCCGCCATCGATGTAGGACGCAAGCTCACCCGCCTTGGCCACCCAGTGTTCGCGGCGATACGCCACACCCACCGCAACGTTGACGGGGGCCGGCAGGCCGAGACTCATCTCGCGCGACGCGTTGCCGTCCGCCACGAACTCGTCGCGGGCCAGTTCGCCGGCGAAGAACGAAGTCTGGTTGGGGATGTTCACAAGCGACGTCGGCGCGGTGAGCGAGGGCCCGAGCGACGTATTGAGCGTATTGTTGAGCTCGTAGCGGAAGTTGTTGTGTCCGAACGTGGCGCCCGCGTCCAGGTTCCAGCCGTTGGCCTCGGTCTTCACGCCTCCGGCCACCGAGACGTCGGTGACGAGCGGCCGGAACTCCGGCAGGAATCCCAACGGGTAGATCTCCGGCCAGTTGCGAGCACTCTCGGAATAGCGGCGGTAGCCATTGCCATTGCCTTCGCGGTGGCTGTACCCGCCCCATGCGTAGAGCGCGGTACTGGGCGAGAGTGGATAGTTCGCCGTGGCCATCGTGAGGACGTCGCGCTCCAGGCCATCTCCCCAGTGATGATTGGGCTGCGGCACCGGGTTGTTCTTCTGGATCACTTTTCCGTCGGGCCCGACCACATCCTCGGCGCCCGGGACGCCGCCGGTCTCGAACGGATCCGCCCAGGCGCGATTCGTCGGCTGGCGATCGAGGTACTCGGCCGACAGCGACAGCGAGCCTTCGCCCAGCGGCAGGCCCCAGCCGCCGCTCACGTTTACATTGCCGCCGTCCCGGTCGTAGTCGGAGGTGAAGTACTGGCCACCGGTGACTGGAGTTGCCCCGTTTCGGTGGACGGGTGAGGACTGCGGTTGATCGGCGACCGTGCGGAGCGCTGTTTCGCCTCGCCAGCCCCCGACCTTGGACTCAAGCAGAAGCATGATCGTCGATCTGGAGGCATCCTTGGAAGCCGT
>CAYQNV010000042.1:0-24786 GCA_964418975.1 uncultured bacterium | reverse complement strand
CGCGGCGTCGGTCCACGACCGAGCGCCACGTGCCCGCCGACGTGAAGCGCAAGGTCCGGCAGCGCGATGGCGCCCAATGCACGTTCGTGAGCGACCGCGGCAAACGCTGCGATGCGCGCACGAGGCTCGAATACGACCACGTGGAGCCGGTGGCGCGCGGAGGTACTGCGACGGTCAGCGGCATCCGCCTTCGCTGCCGCGCTCACAACCAGTACACCGCCGAGCAGACGTTTGGCACCGAGTTCATGCGCCACAAGCGGCTGGAGGCGCAGCGTAAGGCCGAGCAGTCGCGCGCGCGGAAGACGGCCGTGACCGAATGGTCGGAGAACAAGGATGTCGCGCCGTGGCTGCGCGCGCTGGGCCTCCGTGCGGACGATGCTCGCCGTTCAAACGCGATCTGTGACGAGGCGATTCCCGATGCGTCGCTCGAGCAGCGGGTCAGGTTCTCGCTGTCGCGGCTGGTTCCGAAGTGCGTGCCCAGGACCGTGCATGTCCCGAACTCCCCAGCGTGACGCGCCCGGGAGGGCGACCGTCATCGCGTTGGTGGCGGGAGCGCGCCATCTGGTTCAACGAGCTGGATCCTATCAGTGATACAGCGCCTTCACCCTCCCCCACGTGCTGCGCCGCGCCGCCGTCGGATCCGTGAACGTCAGCACGAGCCTCGGGCGGAACGCCGCGGCGGCGTGCTCCGAGGAGTAGAAAATCCCGTAGCGCGAAGCCCCGGCCGTGACTTCGAAGCCGTACTTCAAGACCAACCCGCGGTTCTCGTGTTCGCCGTCGAGCCACTGTCGCACGAGCGCCGTGGCGTCCCAGGCGATCCAGCCCGTGTGGAAGATGTCGCCCACCGGTTCTCGGTCGTAGCTCAACGGATCGTATGAGGGCTGGGTCTGCCAGGTGATCGTGCTCTCGCCCCACGACGTCAGCACTCGGTGCAGCTCGCAGGGCAACCCGCCCGCTGCCTCTCCCGTCTCGTACTGGTAGAGCCGCAGCTCGGCCCGCACGATGCTCCCCTCGATGCCGGCCAGGCCGAACTGGGCGTAGATGCGCAGGTGTCCGAGGCCCCAGTAGACCCCGTGGCCCAGGAACAGGTCAGGGGCGCTGCCGAAGTTGGTCCGGAAGCCGACGCTCTGGGTGTACGAGTCCTGGCTGGGTTCCAGCACCAACTCCGCCGCGTCCGCCCGCGCCAGGCTGCAGCACAAGACCACGGTGGCCATGAACGTGCGGTTGCGGCGCATGGGTGCTCCTGCCCGGGGGCCGCGCGAGCGGCGCAGCCTCGATGATAGCTCGCGGTCGCGCCGCGCGGGAGCTCGAGTTCAGCCGGGGATCCCTTGCGGCGGCGCCGAGCGCCGGCCGCGGCCGGACTCAGGCCGCGCGGCCGTCGCGCGCGGCGAGGCGCGCACGCACGCGCTCCACCAGCGCCCGCATCTCGTAGGGCTTGGTGTGGAACTCGTCCGCGCCCAGTTCCAGCGCGAGCCGACGATCCGTCTCGCCCGAACGCGCGCTCAATATGAAAATTGGGATCTGCTTGTAGCGTTCGTCGAACTTGAGCGCGCGACACACCTTGTAGCCATCCATGCGCGGCAGCATCAGGTCCAGCAGCAGGAGGTCCGGCGCGCACTGGCGAGCGAGCGCCAGGCCCTGCTCGCCATCGCTGGCCATGAGCACGTCGTAACCCGCGGACTCGAGCCCGATCTTCAGCACAGCCAGGAGATCCGGTTCGTCGTCCACGATGAGGATGCGCTGCTTGCCGTCGGACATCCTGTCCCTCGGGGTGCGTGGGGGGTGGCCTCCCGCGGGTCATCGGCCGCTGGGTCCACTTGCATGAGCCCGGACTGGCTCCTGGTTCTCACGCCAGGTCGCGCAGGCCCCTGCCGAGCGGTGTCAGCGTGCTGCGGGCTCGCGCGTGAACTCGGCCGACCGGCGGCGTTCGTCTCCCGTGAGCACGTCGCGCACGGTCACGTCCAGCCGGTAGCGCCCCGCGGGCAGCTCGTGCACCGGCACGCTCACGTACTGCCGGCGCACCGTGCCCAGCACCGCGTCCTGCCTCGTGACGCCCAACTCCTCCCCCTCGCGCCTCGGCGAAAGCCATCGCTGGATCCACATGCGACGGTCGCGACGAGCCGAGCGCACGGTCGTCTCGTACTCGAACCGTCCGCGGCCGTCGGCCCCGCGCGCGAGGTGGTACACCTCGAAGTAGGCCACCAACGGCTCGCCCGCCGCGACGCTTCCGGATGGGTTCGCGTCGAGCCGCACGCTCTGCTGCGGCGCGGGCGGCAGGCCACACGTCACCACCAGGTCGCTCATCTGGAGCGAGCTGTCCGCCGCGGGCAGCGTGAGCGCGTCGCGCGTCGCGCCGCGGCGCACGCGGTCCCGGACCGAGAAGCCCACCAGGTACTCGCCGGGCGGCAACGGGGTGTCGAAGTCGGCCGCGCGCAGTTCGCTGGGCTCGCACGCCGAGGGTCCGAGTACCCGACGAACTCGCGCCACCTCGCGTAGCGCACTGTCCAGCACCACGAACTCGGCGTGCAGCGAGTCCCCGGGAGTGCCGGGCGCGGACACACCCGCGAACAGTCGCGCGCCACCCGACGCTCCCTCGAACAGCGCCAGTTGCGACGCCACCGCGAGCGGCTTGGCCCCGGGCGGCAGCGTGGGGAACACGCCGCGCAGTCCATGCGTGGCGATCACGTCGAGGTTCCGCAACGAGTCCGGGTCCGGGTGCGGGTCCATGTCCCGGTCCATCGACACGGGCAGCTCGTAGCGCTCGGACAGCAGGCGATCATTCATCACCACCGCCATCCCCAGTTCCGGGTACGACCACACCAGCACGTTCAAGGGGAAGCGCACGTTGTTGCCGACGCCGCTGTAGCCGTAGAGCGAGGTGCCGACCGGGTTGTACTGCACGCTGTCGGGCGGCCCGTAGCGCACGTAGATCTCGCCGCGCTCGTCCCACTCGCGCCGCGCCGGGTCGTAGAACAGGAAGAACGCCTGCGCCACGCGCGCCCAGTATTCGAGCTGCGCTTCGTTCTCGGGGCTGGCCAGGTCCGGATCGTGCTCCCGCCAGAAGCGCCGCACGAACTCGGCGCGCTCACTCGCTGGCAGCCGTCGGTACTCCAGCGTGTCACGCTCGCTCGCGAGCGGCGCGAAGTCCTCCAGGCGGTCGCGCACGCTTCGACGCAGCCGGCCGATGGCCACCCGGAACAGGCTGTCCGCGCCCGCCACGTCTCCCTGTCGCCAGCGAAGCGAGGCTCCCGCGAGCAGCGCCTCGGCGCGTGAGCGGTCGGCGCCGAGCGCGCGGTCGGCGGCCTCGCGCGCGGCAGGAAGGTCGCCGCGCTCCACGCTGAGCGCCGACAGCATCAGCCACGCATCCACCCGGCCCGGGTCCAGTCGGCCGCATGCGGCGTAATGCTCGACTGCGCGATCGAGCGAGCGGCGCTCGAGGTACTTGAGCCAATCGCGACGCCAGGCCTGCGCCACGCCGAAACGCGCGTCGGCGTCTCTGGGATCGAGCGTGAGTGCTCGCTCGTAGCGCTGTCGCGACTGCTTGAGGAAGCCCGCCTGCCAGTAGGCCCTCGCCAGCGTCAATTGAAGATCCACGCGGCGCGGCGCGAGATCGGTGGCGCGCTCCAGGTCGGCGATGGCGACGCGGCGCGCCTCGATGGTGCGCCGGCCAAGCAGATCCTCGGCGTGCGCCAGCAGCCGGCTCGCCTCGGCATCGCGGTTCATCGCGCCATGCGACGGCGAGGGCCCGCACAAGAGGAGCAAGAGGAGGAGGGTCCGGGACGTTCTCGGCTGCACGTGCGCTCGCGCGATCATATCCTCGAGATCTGGCCCGCGATCGCGCGCTGGGCACGGCCGGGAGCCGGCCACACGCCCGGCGTGCCGGAGCCGGGTCGAGTATCGGCGGCCCGCCGTGGCGCGGTCAATGACCCGCCTGCCCGCCGGATCGCGATCCCTGGCGCTCCCTCGCTTGACGGTTCGCACGAGCGCGCCCGATATTGCGAGACACATGAAGAACCCTTCAACTGTTCCCCGAGCTATCCCGACGCCCGCCCGCTCGCTCCGCTCTCGACGCCGCCCCGCCGATCACGGCCCGGTCGCGCCCTCCGGCCCGACTCCGTCCGAGCGCGCGCGCCGTGCGCTCCGGGACCACGCCCACGTCGAGCGCCTGTCGCTCATGTTCCGCGCCCTGGGGGATCCGACGCGCAGCAAGCTGGTGTACGCGCTCTCGCTTGGCGAACTGTGCGTGAGCGATCTCGCCGGTGCCCTCGGCGCCACGCTCTCCGCCACATCGCACCAGCTGCGCATCCTGCGCGACCTCGACATCGTGCACGTGCGCCGCGCCGGCAAGAGCCAGCTCTACTCGCTCAACGAAGCCGCGTTCGGGTTCTGCTCCCCGCGCGTGTGCCAGGCCTGGAAGTCCGCGCTCGCCTCCGACGCGCTCGTGCGTCCGGGCGAGGGCGCGTAGGGGCGGTCATGTTCGAGGCACTGGTCATCACGCTGCGCGAAGGGGTCGAGGCGGCCCTCGTGCTCGCCATCGCCACGGGCCTGCTGCAGCGCCAGGGCCAGGGGGCGCGCGTGCCGGCGCTGCTGGCGGGCGCGGCCGCGGCGCTGGCCGCCTCGGTCGTGCTGGCGATGCTGGCTACGCGCATTGTGTGGAACCAGGAGATCGTCGAAGGCGTGGCCATGCTGGTGGGCGCCGTGTTCGTGTTATCGCTTACGTGGTGGATGTGGAAGGCGGCGCCGCACATGAAGCAGGAGATCGAGGCAGGCCTGGCGCGCGGCTCCGGCGGCGGCATGTTGGGCGTGGCGCTGTTCGGGTTCGTGATGGTCGTGCGCGAGGGGTTCGAGACCGCGATCTTCCTGGCCGCCGCCGAGTTCAACTCGGGGGGCCTCCAGCTGTGGGCGGGTGCCGCGATCGGCCTGGCGCTCGCCGCGGGCTTCGGTGTGCTGTTCGCGCGGGGAACGCTCAAGGTGCCGCTCAAGCCGTTCTTCTCGCTCACCACGGCGGTGTTGCTGCTGCTGGCGTTCCAACTGCTGGTGGGAGGCCTGCACGAACTCTCCGAGGGCAAGGTGCTGCCCGCGTCGCGCTCCGAAATGGCGATCGTCGGGCCGCTCGTCAAGAACGAGCTGCTGCTGTTCACGCTCACGCTTACGCTCGCGTTGGGCTGGATGCTGCTCGGCTCGGGGAGGTCGGTCGCGACCGCGACTGCCGCCCCCCTCTCCAATCCCGAAGCCCGCCTCGCGCGCGCGGCCGCGGAGCGCGACGCGTCGTGGCGGCGCGGCTTCGCCGTGCTCGGACTGCTGGTGGTGGGCCTGCTGGCGGTGGCGTTCGCGACGCGCGCCCGGATCCCCGGGCCCGAGCCCGCCACACCGCTCGTGCCCGAAGCCGGCGCCGTCGCGTTCGACGCCAGCGCGCTCGCGGACGGCCGCATGCACTTCTTCGACGCCGAGGTCCCGTCAGGTCGCGCCCGCTTCTTTGCCATCCAGGTCGCGGGCACGGTGCACACGAGCCTCGACGCATGCGAGATCTGCGGACCCATCGGCTACTTCCTCGAGGGCAGCGCCGCCGTGTGCCGCAACTGCACCTCCCCCATCGCGCTCAACTCGCTCGGACGGGGCGGCGGCTGCAACCCGCTGCCCGTCGCACACCGGCTCGACGGCGGACGCGTGTGGATCGCGGTCTCGGACCTCGAGGCCGTGCTGCTGCTGGCTCGGGGACGCTGACGTTGCTCACTCGCCTATTGCTCGGCTCGTTGCGCGCCCGCCGATCGCGGGTGCTGTTGGCGCTGCTCGCGGTGACGCTCGGAACCGGCGTGGCCACGGCACTTGGCACGCTCGCACTTCAGATCGGTGACGATCTCGCGCGCACGCTGCGCGCCGCCGGCCCCAACTTCGTGTTGCGCCCCGAGGGCGCGGCGTGGCGGCCCGAGGTCCTGGGTGGGGCGCGCGTGGCGCGCGCGGGCGTGGCATTGCCCGAGAGCGCGGTCGCGGCATTGAAGTCCACGTTCTGGAAACACAACGTGCTGGAGGCTGCCCCCGAACTGGATGTTTCGCTTAGCGTCGGCACGCGCACATTCGAAGCGACCGGCACCTGGTTCGCGCGCGACGTGGTCACTCCAGAAGCCGCGTGGCGCACGGGCGTGGCGAGCCTGCGGCCGCTGTGGCAGGTGCGGGGCGCGTGGCCGAGCGAGGACGCACCCGAGCTGGCGTTGGGCTCGGAACTGGCGCGCGCGCTCGGCGCGCACGTGGGGGACTCGCTCACGCTCGCGACCGCGGGCCGGACGGTGGGCGTGCTCGTCACGGGCGAAGTGCGAGCCGGCGGGCTCGACGGTGGCCGCGCCTGGCTGCCGCTGAGCCTGGCGCAGCGCCTCGCCGCGCGACCCGGCGAGATCGACCGCGTGGCACTCTCGGCGCTCGTCCGCCCCGCCCCGCGTCGCTCCCCGCCCGATCCCACGCGCGACCCGCAGGGGTTCGAGCGCTGGATGTGCACGGCCTACCCCGCGAACGTTGCACGCGATCTTGCCGCGGCGATCCCCGGCGCCGAAGTGGTGCCCATGACCGAGATGGTCGCGGGCGAAGCGGGCGTCGTGCGGCGGCTCCACCTGCTCATGCTGCTGCTGGCGCTCGCGGCACTCACCGCCTCGACGCTCGGGCTGGTATCCACCACCACCGCCACCGTGGTCGAGCGCGCACGCGAGTTCGGGCTCATGCGCGCGCTCGGCGCGACCTCCGCGCAACTCGCGGCGCTGCTGCTCGCCGAGACGTTGCTCGTGTCGCTGCTGGGCGGTGCATTCGGCTGGCTCGCGGGCACGGGTGCCGCGGCGATGATCCGCGGCGATGCGTTCGCGGCGCCGGCCACGGCGCAGCTGCTGTTGCTGCCCGCGGCGCTGCTCGTGGCGGGTGCGGTCGCACTTGCCGGCACGCTCGGCCCTCTGCGCCTGGCGCTCCGGCTCGATCCCGTGACGGTGTTGCGTGGCTGACGCGCGCGCTCGGATGGAGGCGCGGCTCCTGTGGGCGTCGCTGTGGCGGCGACGCGGCACGGCTTCGCTCGCCGCGCTCGCGGTGGCGATCGGCGCGAGTGTGGCCGCCGCACTGCTGCACGTGTCGGGCGACGTGAACGCCAAGCTCACTCGCGAGCTGCGATCGCTCGGGCCCAACTTGTTGGTGACAGCCTCCGAGTCCGGCGGCGCGACGTTCCTGGACGAGGCGGCGGTGCGCCGCCGTCTCGCCGACGCCGGCGTGGAAGGCGTGCCGGTGTTCTACGCGCGAGCACTCACGGGCGGCCACGCCGTGGCGCTCGCCGGCGCCGATCCGGTAGCACTCGCGCGATTGCACCCGTCGTGGGAACGCCGCGGCTCGGCGGAGGGCGCGCAGGCCGGCGCCACGCTGGCGCGGCGACTCGAACTGGCGCCGGGAGACACGCTGACGCTTGCAACTCCTACTGGCGAGCGCAAGCTCTCGGTGCGGGTGGGCGGCGTGTTCGAGTCCGGCGGCAGCGACGATGAGGCGCTCTGGCTGCCACTCGCGGCGGTGCAGGAACTGGCTGGGCGTCCGGGCGCGGTGAGCCTCGTCCAGGCTCGCGTGGACGGCGGCAGCGATCAGGTGGAACAGGCCGCATCGCGGCTCCAGCGCGGCGGCGGCATGGCGGCGCTGCCGCTGCACGCGCTCTCGGCCACCGAGCAGGTGCTGCTCGACCGCATGCGCCGGCTCATGCTGCTCGTGACGCTGGCCGCACTCGTCGCCGGCGCACTGTCCGCCTACGGCACGCTCACCGACCTGGCGCTCGAACGCCGGCGCGAGATCGCACTGCTCAAGGCCATCGGCGCGCCGCGTCGCCGCATCGTGGGCCGCTTCCTCGCCGAGTCGGTGGCGATCGGGCTCACCGGCGGTGTGTTGGGCTGGCTGATCGGTGCGGGCTTCGCGCTGTTCATCGGCCGCCAGGTGTTCCACGCCGCGCTCCGACTCCAGCCCGGCGTGCCGGCCGTCGTCATCGCACTCGCGCTGCTCACCGCGCTGGTCGCCGCGGCGGGGCCCATCCGGCTGGCGCTGGCGGTGGAACCGGCGCGCGCGCTACGGGAGGACGGATGAGCGAGCCTCTCGTACGGCTCGAGGGCGTGTCGCGCCACTATGGATCGCTCAAGGCGCTCGACGGCGTGGACCTCGGCATCTCGCGCGGAGAGTGGCTCGCGGTGATGGGACCGTCGGGCTCGGGCAAGAGCACGCTCATGCACCTGCTGGGTGCGCTGGATTCGCCCAGCGCCGGACGCGTGTGGGTGGACGGCGTGGAGGTGAGTGCCCTGAACGAGAGCACTCGCGCGCGCTTCCGGCGCGAGAAGGTCGGCATCGTGTTCCAGCAATACCACCTGCTCCCCTACCTCACCGCGCTCGAGAACGTCATGGTGGCACAGCACTACCACTCGGTGGCCGACGCCGCCGAGGCGCGCGCCGTGCTCGATCGTGTGGGCCTCGGCGATCGCGCCTCGCACCTGCCGAGCCAGCTCTCGGGCGGCGAGCAGCAACGCGTGTGCGTCGCGCGTGCGCTGGTGAACCAGCCGCGGCTGCTGCTCGCCGACGAGCCCACCGGCAACCTCGACGAGGACAACGAGAGCAAGGTGCTGGCGCTGTTCGAGGAGCTGCACGCCGAAGGGCACACGCTCGTCACCGTGACACACGCGATGCGGGTCGGCCTGCTCGCCGACCGGCGTATCGAATTGTCGCACGGCCGGCTCGTGGACCTGACCGTGCCGAGCCTGGAGATCGACCGGCGTTACGACGAGGTGCTGATCCAGCTCTGGCTCTCGGACGAGCGCCGCGCCACGCTCGCGCCCGAGCGCGTGCAGCTGCCCGACGTGGTGGACCCGCGCCGCACGCTCAAGGGCATGCACGAGTCGGGGCTGCTCGCTTTGCCCGCAGGCCCGCTGCTGTTCACCCCCCGCGGACGCGCCCGGGCGCGCGACCTGATCCGCCGCCGCCGGCTGGCCGAGGTGTTGTTCTCCTCGGCGCTCCACCTGCCGGAAGCCGAGGTGAGGCAGACCGCCTGCCTCATGGAGCACGTCATCGACCCGACGGTGGCGAACTCGATCTGCTCGTTCCTGGGTCACCCGAGGCGCTGCCCGCACGGCCGGCCCATCCCGGCCGGCGATTGTTGCGAGCTCCCCATCGTCCACGGCTGACGGCGACCCCACGCGACGGGTAGAATAGCGGTCCACGACCTCCAGTTCCGGGAACCCATGCTCGCTCGCCCCCGCTCACTCCACCCGCTCCTGGCGCTGATCCTGCTCGCCCTCGCCGCGTCCCCGCTGCACGCGGATGGCGTGCCGCTCGGGCCGTGGGCGGGCGAGGCGCAGCTCCGGCCCGCGGTGGTGCCGGACGGCAAGGGTGGAGCGTTCGTCACGTACAAGACTTCCGCCGCGCGCTTCGGTGCCGTGCACGTGAACAGCACGGGCGTGCCCGACAGCGGGCCCGGCTTCGACCCGGTGGCGGTGCCGTTCACGCTCGAGCCCGGCGAGCCGCTCCGCGTGGTACTCAGCTCCGATTCGCAACTGGTGATCGCCGCCGACCGGGCCGCCTCGGCAGGTGCGACGCTCACCCGTCTGCTGCCGAGTGGCGCGGTCCAGCCCGGTTTCCCGGTCGGGCTCGGAGTTTCCTACCTGCACCCGGTGCTGGTGGCGGGACTCGGGGGCCGAACGCTGATCGTGGCCAAGGGAAGCGACGCCACGTCGTTTTGGACGCTGCGTGCCGCGGTCGTCACCGCCGACGGCCAGGTCGAGAGCGCGATGGAGCTCTCCTCGCAGCTCCAGTTCTTCAATGTGGACCCGCTCGACGCCACCACGGACGGCGCCGGAGGGCTCATTGCGATCATGCCCTTCTATGACGCGTTGAACACCGGCAGCAAGGACCTGTGCGCGTTCCGCCTCGCGGCGGACGGGTCGCGCCCCTGGGGCGACCTGCCGCGTCCGATCGTGATGATGCCGCGCGACCAGACCGAGCCGCGTCTCGTGCCCGATGGCGTGGGCGGCGTGGTGGCGGTGTGGACGGATCCACGCTCGGCAGGGCGTTCCTCGGACATCTACGCGCTCCGGCTCGATGCGAACATGTATCGGCCTCCGGGTTGGCTCTTCTACGGCCAGGCGGTGTGCGACGCGAGCGGCGAGCAGACCCAACCGCGTCTCGTGCGCGACGGCGGAAGCGGCGTGTGGGTGGTGTGGCTGGATCAGCGAAACGGCACGGACGGCGACCTGCGCTACTCGCGCATGCTGTGGAACGGCCAGCTCGGGCCGGGCTTTAACCACTCGGGCGAGGTGCTGTGCGAAGCGCCGGGCGTCCAGCGCGAAGCCGAGCTCGCGCCCGACGGCGCGGGTGGGTTTTACGCAGTGTGGCGCGACGAGCGCTCGGGCGATGCCGACCTCTACGTGCAACACGTGCTGGGCTCGGGACTGGTCGCGCCCGGCTGGCCCGCGCACGGCCGACCGCTCGTGGAGGCTCCGGGAACGCAGGACCAGCCTGCGTTGGCCGCGGTCCCCGGCGGTCGCGCGGTGATCGCTTGGCGAGACGCCCGAGACGGATCCGCACGCATCTACTCGACCGCCATCGACGACCCCGCCAACGCCGACAGCAACCTGCCCGACGTCCCGGGGCTCGCGCTCTCGGCCGCGGACCCGGTGCGTGGCGAACTGCGCGCGACGGTCTCACTTCCGGGAGCCGGCGCCGCCGTACTCGAGTTGCTGGATGTGACGGGGCGGCTGCGCGCACGAACACGCCTCGCAGGACCGCTCCGCGCCGAGTCCGTAACGCTCCGACCCGGCGAGGCGCTCGAGCCGGGGCTCTACTTCTTGCGGCTCCGCCAGGACGTCACCTCGGCGAACGTGCGCGTCAGCGTGCTCCGCTGACGCGTCGCATGGACGAGCGCGACACGCCACCGCTCTCAGCCACGCCGATCGCCGTGGCGTCGCTCGCCGAGGCCGCGACCCGACTGCCGCGAGCGCTGCTGTTGGACGTGCGCAAGCCCGATGCGTTCGCGCGCGGACACGTCGCCGGCGCCGGACACGTCGCGTTCGAGGAGTTCGCCCTACGACGTGTGGAACTGCCGGGCCGAGACCAAGCGGTCGTGCTGCTGCACGACGAGCCGGAGCGAGCCCTGCTCGCCGCTCGAGCGCTCGTCGCGATCGGCTACACGCGGGTGGGCTGGCTCGCCGCGTCGCTCGCGCACGAGCCCGGCGGCCTCGCCTCGCGCGAGCCGCCGGCGCGGCTCTGGTCGCCGTCGGCGTTCCTCGAAAAGGTGCGCTCCCGCCTCCCGCGCGGTCGCGCGCTCGACCTCGCGTGCGGTTCGGGGCGTGCATCAGTGTTCCTCGCTCAGTCCGGCTGGACCACGCAGGGCTGGGATGTGGACCCGTCGGCGATCGGGCTCGCGCGCGGGTTCGCGGCGCGAGCCGGCGTCGCGGTGGCGTTCCAACAAGTCGACCTGGAGCACGGCGAGCTCCCCCAACGCGATGCCGCTTTCGACGTGATCGTGGTGGTGCGCTACCTGCACCGCGAACTCTTCCCGTGGATCGAGCGCGCACTCACGCTGGGCGGCGCACTCGTGTACGAGACGTTTCGGCAGGGGCAGGAGCGATTCGGCCATCCGCGCCGCGCGCGCCACCTGCTCGAACCCGGGGAACTGGCGCGAGCATTCCCCTCGCTTGAAGTGGAGCTGCACGAGGAAACGCCCGACACCGCGCCGCCGGTTCTGGCCCGGCTTCTCGCGCGTCGGCCCGCAAAGGACGAGTCCCTCCGAGCCTGATTCGGCGCTGGTCCCCCCTATGGCCGGCGCTGGTTGAGCGGCTTTGCTGCTGACCCGCGGCAACACGTAGAGTGCTCCGCATGCTCGCCACTACGATTCGCCGCCACGCCGTGGCGGCATGCGCACTCCTGTCGCTGATTCTCCTCGTTCCCCAGTTCGGTTGCGCACCCAAGGCGGGTGGCCCCGGGCGGGGATTCCAGATGCCGCCCTCACCCGTCGAGGTGGCCGAGGCCACGGTGTCGCGGGTGAGCGACTCGTTCCGCGCGCTGGGCTCACTCGAAGCGCTGCAGGAGGCCGAGGTCGTCGCCGAAGTCTCCGCGCGCGTGCTGTCGTTGCCGTTCCTCGAGGGGACCCGCGTGGATTCCGGCTCGGTGCTGGCGCGACTCGACGACCGCGAGCTCCGGGCGCAGCGCGACCGCGCGGCCGCGGCGCTCACGCTGGCGCGCTCGGCGGCACGCCGGATCGAGGATCTGTTCGCCCGCGACGTGGTGTCGCCGCGCGAGCGCGACGAGGCGCGCGCCGCGCTCGACGTGGCCGAGGCCGAAGCACAGCTCCAGCAGACGCGCTTCGAACGCACCGTCGTGCGCGCGCCGTTCACCGGTGTCACGGGTCGTCGACTGATTTCGGCGGGCGGCCATGCGCGCGAGAACGCACCCATCGTGCGGGTCTCGCGACTCGACCGACTGCGCGCACACTTCTCCGTGCCCGAGCGCTACGCTGCGGTGCTCAAGCCGGGCGCGCGTGCCACGGTCGCCGTGACGGCGTGGCCCGGCGTGGAATTCTCCGCCGTGGTTACCGTGGTGGAACCGAGCATCGATGCCGCCTCGCGCACGTTCACCGCGGTCGCCGAGGTGCAGAATCAGGGCCTCCGATTGCGGCCCGGCATGTCGGCCGACGTGCGCGTGCGGCTCACCGAACGCGCCAGCGCCCTGACCGTGCCGGACGAAGCCGTGGTGGCTGAGGGCGACCAGGCGTTTGTCTATCGCGTCGGCGCCGACAGCACCGTGGCGCGCGTGCCCGTCACACTCGGCGCGCGCGAGGCCTCGCGGGTCGAGGTGTCCAGCGGGCTCTCCGCCGGGGACCGCGTCGTACGCGCGGGCCACCAGAAGATCTACCCCGGCGCCAAGGTGATGCCGGTGAGCAGCCTGCCGCCCGCCGACAGCACGACAGGGTCGCGATGAAACTCTCCGAGGTCTCGATCCAGCGGCCGGTGCTGGCCACGGTGATGAGCCTCGCCATCGTGTTGTTCGGCTTGCTGTCGCTCATGCGGCTGCCCGTGCGCGAGTACCCCGACATCGAATCGCGCGTCGTGAGCGTGACCACCATCCTGCGCGGCGCCAGCGCGCAGGTGGTCGAGACCGAGATCACCGACCCCATCGAGGAACAGCTGGCCACGCTCGAGGGCGTGAAGCTGCTCACCTCGAGCTCCCAGGAGCAGGTCTCGCGCATCACGATCGAGTTCGACATCAAGCGCAACGTGGACGAGGCCGCGAACGACGTCCGCGACCGCGTCTCGCGCGTGCGCGGCCAGCTCCCGAGCACAGCCGACGAACCCATCGTGGCCAAGCAGGACGCCAATGCCCAGCCCATCCTGTGGCTGTCGGTGAACGGCGAGGGCTTTAGTATCCTCGAGCTGTCCGACGCGGCGCGGAACCTGCTCGCCGAGCGCCTCCAGCGCGTGGAGGGAGTGGCCTCCGCGTTCGTGGGCGGCGAGCGCCGCTATGCCATGCGCGTGTGGCTGGACCCCGTGCGCCTCGCCGCTCGCGGCGTCACGGTGGTGGACGTCGAGAAGGCACTGCACAGCGAGAACGCCGAGATCCCGTCGGGGCGCATCGAGGGCCGTGGGCGCGAGTTCGCCGTGCGCACGCGAGGGGACTTGCAGCGCCCCGAGGAGTTCGGCGCCATCGTCGTGGCCAGCCAGGGCGACGCGCCGGTGCGGCTGTCGGATGTGGCCGAGGTCACGCTCGGCGCCGAGGACGAGCGAACTGCGCTTCGCTACAACGGCGTGCCGTCCGTGGGAGTGGGTGTCATCAAGCAGCAGAAGTCGAGCACCGTGGAGGTGGCGCGCAACGTGCGCACCGCGCTGCCTGCGCTGCGCGAGATCCTGCCCGCCGGCATGCACGTGGAGGTGGCGTACGATTCGAGCACGTTTATCGAGGACGCCATCCGCGAGGTGCTCATCTCGCTGTTCGTCGCCGTGGTCTTGGTGTTCTTGGTGACGTTCGTGTTCCTGCGCTCGATGCGCGCCACGCTCATCCCCGCCGTGGCGATCCCGGTGTCGGTGATCGGGACGTTCACCGCGACCTACTTCCTTGGCTTCAGCCTCAACATCCTCACGCTGCTGGCGCTGGTGCTGGCCATCGGGCTGGTCGTGGACGACGCCATCATCATGCTCGAGAACATCCACCGCCACATCGAGATGGGGAAGCCGCGACTTCAGGCGGCCGTGGACGGCGCGAGCGAGGTGGGGTTCGCCATCGTCGCCACCACGCTCACGCTGGTCGCGGTGTTCATCCCGGTGGCGTTCCTCACCGGCCGCATCGGCACGCTCTTCAACGAGTTTGGCATCGCGGTGGCGGTGTCCGTGATGATCTCCGGCTTCGTGGCGCTCACGTTGTCTCCCATGCTGTGCTCGCGCGTGTTGCGCGCCCACGCCGGCGCGACCGAGCACGCCGAGGGCGGGGCGGCCAGCGAGCGCCCGCGCCGCAAGGGCTGGGACGCGGGCATGCACGAGAACTACGAGCGCATCCTGCGATGGACGCTGCGGCATCGTCGCGCCGTGCTCGCCGGCATGCTGGTCGTCGCCGGGCTCACGGCGGTGCTCTACCGCGCGTTGCCGTCCGAACTGGTGCCCACGGAGGACCGCGGCCTCGTGTTCAACATCCTGTTCGCCCCCGAGGGTTCGACTCTCGAGTACACCGACCGCTACCTCCGCCAGGCCGAGGCCATCTACCGTAATGTTCCCGAAGTGGGCGGCGTGTTCTCTGCGGTGGGCCTGGGATTCGGCGGCCCGGGGCGCGTCACGGACGGATTCATGTTCGTGCGGCTCAAGCGCTACGAGGAGCGCAAGCGAAGCCAGCAGGAGATCGTGCAAGCGGTGTTCCCGCAGATGATGGGGATCCCCGGCGTGATCGCCATACCGATCAACCTTCCGAGCCTGGGCGGCGGATTCGGGCAGCCGGTTCAGTTCGTGCTGCTCGCCGAGAGCTACGAGGAGCTCCAGCAGGCCACCGGCACGTTCATGGCCGAGGCCATGAAGCTGGGCTACCTACTGAACCCCGATAGCGACCTCAAGCTCAACAAGCCGCAGCTCGACGTGCGCATCGACCGCGATCGCGCTTCGGCGCTGGGCGTCTCCGTGAGCGACATCGGCACCGTGCTCCAGACGCTGCTCGGCGGCCGCGAGGCCGGCCGGTTCAAGCGCGGCAACCACCAGTACGACGTCATCCTGCAAGTGCCGTCCGAGGGCCGGGCGACGCCGGCCACGATCGAGCAGCTCCACGTGCGCGGCTCGGGTGGCCTGGTACAGCTCGCGAGCGTGGTGAAGGTCGAAGAGAAGGTGAGCCCGCGCGAACTCAACCATTTCAACCGCGTGCGATCCGCGACGATCAGCGCGAACCTGGCCCCCGGCGTCACCATCGGCCAGGCGCTCGACGACCTCCGCCGCATCGCGCGCGCCTCGCTGCCGCCCGGCATCCGCACCGACCTCGCCGGCGAGTCGCGTGAGTTCGCCGAGTCGAGCAGCGGGCTCAACGTGCTGTTCCTGATCGCGCTGCTGTTCATCTTCCTCGTGCTGGCGGGCCAGTTCGAGAGCTTCCTCCACCCGGTCACGATCCTCGTGTCCGTGCCGCTCGCGGTGGCGGGTGCGCTTGCCAGCCTGTGGGCCATGAAGATGAGCCTCAATATCTATTCGCAGATCGGGCTCATCATGCTGATCGGGCTCGTCACCAAGAACGCCATCCTGATCGTGGAGTATGCGAACCAGCGCATGGCGCGAGGCATGGACGTGATCGAGGCCGTGGTCGGGGCCGCCATCATCCGGCTTCGCCCGATCCTCATGACCACGCTGTCCACCGTGTTCGGCGTGCTGCCGATCGCTCTGGGCCTCGGGGCAGGCGCCGAATCGCGCAAGCCGCTCGGGGTCGTGGTGGTGGGCGGCATGTTGTTCAGCACGCTGCTGACGCTGGTGTTGGTGCCGGTCGTCTACTCCATGCTGGCTCGAGTGGCCGCGCGCAGGCCACGCGAAGTCGTCGTGCCGATGCCCGAAGAGACCGCCCCGAGTACGACCTGAGCCGCGTGCGCCGCTCCGGCGCCCGCCACCCGTCTCACGCCGGGCGCTTCACCACCAGCACGTCACACGGCGCGTGTGCCACCACGTGCGAGGCGACGCTCCCGAGCAGCAGCTTGGGGATGCCGGTGCGGCCGTGCGAGCCCACCACGATCAAGTCCGCTTTCTCGGCGCGGGCCGTCTCCACGAGGGCCTCGCGCGGGTCGCCCGGGATCACCCTGGCCGCTGTGGCGATTCCCGCCGCGCGCAGCTCCGCCTCGGCCTTCTGGCACAGCTCCTCGTGGTGGCGCGTGACTTGCTCGATCAGCTCCGTGGGATAGGGCACCGCCGGGGCGAACACCTCGGCGTAGGCGATGATTGGTGTGGGCACGGCGGACACCACCGTGACGTGCGTGTCCGCGGCCATCCCCCGCCGCACGATCCATCGCAGGGCCGCCAGCGCATGCGGCGAGTCGTCGAAACCCAGCACGATCTTCATGGTCACCTCCCGACCGCGACCCGCTCGGATTCCAGTAACGAGGCGCTGCTGGCGGGATCGAACAGCAGCACGCTCTCGGGTCGCGCGGCGAGCGCGGCCTGCTCGCCGGCCACCGGCACCCGGCCCGATGCGATTCTCGAGACGAGCGGCCCGACAGCGCTTGTCCAGTGAACGAGCGTCTCGCTGCCGAGCGGCTCCACCAGCTCCACGCGGGCGGCGAGCCCGCCACCCGCTCCGGCCGCGATCAGGTCCTCGGGGCGCACACCGAGCGTGACGTTGCCGCCCGGCCTCGTGGCGAGCACGGCGCGCTGTGCGTCGCCCACGGGCAGCAGCACGCCCGCCACGACGACTCCCTGTCCGTCCGCGGACACCGCGGCCTCGCACAGGTTCACGGGCGGCGTGCCGATGAAGCCCGCCACGAACGTGTTCGCGGGCCGCGCGTAGAGCGTGCGCGGATCGGCGCACTGCTGCAGCTCGCCATCTTTGAGCACCGCGATGCGATCGCCCATGGTCATGGCCTCGACCTGGTCGTGGGTCACGTAGATCATGGTCGCACCCACGCGCCGGTGCAGGCGGCGGATCTCGGCGCGCATCTCCACGCGCAAGCGGGCATCGAGGTTGGAGAGTGGCTCGTCGAACAGGAACACCTTGGGCTCGCGTACCATGGCGCGGCCCAGCGCCACGCGCTGGCGCTCGCCGCCCGAGAGCGCACGCGGCTGGCGTTCAAGGTAGCGCTCCAGCCCCAGCACGCCGGCGGCGGTCTCGACGCGCCTGCGGATCTCGTCCTTGGGCACCTTGCGCAGTTCCAGCCCGAATGCGAGGTTGCCGAACACCGTCATGTGCGGGTAGAGCGCGTAGTTCTGGAACACCATCGCCACGTCGCGGTCGCGCGGCGGCACGTCGTTCACGCGCCGATCGCCGATCATGATGTCGCCCGCGGTGACTTCCTCCAGGCCGGCCACCATGCGCAGCAACGTGGACTTGCCACATCCGGAAGGCCCCACGAGCACCAGGAACTCGCCCTCTCGAACGGTGAGCGACACGTCCTTCACCGCGTGCGCTCCGGGGCCGTACGACTTGCCCACGTGGCGGAACTCAACCCCCGGCATGGGATTTCTTCCGCCAGCGGCGGCCCAGCAGGTCCACGCCGATGTAGGCGACCAGCATGAGGAACACCGCGATCACCAGCCATGCGAGCTTGTCCTTGAGCACGTGAATGAGCGCGTTCGGGTCGGTGAGCAGGCGCGGATCGCTGCCCAGCACCTCCTGGCCGAAGCGCGCCAGCACCCAACTCCACACGAACGAGCCGAGCAGTGTGCTCACGGTGAACGGAAGGAACGGCATGCGCGCCGCGCCGGCCGGCAGCGACACCAGGTGGCGCACGACCGGCAGCAGTCGCGCGAAGAAGATGCCGACGACCGAGTAGCGGTTGATCCACTCCTCCGCCAGCAGCCACTTCTTCTCGGGCAGGAAGAAGTAGCGCCCGTAGCGCAGGATGAGCGGCCGACCCAGCCGCCGCGCGGCCAGGTAGGACAGCGCGGAGCCGAACCACGAGCCCGCGGTGGACGCCAGCACCACGCCCCAGAACGTGAACACCCCCTGCGACGCCCAGTAAGCCGCGGGGGGCACCACGACCTCGGAAGGCAGCGGGAAAACCGTGGACTCCACCGCCATCATGAGGAACACGCCCAGGTAACCCTGGTCGTGCACGAACTGCATCCAGGTGGCGAACAGCTGGTGGAACATGCGGGAGCTTTCCTTGGTTATTGATCCGGTCCGGTCGCTAGCGCGCCCCGGCTCCGGTCGCGGCGGGCACGCGCTCGGCCCAGGCGAAATCGTCTCCGTCCGGCACCGGCCGCGCCAGCGCGGTGTCGGGGTCGTGCTCGAGCACGATCCAGGCGTTCTCCTGCGAAGCGCGCGTGAGGATCTCGCGCTTCTCCTGCATGGTCTCGATCGCGGCCACGTCGTAACCCATGACGAACGGGATGCGCACGTGCGCCGCGGTCGGGATGACGTCGGTCACGAACCAAGCGGACTGGCCACCGCCTTCGACACGCACCACCTGTTGCCCACGCGTGTGACCGTCCACGGTGATCGTCTCGACGCCGGGCCACGGACGCTGCGGGCCGTCCCACAGCGTGAGCACTCCGGCCTGCATGAGCGCGTCGTAGTTCTCGGGCATGTACGAGGCCCGCTCGCGTGGGTTCGGCGCGTGGGCGTTGTCCCAGTTGCGCCGCTGCACGTACCAGCGCGCTGCGGGGAACGACGGCCGGAGGCCGCCGTCGGAGCCTTGCCGCGTCGAGCCGCCGGCGTGGTCGAAGTGCAGGTGCGTGAGGATCACGTCGGTCACGTCTGCGGCCGCCACACCGAGTGCGGCGAGCGAGTGCTCGAGCGAGGGCTCGGTCTCGACCCGGTAGATGTCACGCAGCTTGTCCGTGAACTTGTCCCCGAGGCCCACGTCCACCAGCACAGTGCGCCTGTGACCGCGGAGCAGCATGCAGCGCATGGCGAGCCGGATGCGGTTCCGCTCGTCGGGTGGGTTCGTGCGGCTCCAGATCGGCTTCGGCACCGAGCCGAACATGCTGCCGCCATCCAGCCATAGGTAGCCCGCGTCCACCGTGTGGAGTGTCCAGTCCCCGAGCGCGAGCGTGTTCATCCAGCGAAAGATGCGGGACGGGGCAGGGCGGGGTCAACCGTCGTGCGAACGCGACCGCGTGCCGCGTGCCGCGCCCGCCGCCCGGGCAAGGGGGCCGGGCGGGTGCGCTCAGGCAGGTCGGGCCATGTGACCTAGCGGAACCTCGACTTCAACCGGCCGAACGACGTGCCGACGGTGGGCGTCGTGCCCACACCGGAGACGGTGAACAGGACATCGGAGAAGTCGTTGTCGGTGTCGTCCCGGCCATGCCCGACGTGCCGGCCGCTGTCCGACGACTCGCAGGCCACCAACCACGTCTGCGGTCCGACCCAGCGCGAGACGTCGTAGACGAGCATCTGCATATCCCCATCGAACGGCGCGTGCGTCGCGCCGCTGCCGCTGACGCCCGGGTCGTTCCACAGACGGTTCGAGAACGTCGTGAACTCCTCGAACGTGGCGGACTCCTCGAGCGACGCCACTCCATCCGTGACTGACGCTCCGACGGCGGCGCGCTGCGCGACGAAGAACCCGAAGCGTTCGACCGAGGCCGGAAGCCGGAACGCGCTCGAGCTGCCCTTCATCTGCCAGCCCTCCAGCACGACCGCGTCCTCGACACCGTCGAGGACAGGTGCGACGCCGCGTTCGGCGTACCAGCCGACGCTGCCATGCGGTGACTTACGATCCACGAGCGTCAGTTCCATGGCCCGGCGTGGATTGAGCCAGAACCAGGGGTCGGGATCCGCCGTGCGAGCGCCCAGGTAGTCGGTGCGCACGTTGATCCGCCCGGGTCCGACGAAACGGTCCACTTTCTTCTGAAGTTCGTGGAGCGAGCCATCCCGACTGGTTCCGATCACGACGGACACTGGCGAGGCGGCGAGGCTGGGGACTGCAATCACGAGCAGCGCGAGCGCTGCCCACACCCGAGTAAGCACAGGCCTCATGAGAGGTCTCCTGAGCAGGGGCCGGAGGGTCCATATGCGATTGTCGAGCAAGGGGTTCCGGAGCGTCCTGCTGCCGGGCGCTCGCGCAAGGGGACCGAGGGCGCGAACGGGGACTGCTTGATGGGAAAGTTTGCGGGATTCGTATTCGTCACGGCAAGGGAAATCGCCGTGCATCACGCGCTTTCGCCATGCACATCGCATACCGACCGCAATCTGTGCGACACCAGTGAACGTCGTTACGCGGCACGTCCACGCGGTGGGCGAATCGACCCGAATGAGGACGGCGCGGCGGAACCCGGGCTCCGAGATTCCATTCGCGGCCGCTGCGGACCGGCTACGAATGCAGCGCGCGGCCCGCCACCGCCAGCGCCGCTTCCTTCACCGCCTCGGGCAGGGTGGGATGGGCGTGCACCGAACGCGCGAGATCCTCGGCGCTGGCGCCCAGTTCCATGGCCACGACGAGTTCGGCGATCAAGTCACTGGCGCGCGGGCCCACGATGTGCGCCCCGAGCACGCGGTCAGTCGTGGCGTCGGCCACGATCTTCACCTGGCCGTCCTTCTCGCCCATGGCCTTGGCGCGGCCGTTGGCGAGGAATGGAAACGTGCCCACGTTCACCGCGCGCCCGCTTTCGCGCGCCTGCTCCTCGGTGAGGCCGACCGACGCCAGCTCGGGCCACGTGTACACCACATTTGGGATGCAGTCGTAGTTCACGTGCCCGGCCAGGCCCGCCATGCGCTCCACGCAGGCCACGCCCTCTTCCTCGGCCTTGTGCGCCAGCATCGGGCCGGCGATGACATCGCCGATGGCGTACACGCCAAGTACGCTTGTCTGGTAGTGGGCGTCGACCTCGATGCGTCCCCGGGCGTCGAAACCCACGCCCAGCTCGCGCGCACCCAGCCCGTCCGTGTAGGGCACGCGTCCCACTGCCACGAGCAGCACGTCGGCGGTCTCGGTCACCGCGTCACCGCCGGCGGCGGGCGCCACCTCAACTTGCACCTCCTCGCCCACCACCCGCGCGGAGCGCGCCGAGACGCCGAAACGAAACTCGAGCCCCTGTCGCTCGAGCGAGCGTCGCAAGAGCTTGGCACTGCCGGCATCCGCCCCGGGAACGATACGGTCCAGGTACTCGAGCACGGTGACCTTGCTGCCGAGCCGGTGCCAGACCGAACCCAGCTCCAGCCCGATCGCGCCCGCGCCCACCACGATCAGGCGGGCCGGCACTTCGGGCAGCGTGAGCGCGTCGGTGCTGTGCACGATACGGCGGCCGTCGTAGGCAATGCCCGGCAGCGCCGCGGCCTTGCTACCGGTGGCGATCAGCACACGCTTAGCGGCAAGCCGGCGCGGGGCGCCGTCGCCGGTCACCTCCACCTCGCCCGCCGACACGAGCCGGCCGCGGCCCTGCACGCGCTCCACGCGATTCTTCCGGAGCAGCCCGTCGATGCCGCGGGTGAGGTCTTTCACGACCTTGTCCTTGCGGGCCTGCATGGTCGGCAGGTCCAGCGCGACGCCCTGCACCTGCACGCCGTGCACGGCCAGGCCGTGGCGCGCATGGTCGAAGTGCTCGCTCGAATCCAGCAGCGCCTTGCTCGGGATGCAGCCCACGTTCACGCAGGTTCCGCCGAGGGTGGCGTACTTCTCCACGCACGCCGTGCGCAGTCCCAGCTGGCCGGCGCGGATGGCGGCCACGTAGCCGCCGGGGCCCGAGCCGATCACCACCAGGTCGTAGGCGTCCGCGCTCATGCCGCCTCCCTCACACCGCGAGCAGCATGCGCTCGGGATCCTCGAGCCGCTCTTTCACGCGCACGAGGAACGTCACCGCTTGCTGGCCGTCGATGAGCCGGTGGTCGTAGGAGAGCGCCACGTACATCATGGGCCGCACGACGACCTGGTCGTCCAGCACCACGGGGCGCTTCTCGATCTTGTGCATGCCGAGGATGCCGCTCTGCGGCGGATTCAGGATGGGCGTGGAGAGCAGCGAGCCGAACACGCCGCCGTTCGTCAGGGTGAACGTGCCACCCGAGAGTTCCTGAGGCGTGAGCTGCCCATCACGCGCGCGCTGCGCCATGCGCGCGATCTCCTGCTCGAGTCCGGCCATGTCGAGCGAGTGCGCGTCGCGCACCACCGGCACGACCAGACCGCGCTCGGTGCTGGCGGCGATCCCCAGGTGCACGGCGGCGTGGTAGACGATGTCGGTGCCGCGGATCTCGGCGTTCACCGCCGGCACGTCGGCGAGCGCCTGCACGCAGGCGCGCGCGAAGAAGCTCATGAACCCGAGTTTCACGCCATGCTTCTTCTCGAATGCGTCCTTGTGCCGCGCACGCACGTCCATGACGCGCGACATGTCGATCTCGTTGAACGTGGTGAGGATGGCGGCCGTGCGCTGCGCCAGGACCAGGCGCTCGGCGATGCGCAACCGGATGCGGCTCATCGGCACTACTCGGTCGCCGGGCTCGGCGCCCGTTGCAGTGTCGGCGTCTGGCGCCACGGCCGGTGCGGGCTCGCTCGCCGCGGGGGTGGCCGGAGCGGGCGTGCTCGCCAGGCGGAGCGCGTCCTCCTTGAGGATGCGCCCCCCGGGGCCCGTGGCTTGAAGCCTTGCGGGATCGAGGCGCTGTTCCTCGACGATGCGGCGAACGGACGGCGACAGCAGCGGCGGAGTCGCTGCGGGGACCGGCGCGTTCGCCGGCACCGTTGCCGGGGCTTTCGCAGCCGCGACCGCCGGAGCGACCGCACCGGCCTCGATCCGCCCCAGCACGTCGCCCACCTTTACTACTTCGCCCGGCTGGCGCGCGTGCGTGAGCACGCCCGCGACGTCGGCCACCAACTCCACGGCCGCCTTGTCCGTCTCGAGCGTGGCGATGGGCTCGTCCGCGCGCACCGCGCTGCCGTCGGGCTTTAACCATTCCACCAGCGTCGCCTCGGAGATGGACTCGGCCAGGCGCGGAACTTTCACGTCCACGGTCACGACCCGCCCTCCCGCCGCACCGAGGCCGCGGCGACGCTGGCGCCATTCGAGCCCTTGGCCGGCGCCTCGCCAAACGCGTGCGCCACGAGTGCCTCCTCCTGTTGCTGGTGTGTGGCGTAAAAGCCGGTCGCGGGCGAGGCCGCACTCCGGCGGGCCACGAACGACAGCCTGTGCCCCGCCGGCACCACGGCCTCCAGCCGATGGCGCAGGTGACGCCACGCGCCCATGTTGGACGGCTCCTCCTGCACCCAGGCCACGTCGCGCGCGTGCGGATAGGCGGCGAACACGGCGGCCAGTTCGCTGGCCGGGAACGGATAGAGCTGCTCCACGCGGACGAGCGCGGTGTCGGTGAGGCCGCGCGCCTCGCGCGCTTCGCGCAGCGCGTAGTGGAACTTGCCGGTGGTCAGGCGGATGCGGCGCACGAGCGCCGGATCGGCGAGCGTGTCGTCCAGCACCGACTGGAACGTGCCGTCCGTGAACTCGCTTACGGGTGAGATCGCCAACTTGTGCCGGAGCAGGCTCTTCGGGCTCATGATCACCAGCGGTTTCCGGAACGGGCGATGGAGTTGCCGGCGGAGCGCGTGGTAGAGCTGTGCCGGCGTGGTCAGGTCGCAGACTTGCAGATTGCGGTCGGCGCACAGTTCGAGGAACCGCTCGAGCCGGCCGCTCGAATGCTCCGGCCCTTGGCCCTCGTAGCCGTGCGGCAACAGCAGCGTGAGCCCCGACATGCGGCCCCATTTGGCCTCACCCGACGCGATGAACTGGTCCACGATCACCTGCGCCACGTTCGCGAAGTCGCCGAACTGCGCCTCCCACACGTCGAGCGTGTGTGGGTCCGTCGTGCTGAAGCCGTACTCGAACCCGAGCACCGCCGCCTCGCTGAGCATGGTGTCCACGATCTCGAAGCGGCCCTGCTCGGGCACCAGGTGCTGGAGCGGCACCCAGCGGTGGCCGTCCTCGGCGTCGAAGAGCGCAGCGTGACGGTGGGTGAACGTGCCACGGCCCACGTCCTGGCCGCTCACACGTACGTTGCGGCCCTCGAGCAGCAGGCTGCCGTAGGCGAGTGCCTCGCCCAGCGACCAGTCCACGCGGTCCTCGAGGAACATGCGACGACGGTCCGCGGCAAGCTGCGCGATCTTGCGGTGCGGCCGGAAGTCCTCGGGCAGGCGCGTGACGCCGTGCAGCACCTGCTCCAGCGCTTCGCGCGGTGCGCGGGTGTCGGCGCTCCAGTCGTCGCCCGCCCACGACAGCCCCTGCCACGTGCCGCGCGGGTCGCGGCGCGCGGGGCGGATGGGCTCGCTCGAGGCGCGCCGGTGCGCGGCGCGGAACGTGGCGTCCAACTCCTTCTCCAGCCGCTCCACGGCGACGGCATCGAGCACGCCGCCCGCCACGAGCCGGGCCGCATAGGCGCGCGCGGCGGGGACATGCTCGGCGATGCGCCGGTACATGACGGGTTGCGTGAACGTGGGGTCGTCCATCTCGTTGTGGCCGTGTTTCCGGTAGCACACGAGGTCGATGCACACGTCGCGCTTGAATCGCATGCGGTACTCGAGCGCGAGCGTCATGGCGTGCACCGCGGCTTCGGGATCGTCGCCGTTCACGTGCAGCACCGGCGCGTCCACCACGCGCATGATCGCCGAGGGGTAGCGCGTCACGCGGGCGTCGTGTGGCGAGGTGGTGAAGCCCACCTGGTTGTTGA
>CAYQNV010000041.1:0-20109 GCA_964418975.1 uncultured bacterium | reverse complement strand
CGATTCTCCGCCGCAGCGCGTGAACGTCCCGGACCCGGGCGGTGTCCTCGCCGTCCAACCGGATGGCACCCGAGACCCTGGCGTCGGCGTTGAAGTCGATGGTGCGGTTGAGGCAGGTGAGCAGCGAGGTCTTGCCCGACTGGGCGGGGCCGATGATGCCGAAGATCTCGTTGCGGTAGACGTCGAAGCTGATCCCGTGGAGCACCTCCTTGCCGGCGTACGACAGGCGCAGGTCCTCCACCTCGATCGTCTTTGGCCCGGCGCTCATGGTTACCACCGCTTCCGGTTGCGCAGCCACACTCGCCGCGCGATGGCGGTGGCGTTCACCATGAGCACCGCGCCCAGCAGCACGACGGCCGTGGCGTACGGGATCGACTCGCGCACGTTCGGCACCTGCGTCGAGACCGTGTAGAGATGCATGGACAGCGCCATGCACTGATCGGTCAGTCCGTAGGGAAACAGGTCTCCTCGCTCCACGGCCTTGTAGAAGACCGCGCCCGTGAACATGATCGGCGCCGTCTCCCCGGCCGCCCGGCTGACCTGGAGGATCACTCCGGTCAGGATGCCGCTGATCGAGTTGGGGAGCACGACTCCCTGGATTGTCTGCCACCGGCTGGCACCCACGTTCCAGCACGCCACGCGGAACGCCATCGGCACCGAAGCCAGAGCCTCGCGGGTGCTGGCGATGATGACCGGAAGGGTCATGATGGCGAGCGTGAGCGAGGCGGCGAGGATCGAGTAGCCGAACTGTGCGGCGTAGACGAACGCGCCCAGGCCGAACAGCGCGTGCACGATGCTCGGCACGCCGGCCAGGTTGATCACCGCGAGGTTGATGACCCGGTTGAACCAATTGTCCTTGGAGTACTCGTGCAGGTAGATGGCGGCGAGCACGCCGATCGGGGCCGAGACGGCGAGCGAGAGTCCCACCAGGTTCAAGGTGCCGACGAACGCGGGCCAGATGCCACCCTCGCGCATGCCCTTTCGCGGCACGTCCACGAGGAACTCCCACGACAGCGATGGCGCGGCGCGGAAGAGCAGGTAGGTGATGATCGCGATGAGCGGCACGACCATCGCCACCGACATGGCGAAGAACACCCACTTGGCGAGCGCTTCGCTGCGCTCCTTGCGGAAGACGTGGGGAGTCTTGCTGAAGCGTGGGGTGTTCGGTTGGGTAAGCACGAGAGCTCAGCGCTTGCGCAGGCCGCGAATCGCCAGATCCGCGCTGAAGTTGACGACGAACGTGATTAGGAACAGGAGCGTGCCGGTGAGGAACAGCACCCGGTAGTGGTTCGAACCCGCCGGCGCCTCGCCCAACTCCGCGGCGATGTTCGCGGTCAGCGTTCGGACCGAGTCGAGCAGGCTGTGCGGCACCTGCACGGCGTGCCCGGTCGCCATCAGCACGGCGATGGTCTCGCCGACCGCACGGCCTACGCCGAGCAGGACCGCGGCGAGCAGGCCGTTGCGTGCGGCCGGGAGCAGCACCCGGTACACCGTCTGCCAGCGGGTCGCGCCCATGGCCAGCGAAGCTTCGCGATAGGAATCGGGCACGGCCTTCAGGGCGTCCTCGCCGATCGAGACGATGATCGGCACGCTCATCAGGCCGAGGCTCACGCCGCCGTTCAAGAGGTTGACCCCGACCGGCGCCCCCGTGAGCGCGATGGTGATCCGACTCATCACCGTGAGCCCGATGAATCCCCAGACCACACTCGGAATGGCGGCCAGCAGCTCGATCACGATCTTGAGCGTCTCCTTGAGCCGGGGACCGCAGAACTCCGAGACGAAGATGGCTGCGCCGAGACCGAAGGGGACCGCCAGGACGACGGCAACCGCCGTGACGCTGAGCGAGCCGAGCGTGAGCGCCAGCGTTCCATAGCGGACATTGGAGGCGGAGGTGGGGTACCACTGCGTGCTGAACAGGAACTCCGACAGGTTGAACTCCGGCGAGAACAGGACCGGCGCCGCTTCCCGGAAGATGAAGAAGAAGATCGCCAGGACGAACAGGATCGCGCTGACGCCGGAAAGTCGGATCGCGGCCTCGAGCGCTCGCTCGACCAGCAACGAAGCGAGCGAGCGGCGCGGGCGGGCGGCCGCGCGGCTCATCGGGGCGACGCCCGCAGAAGCCGCGTCGGCCACTCCGTGAGGGCCTTCCGGCGCGGTCGGTCCCTGGCCGGGCGTTCGCATGCTCGTGTCGTCAGCTCCCCTGCGCGCCGGCGACCACCGGCACGTATCCGCTCTCCTCGACGATGCGCTGCCCGGCTGGCGAGAGGATCCACTCGATGTAGCGCTTGACCTCGTCCTGCGGCTCGCCCAGCGTGTAGATGAGCAGCGAACGGGCCAGCGGGTAGCTCTTGTCCAGCGTATTCGCCACCGTGGGCGCCACGGCGGGATCACCCGCCTTGCGCATGAGCCGGAGCATCTTGACCTCGGGCGTGGCGTATCCCATACCGCTGTAGCCGATCGCGGTCTTGGTGTTTCCCACGAGCTCCACCACCTCCTTGGAGCCGTTCATGTCGCGCGAGCCGAGCATGAAGTCCTTCTTCGCGAGCACGTGCTCACGGAAGAACTCGTAGGTTCCCGAGCTGGACTGGCGGCTCACGCGCACGATCTCTCCGTCGGCGACACCGGGGATCGTCACGCCGAGCTGCGACCAGTTCTTGCTGGTGCCACCTTCCACGAAGATCTGCGCAAGTTGTTCGAACGTGATCTCCTCGATCGGGTTGTCCTTGTGGACATAGACGGCCAGCGCGTCGAATCCGACGAGGAACTCCTTCGGCTCCTTGCCGGTGTTGCGCTTGGCCTGCTCGATCTCCTCGGGTTTCATGTTGCGGCTGGAGTTGGCGATCTCGATCGTGCCCTTCTCGAGCGCCGCGATCCCCACCCCCGAACCACCCCCCCAGACCTCGCCCTCCACCGTCGGGACCGCCTTGCGATATTCCTCCGCCCACGCCTGCGCGACATTGACCATGGTGTCGGAACCCTTGACCTGGATCACCGCCTGCGCGGGGCCGGCACCCTGCTTGCCTCCGCACCCGTGGAGCAGGCAGGCCACAGCGACCGCCAGGCCGGCGCCTCGCATGGAATCGGCGAGCCGCGCCATTCGTCTCGAAGTCACGAGTACCGGGGTTCCGCTCGCGACTGGCAAGCCTTCGCCGCCAACTCTGTTCGTCATGGTTTACCGTCCGTCGTTGTCGAGGATGGCCGAGACGAGCTCTCGGATGTGGCTCGAGAGGAACGTGTAGGCCTTCTCATAGGCAATACGAATCTCGGCCTCGCTCCCGATCACGAGGCTGGGGTCATCGATGGGCCACTCGATGAGGACCGCCTTGCGCGGGCGGCGCGGAAAGGCGCGCTTGGCCTCGGGTGAGAGCAGCACGATCACGTCCTGATGCTCCAGGTCCTCCACCGAGGTGAGGGCCGTCGGCGCCGCCCGAGTGATGTCGAGGCCCTTGGACGCCATGAAGCTCACGGTCGTGGGCGCGATCGGCAGCGGGTCCAGGCCCGCGCTGGAGAAGTCGAACCCCGGTTCCTTCAGCGATCTGCCGATGTGCTCGGCCATCAGGCTGCGGCACGAACCCCGCTCGTCGACAAAGAGCATTTGCAGCACGGCCGAACTCGGGTGCTTGGCAAGCTCGCCGGTGCAAAAGTAGAGCGTCTCCATGCTGATGTTGCGAGCCTGGTCGGAGACGCGCTCCAGGCGACGGATCACCATGATCAAGGGAAACAGCGCCTCGAAGGGCAGGCTGCCTTCGCGGAACTTCCGCGTCACGTCCTTGATCAACTGGTCCCGCAGCAGGTCCACCGCCTCATCGGTCTCGATCGTCTTGCTGGCGAGGGCCGGGTCCTCGTCGACAAACGACCGGATGGCATCGTGCAGCATGGGCTCGGCGAGGTCGGCGATCTGCTGCAGACGGTCGAGCGGCAGGGGAACCTCGATTTTGCTCAGGCGGAGCGCTTCGCGGGCGATCGCCTCGGCGTAGTCACCCACCCGCTCGAGTTCCAGGTTGATGCGGATGCTCGCGTAGGCGAACCGCAGCGCTCCCCCTGCCGGTTGGTGGCGGACGAGGAACCGCAGGCAGAGCCGATCGAGCTGATTCTCTGCTTCGTCGATGAATCGATCGCGGAGAATGACGCCGTAGGCGACCTGGCGGTCCTTCTGGAGCACAGCCCGAAGGCTGCCGCGCACCGCCGCCTCGGCCAACTCGCCCATCTCGACGATCTTGGCGCGGATCGCTTCCAGGTCCTCCTGAAGCGTCGCCTCGAGATGACTCGTCATGGTCTGGTTGCGCCTCCCTTTCGCGCGCGGACACCTGCCGATGAGATCGAGGTGCGATCGAGAGCCATCCCAGGCTCCACGCTCCTCAGCAGGACTATAGACGACCCGCCGAGGGTAAAGGAAAGCCCGCAGGACACGGCCCTCATGCGCTGGTGGCGGTCGCGGGGTAGAGCTTCTCGAACTCCGGGTCGCCGTGCAGCAGCGCCAGGTCGAGATCGCGGCGGGCCCAGTCGGACTCGCGAAAGCCCGCCTGCCATGCCTTGCGGAGCGCGTCCATCGCCTCGGACTTCTTGTTGAGCGCGCAGAACAGGCAAGCGAGATTGTAGAGTACGGTCGCCTCGTTCGGCCGCAATGCCACGGCGAGGTCCGCTTCGCGCATGGCGTCCTCGTTCCGCCCGATCGAGGCGTAATCGATCGCCAGCAGAACGCGCGCGCGCGCGTCCTCGGGCACCGGTTTCAGGTGCTTCTCCAGCACCACGATGTGACGCTGAACCAGGTTCCGATGCGCGTCGTTCTTCCCGAGTGCCTTGAGCGCGTTCATGATCGGGCCGTAGACGTTGTAGTCCTCGCCACTCGCCGCGATCGCTTCCTCGGTGAGGTTAACGGCCTCCTGCAGCCGGCCCGCGGAGAACATCGCCCGACCCAGCAGGTAGTAGGCCCCTTCGCAGTCCCGCTTGCGTCCGATCGCCTGGTAGGCGCGCCGGATCGCGTCCTCGTACTGATTTCCCGCGTACAGCACCCAGGCGTTCGCGATCAGCACCTCGGGCAGATCGGGCTGCAGTGCCACGGCGCGCTGCGACGCGGCCATGGCGCGGCCGATCCAGCTGGCGTCGCGCTGGAAGTTGTAGTGGTACTCGGCGCACACCTTGGCGACGGCCGCATGCGCCAGCGCGAAGTTCGGATCCATGGCCACCGCGTTCTCGAACATCTGCAGCGCGAACTCCAAGTCCTGGCGCGTCAACCGACGTGCGTAACTCTTGCCGCGCAGGAACAAATCGTAAGCCTGCAAGTTGTCGGTGGGCCGCGAGGCCAGCGCGGCCTGTTCTTGCGGGGACAGCGTGACGCGCAGCGATTCGGCGATCGCGCGTGCGATCTCGTCCTGCACCTCGAACACGTCCTGCATCTCGCGGTCGTAGCGCTCGGACCAGAGCTGGAAGTCGGTGTGCGTGTCCACCAACTGGGCGTTGATGCGCAATCGGCTGCCGGCGCGCCGGAGGCTGCCACCGAGCACGTACGCCGCGCCGATCCGCTGCCCGATCTGGCTCGGCGTCACCGCCTTGTCGCGATAGCCCAGTACGGTGGCGCGCGAGAAGATGTTCAGGCCTTTGATCTTCGAGAGTTCGGTGATGATGTCCTCGGTGATGCCGTCGCGCAGGTACTCGTCTTCCTTCACGCCGCTCAGGTTCTCGAAGTAGAGCACCGCGATGGACTTCTCCGCCGACTTGGCCGTGGCCCCGCCCCGCGAGTCCACCGTCTCGGCGGCCCGTTTCTGCGCGCTGTCCAGGTTCCGGCGAAGCCTCGAGAGATCGGTCTTTAAATCCGTCGCGCTCTGGTAACGCATGTTGCGATCCTTCTCGAGCGCCTTCTCGAGGATGCGGTCGAAGTCCGGCGGCAAGGCGCTGTTCAACCGCGTGGCGGGCGCCGGGTCGCGATTGAGGATGGCCTCGTAGACCACGGCGGACGTCTCGCCTTCGAAAGGCAGCGTGCCGGTCGCCATCTGGTAGAGGACGGTGCCGAGCGAGAACAGGTCGGTGCGCGCGTCGGTGGGCAGGCCGCGGGCCTGCTCCGGCGACATATAGGCGACGGTCCCCACGGTGGTGCCCGGCACGGTGAGGTCCTCGCGCGCGGCCACGGTGTCGAGACGCGAGCTGTCGTTGCTGCCGGGGCCCGGGCGTCGAACGCCCTCGATTTTGGCGAGCCCGAAGTCGAGCACCTTGGCCTCGCCGCGCGGATTCACGAAGATGTTCGCGGGCTTGATGTCGCGATGCACGATCCCCTTGGCGTGCGCCGACTCCAGCGCGTCCGCGATCTGCACCGCCAGTCCCAGCAGTGTGGGCAGGTCCATCGGCTCGCGATCGATGACCTGCGCCAGCGTGCGCCCCCCGAGCAGCTCCATGACGATGAAGTGCTGCCGCTCGTGCTGGTCGATCGAGTAGACCGTGCAGATATTGGGGTGATTGAGCGCCGACGCGGCGCGCGCCTCGCGCTGGAACCGCTCGAGGGACTGCGTGTCCTGCTCGAGGTCCTCGGGCAGGAACTTGAGCGCAACCCGGCGGCCGAGCCGCGAATCCTCCGCCTCGTAAACCACACCCATCCCGCCGCTTCCCAGCCGGCGGGTGATGGCATAGTGAGAGATGGCCTTACCGGTGAGGTCGTTCATGACGATGGACCATGGATGCTACGGGCGTGCTCGCGAAGGGGTCAAGCGGCGGTCGCCAACTACCGCCGCTTCGGACTCGAGGACTTGATCGCCGCGCCGAGCCGTTGCGCCCAGCCCAACGACACCGCGATCTCGCGCCGTTCCGCCACGCCGCGCGGCGGACGGGTGAACAGGAAACGGTCCCCGAGGGGGTCGTAGTCGTAATCGCGGAACGACGCCTCGGTGGGCGAAGGCGGCACCTCGAACAGCGGCTCGGGCTGGCCGAGCGAGAGCTCATCGCCGCGCGCGGTGACGGACACGCGTTGTAGCACTTCGCCCGAGACGAAGAACAACTCGCGTCCTTCGCGGCCCCAGCGGATTCCGCCGCCACCTCGCGTGGACACCTGCCAACTTCCGCCGCTCCCGCCCAGCCGTCGGACGCAGACTTCCTCGCGGCGCGTCTTGTTCGAGATGTAGGCCAGCCAGCGGCCATCGGGCGACACCATGCCCGCCTGCTCGTAGCCGTCGCCCTCGGCTGCCACTTCCCCGGGGGCCGCCCCACCCTCCACCGGGGCGATGTGGATGCGGCCCATGCGTCGTCCGTAGTCGCTGAAAACCACGCCGAGTCCGTCGGGAGTGACATCGCTGACGAACAACGGGTGCGCGGCGCGTTGGACCTCGTGAACCCCGCCGGCGCCATCCAGGCGACGCACGACCACCTTCTCACCGGCCGTACTGTCCCGCGCGGAGTAAGCGATTCGCGCTCCGTCCGGGAGCCAGGCCCCCGATCCGCCCCGGCCGCCGTGCGTGAGCCGGTTCATCCCACCGCTACGCAGATCGGCGAGCCACAGATCCGTGGACCCGCCTCCCGGTCCGGCCGTCACCAATGCCCGCCCACCGTCCGGCGAGATCACGAGGTGTCCGTAGGAGCCCGGCGATAGCGGAGTGGGCGCCCAGCGGCCCGAGCGATCGAACCAACCCACCTCGAGCGCCTTCTCGGGCTCCCCGCCGGGGATCCATACGAGTGTCCCGTCGTCGGCGATGGCGAAATACGATGCGCCACTCGAGCCATCGCCGCTCACGTCCGCGAGCACCGGCACCGGGTCGCGTGTGATGCGGGGGTCGCGGGGATCGATCTTCGCGGCATAAAGGTCGCTGCCTCGCGCAAGGATCAGGTAGCCCCCGGGCGCCCACGCGGCGCGCCGAGCACCTCGGTAGAGGTGACGGCGCTCCCCGGTCTTCACCGAGACCGCCTCGATGCTCGCGTCGTCATAGCCGCCGGGGCTGTCCACCGTCTGCGCCGTGAACACCACCCACGGGCCACCGTCGAGCGCGCACGGAAACCGGTGCGTGCGCTCACGCCGCGTGGTGTCGAGCGTGGTGATCGCCACCGGCGCGCCACCCGTGTCTGGAATTCGATAGAGCGGTTCGGTGGTTTCTCGCGTGTAGACGATCGTCCCGTCGTCGAGCCACGTGCCGAGCCGGTCCTGTTGCGCGTCGGCCAGTTCCACGGGGGCCCCTCCGCGCACCGAGACCTTGTACATCTTGCGAGTATCGAAGAACCCGATCCATTCGCTGTCGCGCGAGAAGAACAGGTTGCGCGCGTTCTCGATGTTCGCGACCTCGGTGTCCTCGCGCGTGTCGAGTCGGCGGATGCGTAGCTTGAGCACGCCCGCCTCGCGCACGGTGTAGACCACCGAGCGTCCATCGGGGGCGATCGCCAGGGGGTGATAGCTGATGTCCTCGGCGACCCTGCGCCCCCCCGGCGGCACGATGCTCAGTTCGGTCGCGGTCGGGGCCGGCGGCTTTCGCAGGAGGCTGGCGGCGAGCGCGAGGAGCGCCATGGCGGCCACCAGCCAAGGCAGTGCAGCGAGTCGGCGTGGGCGTGGTGCCGGCGAAGTGATTGTCACCGGCGCCGACGCCTCGCCGGGATTCATCGCCAGGTCCTCGAGCGCGATGCGCGCTTCGCCGATGGCCTGCAGCCGCAGCTTCACGTCCTTCGCCAGGCAGCGCTTGAGCAGGTCGCGCAGGCGCACGCGCGTGCCCGCCGGGAGTGCTCCCCAATCCGGTTCGCGCTCGAGGATGCGCGCCACCAAGTCCGAGACCGTATCGCCCTCGAACGCTCGCTGTCCGGCCAGGCACTCGTAGAGCACACAGCCGAACGACCACACGTCCGTGCGCCGGTCCACCGCTCGGCCGCGCGCCTGTTCAGGGCTCATGTACGCCGCGGTGCCAAGGATCACGCCCATGCCCGTCGCCGCGTGCGTCATCGTCGGCGACATGGAGAGCCCCACGTCGGACGACGAGCCGTGCGCGGCACCGCCCTTGGCGAGCCCGAAGTCCAGCACCTTGACCGTGCCGTCCGGCCTGAGCATCACGTTCCCGGGCTTCAGGTCGCGGTGCACCACCCCGGCTTCATGCGCCGCCTCGACCCCCGCGGCGACCTGGCGGCACACGTCCACCGCCTCGTCCACCAGTAGCGCGCCGCGTGCGATGCGCGCCGCAAGCGTCTCGCCTTCGACGAACTCCAGCACCAGGTAGCGTGCACCCGCCACCTCCTCCAGCCCGTGGATGCCGGCGATGTTCGGGTGCGACAGCGACGCCAGCAGCTTGGCCTCGCGCTCGAAACGTGCCAGCCGCTCGGGGTCCTGCGCGAACGCCGCCGGCAGCGCCTTGATCGCCACGTCGCGCCCGAGCCGCGGGTCACGCGCGCGGAACACCTCGCCCATGCCGCCCGCGCCCAGGGGCGCGACGATCTCGTAGGGGCCGAGGCGAGAGCCGGGCTGGAGGGTCACTCGCGCAATCTACCCTAGCGAGCTTCGGCGCCAAACCGCGCGATCGCCGAAGTTCACCGTGTGGCTAGCCGTTGGCACTCTCGCTGGGTGGGCGGTTGCCGGGAGCGCCCCGCAACCCCTGGCGTTCCAGCATCCGATAGAGCGTGCTTCGCGCCACGCCCAAGTGGCGGGCGGTCTCGCTCAAGTTCCCTCGAGAATGGTCGAGCGCGCCCAGGACCGCCGTGCGTTCCGCGGAGAGCAGCAGCCCGCCCTGGACGGTTGTCTCCAGAATTTCTTCGACCGGGAGATGCCACAACTCCACCTGCGGGCCCTCTCCGGCGAGCACGACGGCGAACTCCAGGGCCATACGCAGCTCGCGCACGTTTCCGGGCCAGTCGTGCGCCTCGATCCAGGCCAACGCTGCGGGCGACAACCCCAGGGGCTTGGGACGATCTTGCTTGAGCGCGATGCGTGCAAGCAGCGCCTCGGCGAGTTCGCGACGATCCGTTCGGACTCGAAGCGCGGGCAGGCGTAGCACGACCCCTCGCAGCCGGAAATAGAGATCGTCGCGAAACCGCCCGTCGCCGACGAGCGCGGGAAGATCTCGACTCGTCGCGGTGATCAGTCGCACGTCGGCGTGCTGTTCGATGGCCTCACCGACGCGGAAGTACGAGCCGTCTTCGAGGAAGCGAAGGAGCATGGCTTGCACCGCCGACGACATCTCCCCGATCTCGTCGAGAAGCAGCGTCCCGCCGTGGGCAGCCGCCAGTTTGCCGATGCGCCCGCCGGGCGCGGCTCCGGTGAATGCGCCAGGGGCGTAGCCGAACAACTCGGATTCCAGCAGCGTCCCGGTGAGCGCCCCCGAATTGACCGCCACGAACGGGGCCCCCGCGCGAGCGCTCGAAGCGTGCACGGCCCGGGCGAAAAGCTCCTTTCCAGTTCCGCTCTCACCCAACAAGAGCAGCGGCAGCTCGGTCGCCGCGAACTGCGCGGCCCGGCTGCGTGCCGCCACAATGGCGGGATCGCTCCCAACGATCGGCGAGAACGCGGGCGCTGGAACCTCACTGACCTCCATGGCCCGGGGCCACCGGCGCCGAGGGCCCACGTGCACCAGTGCCGCGAACGGGTCGCCAGCCGACCCTAGTGGCTCGAGCTCGATCTCGAGTCCCCGGAGGGGGCCGCGCGCGTCGTCGAGTCGCCATGCGGTCTTCGACCGATCCTGCGCCAGGCGCGTGCTCACGATGTTCGCCAGGTCGGAGATCTCGGTCCCCCGTAGGAGCTTTCGCAATAGGTCGTTCGTGCGCCGCACGTGCCCGGTCGCTTCGACCACAAGGGTCGCATGGGGTGATCGGGCGAGCAGCCGCTCCAGTTCGAACAGTCCTCCCGACAATGCGGCGTCGTACGTGCGGCTCACGACCAGCGCCTCGATCGCCGCGGCCGTAGCCACCACCGACGCATGGATGAAGCCCGCGGCGACGGAAACCGGGCCGCTGGCGTCGAGTACCGCCACGGTCCGCTCGCGAATGTCCCGGACCGGCGCCGCATAGCAGGCGAGGCCGTGATTCCGACGCTCGTAGTGCTCCACGCCGACCACGGAAACGGGCGTGCGTTCCGCCAGCGTGGTCCCGACCCCGTTGGTGCCTCGTGCGGACTCGCTCCACAGCGCACCCTCGACGAGACGGGTCTCCACGATCGACGCCTCGAATGGTTCGGCGATGTGCCGCGCGAGCACGAGGCCGTTCGCGTCGCAGAACAGCCCACAGAACCCCGCCCTCGCGATGGCCGTCGCGAATGCGTCGAATGGAGCGCCGGGCGCGAGCAGTGTCGAGAACCGCTCCCTCGCCTCCGGCAGGTCCTCGAGGGCCATCAACGGATCGCCGGGATTGTCCGCCGGCAGGCCGGCGTCGCGACAGCGTGACCAGCGCTGAAGTACGCGACTGCCCTGGACCTCCTGCTGGGAATACCGGCCCTCCTGGAACCGCTCCCAGAGCTGAAGACTCACGACGGGTGACTCAGCAGTCGTTCGCATGCCCCCGACCCTATCCCCCGCTGGTCAGCGCATCAATAGCCCTGAGTCGTGGCGGGTCACAAATCGCGTATCTGTAGCGGGCGGCCCGACCATGTGTAGCGTTGCGCTCCAGTCAGCGGCGTCGGGTTCAGCAGCGACAACCCGTTATGCTCGTGGCCCTCAAATTGCTTGCCCAGCGAGCGGGGCGGCGGTTCGCTCTCTATGGAGCGCCTGTACGCAGGTTCTCGGGTGCGGCCCCCCGAGTCCAGTGGGGAGGAGTCTCCTCGAGTGGTTTGGAGCCCCGCCCTGTTCTTCCTTCACCAATGCCGCGCTCGCCGATCGGCGGTCAGCGATCCCCCGAGGCGCTGCACGGCCGGCGTGTTCTGCGCTGCGATGACCTCAGCAACCCGACTCCAGCACCCGTCCTCATGACGAGGCGATCGCGGGTCTGCTCAGCGCAGTCACGTCCGGCCGATATTTCGTGTCCAGTGCGCTGTCAGTCGAGGTACTTCACGAACAGCACCTCGTTGTGGGCCTCGTTGTAGAGAAGTTCGTCCACCATGGAGCGCGCGATCAGGATGCCGAAGCCGCCGGGGCGGAGCCCCTTCTCCTCTCGCACCCGAGCGCTCTCCGCGATCTCCCCCACGGGATAACTCACCGCCGCGTGCGGCAGGTCGTCGGGGCGAAAGCCGGGCCCGGGGTCGTGGATGCGATAGAGGACCATGCGACGGGCACGCAGGTACGCCACGCGAACCTTGCGATCGGGATCGAACCGCCCGCCCCACTCGACGGCGTTCCGGAGCATCTCGGTGAACACATAGCTGATGTCCTCGCGCACGTTCTCCGGCAGGTCGGCGTCCAGCCGGGCGATGAAGCCTTGAACTCGATCGGCCGCCCCTTGGTCGCACGGGATCAACAACTCGACCCAATCGGGTCTCGCCGAGATCACCTCCACCGGCGGCGCCGGCTTGGCCGCGAGCGCGTCGCGCACCAGGTCCAGTAGCTGCTGCGGGGCGATGGGCTTGCTCACGTACTGGTGGGCATGCTCGCGCACGGCGGCGAGCACGGTCTCCGGCGTATCGTCTGACGTCATCACCACGGTGGGCGGTCCGAAGTGCTCGGCACGCATCTTCGCCAGCACGTCGAGCCCGTTCATGCGCGGCATCCATACGTCCAGCAGCAACAGGTCGAACGTGCCGGCCTGCAGCACCTCGAGCCCGGCCACGCCGTCTTCCGCGAGCTGCACCTCGTATCCGGCGCCCGTGAGCACCTGGCCGAGGAGGTGGCGCGTGGTGCGGTCGTCCTCGACCACCAGGATGCGTTTCATCGCTTCCCTCCACGCCCGGAACGTGTCCGAGTTCGTGCCTTCGCGCGCGTGCCGGCCTTCGCGGCACGCGCCGGGGCGGTCCTGCTGCGTCGTGTAGCCGGCCCCAGGAGCTTCCTTAGTGTGCCGCCGGCCAGCGTCACCTCGCGCTTGAGCCCGGCCCAGGCCTCGTCCAGTTCCGCCGTGCCCACATCCTGCCCCAGCCGCTCCAGCCTTTGCGCCGCGGCCGAAGCGGCCTCGAACCCGAAGTTCGCGACCGCTCCCTTGAGCGCGTGCGCCGCCATGCGCAGCTCCTCGGCGTCGCGCGCGACTCTCGCCCGATCGATCCGGCGCATCATGCCGGGGCGATCCTTGAGGAAGATGTCCGCGAGTTCGCGCGCCAGCTTGGCATCGCCGCCCAGGCGTTCCACGACAGCCTCCGGGCTAGCGCCCGTCGGCTCCCCGCGGGGCGCAGCCGTCATCGAGGCCGGCGCCGCAGGAGTCGCCAGCGACTCGATGGTGGCGAACAACTCTTCGCGCTGGATCGGCTTCAGCAAGTACGTGTCCATGCCGGCCGCCAGGCAGCGTTCGCGATCCCCGCGCATCGCGTGGGCGGTGAGTGCGACGATCGGGAGGTGTCGGCCGCTACCGCGCTCACGCTCGCGTATCGCGGTCGTGGCCTCGAGCCCATTCATCACCGGCATCTGCACGTCCATCAACACCACGTCGAATGCGCGACGCGCGATCGTGTCGAGCGCCTTCTGCCCGTTCTCGGCGAGCGACACCCGGTGCCCGCGCATCTCGAGCAGGCGCTTCGCAAGCGTCTGGTTCACGCGGTTGTCCTCGACGACAAGCACATTCAAGGGACGCCCCCGCCGCCGCTCGACCGGCCCTGGCGGCCCGCGCCGGCTACGCACGCGGCCGCCCATGGCCGTGATGATGGCGTCGAACAGGTCCGATTGCTTGACCGGCTTGACGAGGCAGGCCTGGATGCCCGCGGTCTTCGCGCGCGCCGTCGAGTGGCCCGCCGAGGTGAGCAGCAGGAGCGTCGACTTCCCGTAGCCGCGCTCGCGGCGGATCCTGCGCGCCAGCGCCAGGCCGTCGGTGCCGGGCATGTGCGCGTCCAGCAGCATCAATGGGAAAGGCTTGGCCGAGCGGCGCGCGGCGTCGAGCGCGGCCAGCGCGCCGGGAGCGCCATCCACCGGCGTCGGATCCATGCCCCAGTTCGTGAGCATCTCGTCCAGGATGCGGCGGTTGGTGGCGTTGTCGTCCACCACCAGCACCCGCATGCCACGGAGCGTCGGGTGAGCCGCCGAGACGTCGGCGACGCGTTCCCCCGGAGCTTTCTCGAGCCGGGCGGTGAACTGGAAGACGCTGCCCTTGCCCACTTCGCTCTCGAGCCACAGCCGCCCGTGCATGAGGCGCACGAGCTGCGCCGCGATGGCCAGCCCGAGCCCGGTGCCGCCGTACTGTCGCGTGGTCGAACTGTCGACCTGCACGAACGCCTCGAAGACGTGCTCGTGTTTCTCGGGCGGGATCCCGATGCCCGTGTCGCGCACGGCGAAGTGCAGTTCCACCCAGCGCTCGCCCTGCGAGATCGTGGCGACCTCGAGCACCACTTCGCCCTTCTCGGTGAACTTGATGGCGTTGCCGACCAGGTTGACGATGATCTGTCGCAGGCGGCCGGGGTCTCCCACGACCGCGTCTTCGACGTCGGGCCGGATGCGGCACGCCAGTTCCAGCCCCTTCTGCTGCGCGCGCAACGCGAGTAGGCGCACGGTGTCCTCAACCGCGTCACGCAGTCCGAACGCGACCGACTCCAGGTCGAGTTTCCGCTCCTCGATCTTGGAGAAGTCGAGGATGTCGTCAATGAGCGACCGCAGCGCTTCGGCGGAGTCGTTCACCACGCCCAGGTACTCGCGCTGCTCGTGGCTGAGCTTGGTGCCGAGGGCCAGTTCAGTCATGCCGATCACCGCATGGAGCGGCGTGCGGATCTCGTGGCTCATGTTGGCCAGGAACTCGCTCTTGGCCTGGGTCGCAGACTCGGCCCGCTTCTTGGCGGACTCCAGCTCCTTCACGAGCTGGGTCAGGCGTGCGGCATGCTCCTCCTCGGCCTGGCGTGCGGCCTCGATCTGCCGCGCGTAGTCCCGGAGCGCCTGCTCGGCCTGCCGGCGGTCGGTGACGTCGCGGGCCACGGCGAACACCCGCTTCGCCTCGGGCTCCGGCGCCGCGCTCCACGCCAGCCAACGGTAGGATTCGTCCGCGGCGCGATAGCGGTTCTCGAACTGGACGAGCTTGGAGCCCGTGGCGAGTCGTGCGAGCGCCTCGAGCGTGCTCTTCCGGTCGTCGTGGTGCACGAGCTCTAAGTAGGTCCGGGCGAGCAACTGTTCGTTCGTGTAACCCAGTGCCCGCTCCCACGCCGGGTTCAGCCGCAGGAAGTAGCCCTCGAAATCCCCGATGCACAGGAGATCAGGTGACAGCGTGAAGAACTGGTCCATCTCGTTCCGCGCGCGGTGCAGCGCCTCCTCGGCGCGCCGGCGCTCGATGAACAGGCCGATCTGCCCGCCCACGGTGGACAGGCCGCGCAACAGGTTTTCATCCGGTTCGCGGATCTCGCGACTGAAGAACTCGAGCACGCCGTGGACCCCGCCTGCGAGCAGGATGGGAAACCCGAACGCGGCGTGCAGGCCCTCGCGGCTGGCGACCGGGGCGCGCGGGAAGTTCAAGTCCTGGAGCACGTCCGGGATCCACGCCGGGCGGCCGCTGGTCCACACGCGCCCTGGCAGCCCGACATTCGGGGGAAACGTCGTCTCACGACTCACCGCCTCGAACTCGGTGACCTCCAAGCCCGGGACGTGCCACAGGTACGCGCAGCGCAGCTGTTGGATCTCGGGGTCGATCATCCACACCGCGCCGTGCTCCCACAGCAGGGTCTCGCAAATCGCCTGCAGGATCCGCGGGATGCCCTCGTCGAGTGTTGCGGCCTCGGCGATGACGCGCGTGGTCGCGTACTGCATCGCGAGCAGGCGCTGTTCGCGCTCGCGATCGGTCGTGGCGGAGCCCATCTGGCGGTCCCCCAGGTCAGGTGCGGCGGCGCGTCCGTGCACTGGATCCCGGATCCGTTCGCGGCGCCGGGCCTGCCCAGGACGAGAGAGGCGCTGGCCGGCGCGCCATGGGCATCCTACGGGATGCCGATCCTCACATGCCACGGCGGATGTGGTTCAGCGTGCTTTCAGGTCTTCCTTCCATCCCGAGACGAGCACGATGGGCGCCGCGCCCTCGGACGCGAGCACATTGACCAGGAAGCGCTGGCCATCGGCGCTCACGTCGAGCGAGTGATAGAGCGGCCGCAGGTTCGCACGGAACAACTCGCTCTCCCGCCCCACCTGCATCGTTTCCGGGGTGAGCGACACCGCCACGACCATCCCGTCCGGCCGCGCGTAATAGAGTTCACGGTCGTCGCCCCGCCAGCACGGCAGACCGCCGCCACGCGTGGAAACCTGGATGCGTCCCTCACCCCCGGGCTCGGGGGTCGACGTCCCGGGCACGGGCTCGATGAAGACCTGCGGCTCGGGCGCGTCGATCGTGCCGTAGGCCACCCAGCGACCGTCGTGAGAGAAGCAGCCGTAGCTGACGGTGCCGGCGGGAGCCGAGAGCCATCGCACGCGGCTCGGGTCCTCGAGGTCCAGGACGCCGACGCTGTCGGCCGCGACCGTCGAGAGATCCCCGCTGCCGAACAGCAGGTAGCGCCCGTCGCTGGACCAGTCCAGCGGCCATACGTCTCGCGCTCTACGGAAGAGCTGTCGCGGGGCGACGACCCCCTCGATCGGCAGCACTTGGATCGAATAGACGGACTTGTTGGTCGGGTCCCCGGACCGCGACCATGATGTGTAAGCGACTCGCCTTCCATCGGGCGAGGACACGGGCAGGTCGTCATCCGCTTCGGTCAGTGTCAGGCGGCGGGTCATCCCGCGCTCGAAGTCGTACAGGAAGATGTCGCCATTCGGAAGCTGCTGCGAAGAGTAGATCGCCTGCTTTCCGCCGGCCGACAATCGCACCATGAAGTGGTTGCCACTTTCGCCCGCGGTATCGAGCACGCGTCCGCTTCGGTCGACCAGGCGGATCTGGCTTCCCTGGCGACCGCCGAGCGGCTGGTAGGCGAGTAGTCCGTTGCGAGAGAGCGAGAAGTTCGCCTTCCACGTAGTGGGGTCGAACTGCACGCGCTCGGCCGTGGGCGTCGCCTCGCCCTTGAATCGCAGCGCGCCAGGATGGAAGGCGCGGGCCATGAGCACGCTATCCTGAACGTAGAACAGGTACCCGTCGGCATAGTGGGCTTCCGTCGCCGCGGGCAGCAATTGCCGGTGCTCGCGGCCATCGATCGAACCGACCCAGATGGCGTTCTCGGGACCGTGCACGTTCTGGTGGCTGCCCGCCAGGTATAGGAAGCGTCGGCCGTCGGGCAGGAACTGTGGCCAGCGATGCGTGGTGTGGCGCGCGGAATCGAGCGTGGTGATCATGCGCGGCGTCCCGCCCATGGCCGGCACCTGCGACAGAGGGGCTTGGAAGTCGGCGGAGTAAACGATCTGGCCCTTCTGGTTCCATGTGCCACCGCGCCCCCAACCCGCGGGACAGATGGCGAACACCTGTCCATTCGCGAGATCCACGCGCTTGAGCTTGCGATCGGCGAAGAACGCGAGCGAGCGACTGTCCCAGGACCAGAACGGGTAGGTGGCGTTCTCCGTGCCGGCGATTGGGTGCGCGGTGAGCGATGCCACATCGCGCACCCAGATGCGCGCGCCGCGCACGTCGTCCACCGCCACGAATGCGACCTGACGGCCGTCGGGTGAGATCACCGGCGGGCCGGCGTTGTCGCCGAAGAAGAGGTAGAGCGCGTTCGAGGGCTGCGGAATGATGGCGCGGATCACGGGGCCGCCCGAGTCGCGCCCCATCCACATCGTGACCGCCGCCGCCACGAGTCCGAGTGCACCGACCGCCCAACCCAGCCATTCCGGCACGCGCCGCAGTCGCCGGACGGCGACCGGCGCAGATGTCTGCGAGCCGCCCTCCGCGATCCAACGCAGCTGCAGCTTCACGTCGTGCGCGGTCTGGACGCGTTCCTCGGGCGACTTGGCCAAGCAAGCCTGGATCAGCCGGTCGAGCCCCAATGGACTCAGAGGCGCCACCTGGGAGGCCGGGGCCGGCTCATCCTTCATGATCGAGGAGATCAAGCTGGCCTGGCTGCCGCCGGCGAACGCCCGCCGGCCCGTCGCCATCTCGTAGAGCACGCAGCCGAGCGCCCACAGGTCGCTACGCGCGTCGGCTTCGCGCCCTTCGAGCTGCTCGGGCGCCATGTACTGGAACGTGCCGACGATCGTGCCCTCGGCCGTGAGCGGTTGCGCAATCGTCGGCGACTGCGTGAGTCCCGAGCTCGACCGGGCTTGGGCTTCTCCGGATGCGCGCGCGAGCCCGAAGTCCATCAGCTTGGCGCCGCTCTTCGCGAGCATCACGTTGCCGGGTTTCAAGTCGCGGTGGATCACACCCGCACGGTGTGCGCGGTCGAGCGCGTCGGCGATCTGCTCCCCGAGCCTGAGCGTCTCGGCAGCGGGCAGCGGCCCCTTCGCGAGCCGCGACGCCAGCGTCTCGCCCACCACCAGCTCCATCACCAGGTAGTCGGTCTCGCCCTCGCGGCCGACGTCGTGCAGCACGCAGATGTTGGGATGGTTGAGCGACGAGACCGCCCTCGCCTCGCGCTCGAAGCGCGAGCGCACTTCGGCGTTTGCGCTCAGGTGCTGGGGCAGCACCTTGATGGCGACCTCGCGGCCGAGCCGCGTGTCGCGCGCGCGATACACCTCGCCCATGCCGCCCGCGCCAAGCGGGGCAAGGATCTCGTAGGGGCCGAGGCGTGCGCCGGGTGCGAGGGGCATCGTGTCAGTCTAGACCATCCGTCCGTGCCCGAGAATCCGGCGGCCCCTGCGGCGAGGCGGGTCGTTGCCGCAGCGTTCCCTGCTACCTCACCTCGGCCATCGCGCCTTTCATCTCGATGAATGGTTCGTGCCTGCCGCCCAGCTGCTTCGAGAGGAAGATCTCGGTCCGGCCGTAGAAGTCCATCCGATTCTCGGGGCGAGCGAATCCGTGCCCCTCGTCGGTGTAGACCACGTACTCGACCGGCAGGTTCCTGGCGCGCATCGCGGCCACGATTTGGTCCGACTCCCGCACGTTCACGCGTGGGTCGTTCAAGCCCTGCCCGATCAGGAGCGGAACTCGGATCCTGTCCGCGTGGAACAGCGGCGAGCACTTGTGGTTGAGGACCGAGTCCCTGTCCACATCGCCCATGCGAACGTCGAATGTCTTGCGGAGGGTGGCCCAGTAGGGCGGGATGGCGGCGATGAGTGTCTTGAGATTGGACGGGCCCACGATGTCTACGCCGCACGCGTACAGCTCGGGTGTGGAGGTGAGCCCCGCGAGCGTGGCGTAGCCGCCGTACGAGCCGCCCATGATGGCGACGCGCTTCGGATCGGCGATTCCCTGGGCGATCGCCCAGCGGACGGCGTCGGTGAGGTCGTCCTGCATCGTGCCGCCCCACTGCCTGTCGCCGAGGTGCAGGAACCTCTTCCCGAAGCCGGTGGAGGCGCGAAAGTTGACTTGGAGCACAGCGTAGCCGCGGTTGGCGAGCCACTGCGCGACGGGATCGTAGCCCCACTGGTCGCGCGCCCACGGGCCACCGTGCACATAGAGCACCATGGGGAGGTTCTTTCGCGCCACGCCCACTGGAACGGTGAGATAGCTCACGAGCTGCACATCGTCGCGCGCGGAGATCACCACAGGTTCGCGCGCGGCCAGCCTGACCTTTTCGAGCGCGGGCTGGTTCACGAACAGGAGCGTCGCCTTGCGACTCTTGCGGTCGTACGCGTAGAAGGCGGCCGGGCCATCATCATTCGTGAACGCGGCGATCCAAGTCCGATCGGCACGGTCACGGCTCACGATGGTGAAGTCGCCGTCATGCACCTTCTTGAGCGCCTCGAAGTCCGGAGCAAGGGTCGGGTCCACCACCTTCCACTCGTTGCGCAGGTAATTGAACCCCACCGCCTCGATCCGGTGGGTGACATCGTTCACCATCACGATGCCCACGTCGCAGCGTGGATCGGTCGCGATCTGCTCCACTTCCTTGCCGGTGGTGGCGTCCACCTTGAGAAGTCGTGTCACGTCAGAACCGAGCGAACTCTCCACGTAGACGTGCCGGCCGTCCGAAGTGAAGTCCACGAGGGCGCCATTCTCCTCGGCGGAAAACTTGAGGGGTCTTCCGACTTTCGTGTGGCTGAGAATGCTGGCCTGAGAGCCTGATAGGCTGGGCGCGGACCCCGAACTCCGAGGACGCGCGATGACGATCGACAG
>CAYQNV010000040.1:0-4866 GCA_964418975.1 uncultured bacterium | reverse complement strand
CGCCCGGGCGCGCTCGGCGGAGCCTCTATCGTGCGCGAGGGCCCGGCGCCGCGCCTCTCCGAGCGCGCGCGGGAGGCCATGCGCCTGCGTCACTTCAGCGCGCGCACCGAGGAGGCCTATCTCGGCCCCGAGCACGTCACGGCCTTCCTGAACGCGCTCGCGACCCACAGGCACGTCGCCGCCTCGACGCAGAACCAGGCGCTCGCAGCGCTGCTCTTCCTCTACCGGGAGGTTCTCGGCATTCAACTGCCATGGCTCGACGATCTCGTCCGCGCCAAGACCCCCGCGCGCCTTCCGCTGGTGCTCACGGGCGACGAGGTGCGCGCCGTGCTCGCTCGCATGGAAGGCCAACCACGCCTGATGGCGACCCTGCTCTACGGCGCTGGGTTGCGCCTCCACGAGTGTGCCGCCTGCGCGTCAAGGACATCGACTTCGGCCGCAACCCGATCAGCGTCCGGCGCGGCAAGGGCGACAAGGACCGCGCGACGATGCTGCCCGTCTCGCTCAAATCCGAGCTCGCCGTTCACCTGGAGCGCGTTCAGGCGCAGCACGAGCGCGACCTCGCGAGCGGCGCCGGCTGGGTCGAGCTTCCGGACGCTCTCGCCAAGAAGCTCCACTCTGCCGGCCGTGAGTGGCTCTGGCAGTGGGTCTTCCCCGCCACGCGGCACTCCGTCGAGCGCGAGATGGGCCAGAAGCGCCGCCACCACCTGCACGAGACCGTCGTGCAGCACGCCGTGCGCCGCGCAGTCCTCGCGGCGTCCATCCCGAAGCGCACGACCTGCCACACCTTCCCTCACTCCTTCGCCACGCACCTGCTCGAAGCCGGCAGCGACATCCGCACCGTACAAGAGCTGCTCGGCCACAAGCACGTCGCCACGACGATGATCTACACCCATGTCCTGAACCGCGGCCCCGCCGGCGTCCAGTCCCCGGCCGACCGCCTCCTCGGAGCTTGACGATGGGCACCCAGGCTCCTTTCGGCCCCGTCTTGCCGTCGCCTCGCCGCGCTCGCGGTGTCTATGCAGGTCTGTCCAATACACGTTAGACATGCGAAGGAGGCATGGACGATGAGTGACGCATCGAGCAGCAGAAGCTACGCCCTGGGACATTCCTCCAGAGAGCTCGAGCGACTGAGCGTCCAGGCGCGCCTCATTGATCCGATCACCCGCGGATTCCTTCGCGACGGTGGCATTGCTAGCGGTATGCGGGTCCTTGATATCGGGTCGGGTGCAGGCGATGTCGCATTCATGGCTGCCGAGCTCGTCGGAGAGTCAGGCGAAGTTGTCGGGGTGGACCGCGCCTCGGCTGCGATTGCGAGGGCGATCGAACGAGCGGACGCGGCAAGTCTCAACAACGTATCGTTTCTGGAAGGCGACCCAGCCAAAATGCGTTTCGACCGGCCATTCGATGCGATCATCGGTCGCTACGTGCTCATGTTTCAGCCCGACCCGGCAGCCATGCTCCGCGCAGTGGCCGCGCACCTTCAGCCGGGCGGTGTCGTGGTCTTTCACGAGCCCGATCGGGACGGGATCCGCTCTCTCCCCCCGGTGCCCCTCTACGACCGTTGCTGCAAGCTCGTGGATGAGACGGTTCGCAGGTGGGGTACCGATAGGCGCATGGGCATCAAGTTGTACCCGGTCTTCATCGCCGCGGGATTGCCGGCTCCCCGGATGCGGCTGGAGGCGGTCATCGGCGGAGGGGCGAACTGTTCTGATCAGGTCCATTTCGAGGTTGATCTGGTCGGCAGTCTTATCGATGAGATGGAGCGCTTCGGTATCGCGACCGATGACGAGCTCCAGTGCAAGACCTTGGCGGAACGCGTACTCGCGGATGTCGAAGCTTCCGGAGCAGTGATTATCGGCCGATCTGAGGTTGGTGCATGGTGTCAGACATAGGCCACCCGGGGACGCCCCCGATTTCGCCCCAAGGACGTGCACGACGCCAGCTAACAACCGGTTGCAGCGGACGGCGCTCACGCGCCGCCGCTGAACCGGGACGTTGGGCAGCGTAGAGGAGCACGTCGACGTTGGCGACGAAGCTGAAGCGCCGCTCCAGGTCGCCCCTCGAGAAGCGCGCCCGTCGCGGCTTCCGGGGTTATCCGGTCGCGACCGTCGCCTTCTACGGTCCCGATGACCAGCGTGCGAGCAAGGTCGCGGTCGGTATCGTTCCCGAGCAAGACGCTCAGGCCGATCCCCTCCAACGTTGGTTCGCGGAGGAGGGCGACGTTCGGAAGGACCTGGCCATCGGCGCGGAGATCCTCGCCTTCGTCCGTGAGCACGGCGCCCAGACGGTGGTCATGACCGACCGCATTATCGGTTGTCCCCACGAGGAGGGAACCGACTATCCCGAGGGCCAGGCTTGCCCGCGCTGCCCCTTCTGGGCCCACCGCGACCGTTGGTCCGGTGAAGTCATCCACTGACACCAAGGGGCATTGACGCGGGCACGCCGCCCAACACCTATCAGGCCGGGTGACGTCAAGGCGGCGCCAGGCCTGCCAGCTTGCGGAATTGTGGGGTATGACGTATCCTCCCACTCTGGAGGCGTCGATGGCAAAAACCAAAGTGGCAATCACGCTCGACACGCAGACCCTGCGCCGCGTTGACCGGTTGGTACGCGATGCCCGCTATCCCAACCGGAGTCAGGCCATTGAAGCTGCGGTCGCCGAACAACTGGAGCGCCTCGAGGGACGGCGCCTGGCCGAGGAGTGCGCCAAGCTCGACCCAGCGGCGGAACGGGCGCTGGCGGAGGAAGGCCTCAGCGAGGACGCCGCGGCGTGGCCGGAATACTGAGGGGCGAGATCCGCTGGGCGGATCTGAATCGAACGCGGGGCAGCGAACAGGCAGGGCTACGCCCGGTCCTCGTGCTCAGCCACGATATCTTCAACCAACGCTCCGGGACTGTGATTGCGGTGGCCTTGAGCAGCCAGCCACAGCGCGCCGGCTTTCCGCTCACGTTGGAGTTGGTCGCGCCGCGATTGCCGAAGCGGTCGTGGGTCAAGATCAGTCAGATTCGCACGTTGGCGATGGAACGCATCGGCAAGCGTCTGGGCCGGGCGTCGCCAGAAGAACTGGCCCAGGTACTCGAGGGCTTGAATGAGACTCTTGGCGCCTAACAATCTGTTGCAGCGGACGTCGCTAACGCGCCGTCGCTGAACCGGGGCGGAAGGCCGCTCGAACCACCGCTTCGCGAGGTACCTGTTGCACGCATACACCGTCACTTCCGGTTCTGTCGGTCGCCGTAGGGTAGTCCAGGGGCTGTTCGCGATGCTCTTCTCAGCGGGCTTCGCACCGAACGGTCGCGGTGATCAGATAGCTGCCTCCAAGCCCATCGTCAGAATCTCACGGGGTTCGTTCGCGCCTGAAAAATACGAAGAGATCAAGGCTCGGCTCGATGCGGCGCAGAAGTCCCTGGCCCCCGCGATTCGACAACTCGCCGGATGCCTCCACTATTTCGCCGCCATCGATCGGGAATCCAGTAGCATGGTGAACGTCAGCGTCTGGCAATCCTTGGCGGACGCACACCAGATGCAAACGCTCGGGCCAATGCTTGCGCTCGCTGAGGAGTTCACCCGGGAGGGCGTGCGCTTCGAGCGACCGGTACTCGACTATGAGACTCTGTGGGAGATCTAATGACGGCAGAGCAGCGAACGAGCGGCCTAACACGGCGCTGCAGCTGCCCGATCCACAGCGCGCTCCAATCGACCTTTGGTAGTGTCTGGCGTCGAAACCTGGGCGCTTCGGGCAGGCCACGGCGGCGGGCCCGGCAGCTGAGCGCCTGCTCCGTTAGACGGCGGCGGCGGCGAACAACCCGCGCCAGCGTGGGGTCCTAGATCAAGGGAGGAATACCCTGCTTGAACTGAATCGACACGAGCGGATGCTTCTTCTCAGGTTCGTGTGCTCATTCGCCTGGGTGGACCTCGAAGTTCGCGCAACAGAGCGAGCCTTTGTTTCGCGATTGACCCGTCATCTCGATCTAGACGAGGATGAGCGCCGCCAAGTCGAGGTGTGGCTCTCAAAGCCTCCGCCGACAGAATCCGTCGATCCGGCGCTCGTTCCCCGAAAGCATCGCATGCGGTTCATCCGCGCAATCGAGTCCGTGATCGCCATCGACAGTGAGATCTCGTCTCTCGAGCGGGAACAGCTGCTCTTGTTCGCCCAGCTGCTTCGCTCGCCCGAATAGGTCGCCGTCCAACACCTATCAGTCCGGGTGACGTCAAGGGGTTCCCACGCTGGAGCAGGGGGATCGCCGGCATCTGCACCGGGAGCTTCGCAGCGTGAAGCAAGACCGGACCCGGGTCACCAACCGGATGAAGCGGCTGCTCCCGAACCGGGGGCTGAGGCTGGATCGGAAGAAGGATGTTCGCGCGCGGCGGGCGGCCCTGCGGCAGTCGGACGGGAGTGCGTTGCCGGCCGGTCTGCAGGCTCGCCTGGCGCGGGAGTCGAAGCGGGCCGCGTTCTTCACGGCGCTGATCGAGCGGCTGGAGTCGAAGCGGCGCGAGCTCCTGCGCACGGGAGACGGTCCGACGCTCGGGACGATCCAGCAGCGGAACCTGCTGCGCGGTCTCCGAGGCGTCAGTTCGGCAAGCGGCCGAGGGCCTCGCCGTCGCTGCCGAAAAGGTGGACGCTCGCGAGATCGACCTCGAGCGCGACGGCGGCCCCCCGCTCGAGGTCGCCCGCGTGCTCGAGGCGCGCCACCAGGTGTGCCTCCATTGTGTCGCCCTCACCCGGGTCGAGGGCGAGGTGTGCGAGGACCTCGTGACCGAGGAACTCGAGGTGCAGGACGCGCGCGCGCAGCGCACCGGGGTGCGGCGTCGCGAGCCGCAGCTGCTCCGGCCGCACCCCCCATGTGACGAGTGCGGCCCCCTGC